>JBKDQC010000541.1:0-64843 GCA_046342295.1 Deltaproteobacteria bacterium | reverse complement strand
CGGCTCCTGCTCCGCGCGCTCACGGGCCTCGAGCGTACGGGGCTCGCGGGTGCCATCTCGCGTGCGACGACGCCTCTCGCTGCCGGTCCGGACGGTCGCGAGATGGGCTACGCGATCGAGATCGAGAACCTCGCGGGAGTCGTCCGCTACCGAAAGGGCGGCAACACCTCCTCCTATGCGGCGTATTTGCTCTGGTCCACCTCACCTCAGGTCGGCGTCGCGGTGCTCACGAACTGCGGCGGTTTCATGTCGGTCGTCACGCTGAGCGAGCAACTCTACGAGGCTGCCCGGAGCCCTTGACGTGTCGCGGCGAGGCGCACTCCGCTGGTACCGTTCCTCCATGGTGGTCCGGGTCCTCACGCTCGTGCTCCTCGGTCTCGCGCTCTGGCCTTGCCGTGTGGGCGCCCAGATCGGCTCGGAGTCGGTCGGGGTCAACACCCACGTCCCGAGCGACGACGTGCTGGACGCCTCCGTGGACCTCGGCGTGGCGTGGGTGCGCGTCGATGCGAATTGGCGCGACCTCCACCGCGGCCCCGGACGCTTCGACTTCTCCGAGATGGAGCGGGTCGCTCCCGCGGCACGGGCGCGCGGGCTGCGCGTGTTCATGACGCTCGCCTACACGCCGGACTGGGTGCCCCGTGTCGAACGCGCCCGGAGCGACTCCTACGCCGGCAACGACGAGCCCGCGCGCTCGGTCGAGTGGGTGGCCTTCGTCGACGCGTTCGTTCGGCGGATGCGGCCTCTGGGCGTGACGCACTTCGGGCTCTGGAACGAGGCCAACCTCGACGGGTTCTGGGAGGAGGCCGCAGGGCTCGACGCCTGGGTCGACAAGATCGCGCTCCCGGGCGCCGAGGCGGTGCGGGCTGCCTGCAGCGACTGCCGTGTGCTCGGCCCCGAGCTCGCGAACGTGGGTGACAGCGACGTCGCGCTCGACGTGATCCTCTCGCGCACTTCGGATACGTGGGACATCGTCACCCACCACATCTACCAGGACCTCGAGGCCGGCGGCGGCGGCGACTCCTTCCACAACGCGCTCCTCAGGCGGCGGTCGCCGATCTCTCGCGCGAGCCTGCGCGAGCTGCTCGACCTGCACGGCATCGAGCGCGAGGTCTGGATCAGCGAGACGGGGGACCGCGCCATCCCGGTGGGTGACGACGCAGAGGAAGAGGCCCAGCGTGCGTACCTGACCGGCGTGCTTGGGATCCAGCTCTCGGTGGGCTGGTGGACGAACACGTTCTTCTACGAGATCGTCGACTGTGGCGTCGAGCAGCCGGGTTGCGAGATCGACGGCTTCGGGCTTTCGAGGCCGAGCCGGCCGAGCTCGAGCGGACCGCGAAGCTGGCCCGGAGACTACCGGCAGAAGCCTGCGTTCGGGGCCGTCCGCGAGATGCTCGACGCACAGCCCGCGCTCCTCGGCGAGGGACCCGCGCGGGCGTGCGGAAACGGCGACGACGACGACGGCGACGGCCGCGTCGATCTCGCCGACCGAGGCTGTCTCAGCCAGATCGACGACTCGGAGACGGGCGAGCCCGAGCGTCGAGCGCTGGTCGCGCTGAGAAATCCCTCGCCGGTGCGGCTCGACGGACGGCTCGGGGAGTGGAGCCGAGACGAAGCCGTCACGCTCGGCGCCCGTGACTGGTTCGCCTCCGCGATCGGAGCCTTCGGGCCGGTGATAGCCTCGGACCTCGGCGCCGAGCTCCTCGCGCGCTGGGACGCCGAGACGCTCTTCCTCGCGATCCGTGTGAGCGACGACCAGCACGTGGCGCGCGAGCCCAACGCGCGTCTCTACCTCGACGACTCCGTGCAGATCGCGTTCGACCCGGCCGCGACGGGAGGCCGCGGCTACGACGGCGACGACGAGGAGTGGGGTTGCATCGCCCGCGAGGGCGGCACCGAGAGGTTCGCCGGAGACGGAGCGGGCGTCGTGTGCGCGACGAGCCGCGACGGGCGCATCACGAGCTACGAGATCGCGATCCCGCGCGCGGCGATCCCCGAGCGCGCCTTCGCGGCCGGCGCGCGGTTGCGCTTCTCGATGCTCATCAACGAAGACGACGGATCCGCGACGCGCGATGGAACGGGGCGTGAGGGCTGGCTCGAGCTCACCCGGAGCGTCGGCGCGTTCAAGGAGCCCGAGAGCTTCGCCGAGGTGGTCTTCGAGGACCGTCTCGCCGCCGTCGACGCGGACGCCGGCGAAGCCCCCGAGGTCGACGCATCGGTCCTCGCCGACGCCGGCGCGAGCGGCTCACCCGAGCCCGCGAGCTGCGTGTGCCGGGCGGTGCCCCGCAGCCGCGCGCCGTGGATGCTGCTCTCCGCGGTCTGGCTCGCGGCGATGGGTCGGGCGCTTCGCGCATGCCTCCGTCGTGTTCGAGCCGCGCGCCTGGCGCGTGCCCTCAGCGCGCGCGAAGCTCCTCGTCGGCGACCGCTTGCAGCTCGGCCGCGAGCGCGGGGCTGATCTCGAGACAGGGCCCGTCGGTGCAGTCCGTGACCGGTGCGTTCGTCAGCCCGATGGGGCTCGCCTCGAGAAGAGTCCCCCAGAGGACGAGCGCCGAGAGGTAGCTCCCGACGTAACCAGGGTGGCCGCGGTCGGGGTGGTAGAGGTCCAGCTCCGGCGTCCGCTCCCACGCGCGGAGCCACGCGAGCCCGCCAGTGGCCACGGGCACCCCGAGCTCGGCGCCCAGCGCGAGCTGGGGGTCGGCCATCTCCGCGAAGCCGAAGCGCGTCGGAGTCTCGACGTAGGCGGTCGCGTAGAAGAGCGGCTCGCTTCCCGTCGCGCGCGTCGCGTCGACGACGCGCCGTGCGTACTCCTCGAAGAGCTCGGGAAACGGCGGCCTCATGTCGGCGAGATCGATCGACTCGGTGATCACGACCGCGTCGTAGCCGCCCGTCGCGATGTGCGACGCGAGGTCGGTGCGCTCCCAGAGGTCGCGCAGATTCGCGCCGCCCAGTGTGTGCTTGGTCCCGACGATGCGCGGACAGCCCGGCGGAGCGCTCTCGGAGAGCGAGCTGACGAGCCGCGCCATGTTCCAGAAGTCGATCTGGCTGTTGCCGACGAACAGCACCGAGAGGCTGCGCCCCGGCGCGCCGTCGCACGCGGGAGGCATCCTGGCGTCGGGGAAGGTCCCGTCGTGCGTCGCGTCCTCCACCGGCGCGTCGTCGAAGGTCGGCGCGTCTTCGGGCGAGCGCACGTCGTCCCCGAACGCGCCTGCGTCGTCGTCGGGCGCCGCGTCGCGACGTCCGGGCGCGCCGGCGTCGCACGAGGCCAGGAGACAGCCGCAGAGAACCCAAGACGCGCCGCGTGCGAGCACCCGGGCAGCATGGCCCGCGCTTGTCCCGCCGCGCCAGCGCTCCGTCCCTCGGCGGCACGCCCCGCCACACCGCGCACGAGCGGTCGCGGCGCCGCGCGCGCATCCAGCGGCGATCCCCGGACCGACCGCTCCGTGCTACCCCTCGCGGCCTCTATGACCGCCGAACGCGTCCGCTTCGCGCCCTCTCCCACCGGCTACCTTCACATCGGAGGCGTCCGAACTGCGCTCTACAACTGGCTCTGGGCCCGCCAGACCAAGGGCACGTTCATCCTCCGCATCGAGGACACCGACACGGAGCGCAGCACCGCCGAGAGCACGCAGGTCATCCTCGACGCGATGACGTGGCTCGACCTCGATTGGGACGAAGGGCCCACCGTCGGCGGTCCCAACGGCCCCTACTTCCAGACGGAACGCGTCGAGATCTACAAGGAATTCGCCGACCGCATGATCGAGCGGGGCACCGCCTACCGCTGCTACGCCTCGAAGGAAGAGCTCGACGCCGAGCGGGAACGACAGGCCAAGGGCGGCAACCCCTATTTCAAGTACCCAGGGTGGTGGCGCGAGAGGGGCCCCAAGGACTGGCCGACCGACGGACGCCCGTACGTCGTGCGCCTGAAGTCGCCGCGGAGCGGGACGACGGGCTGGGTCGACCTCGTCAAGGGCCGCATCGACGTTCCGAACGAGCAGCAGCAGGACGTGGTGCTGATCCGCGGCAATGGCATCCCGCTCTACAACTTCGGCGCGGCGATCGACGACATCACCATGGGCGTCACCCTCGTGGCCCGCGGTGACGACCACGTCGTGAACACGCCGGTGCAGATCCTGGTCTACGAGGCGCTCGGCAGGACACCGCCGAAATTCGCGCACCTGCCGATGATCAACGGCCCCGACGGCAAGAAGCTGAGCAAGCGCAACGCCGCCGTGAGCGTCGCGGAGTACCGTGACATGGGCTTTCTCCCCGACGCCGTCCTCAACTACCTCGCGCGCCTCGGCTGGTCCCACGGCGACCAGGAGATCTTCACGCGCGCCGAGATGATCGAGAAGTTCGACTGGGGACACGTCGGGCGCACGGCCGCGCAGTACGACCTCAAGAAATTCCAATTCGTCCAGAGCTCGCACCTGCGCGCGCTCGGGGACGCGAAGCTCGGCGCGCTCGCGCGACCGTTTCTCCAGCCGGGCGCGAGCATCGACTCCGAGGCGCGCTTCGAGGCGGCGGTCGCCACCGTCAAGACGCGCGCCCCGAGCCTCGTGGACGTGGCCGAGATGGTCGACTTCTACTTCCGAGACGCGGTCGCGTTCGACGAGAAGGCCGTCGCGAAATTCCTCGTGCCGGCGGCGGCGACGCTGCTCGGGGACTTCCGCGCGCACCTCGCCGCCCAGCGCTCTTTCGATCGCGCGAGCCTCGAGACCGCCACCCACGCGTGGCTCGCCGACAGGGGCCTTCAGATCAAGGACGTCGCCCAGGCCGCACGGGTCTCGCTGACGGGCAGGAGCCAGAGCCCGGGTCTGTACGAGGTGCTCGAGGTGCTCGGACGCGAGCGCGTGCTCGCGCGCCTCGAGGCCGGCGCGCAGAAGGCCTCGCGAGCGGCCGCGACGTGACCGGCGCCAGCGTCGAGCGGGCCGTCGGCCACTTCCGCAACACCGCGTTCGTCGTCATCGCCGCGGCTGCCACCGTCGCGCTCGGGGGCGCTGCGACCGAGAGCGGCGCCGCCTTCGAGATCGGCCTCGGCGTCGGCGCGATCGCGGGCCTCGTGCTCTTCGCGACGTACGTGCCGGCTGCGCACCCGCGTCTTTCGTACCTCCACCCCGCGAGCTTCTTTCTCGCGACGTGGCGCGAGCTCGACGCAGAGTCGGCGCGCGTCCGGAGCGCGCGCGCCTCGTACGACCTCCACCCGCTCGTCGCGCTCTCGGTCGGCGCGGTGTGCCTCGCGGTCATGGAGTACTTCGGTCACACGGTGCACTTCAATGCATACGCCGACGCGTGGGACCCCGCGCTGCGCAGCTCGCCGTACTTCGAGCTGATGGGCTTCGCGTGGTGGTCGGCGTTCCGCGTGCTCGGCTACTTCGTGGTGCCGGCCCTCGTGGTCGTCTTCGTCTTCCGCGAGCGCCTTCGGGACCACGGCCTCGAGACGACCGGCTTCTTCGAGCACGCATGGATCTACGCGATCAGCTACGTCGTGGTGCTCGTGTGCGTGGTGCTCGTGTCCCGGCACGACGCGCACTTCCAGACCTACTATCCGTTCTACGGCCAGGCCTCGCGGAGCTGGGCCGACTTCTGGATGTGGGAGCTGCTCTATGCGGCCCAGTTCTTCTCGCTCGAGTTCTTCTTTCGCGGCTTCTGGCTGCGCTCGATGAAGCCTTCGCTCGGGAGCCAGGCGATCTTCGCCATGGTCGTGCCCTACTGCATGATCCACTTCGGAAAGCCCTTCCTCGAGACGATGGCCGCCATCGTCGCGGGCGTGGTGCTCGGGACCCTCTCGATGAAGACCCGCTCGATCTGGAGCGGCTTTCTCATCCACGTGAGCGTCGCGATCTCCATGGACATGGCCGCTCTCCTCGCGACCGATGGCTTGCCGAGCCGCGCCTGGCCCTGATCCGCGACAGACCGAGCTCCGCGACAGACCGAGTCGGCGCGTGCAAGACTGCGTGACCGAGGTCTCACCATGAAGTCCCCGCTCGTTCGCCGAGGCTCCACCGCCGCTGCGACGCTCGCCGTCGCCCTCGCTGCGGCGCCGGTCTCCGTCGCCTCCGCACACTTCTTCCTCGAGGAGCCCGAGAGCTGGCAGGAGCAAGACAGCCTCGGCGACCCGCAGAAGACAGGCCCCTGCGGCAGTGAAGGACCGAACCGGCCGACGGGCGCGGTGACGGCGTACCGAAGCGGGCAGACGATCACGATCCAGATCCGCGAGACCATCTTCCATCCAGGTCACTTCCGCGTCGCGCTCGCCACGACGGATCGCAGCGAGCTTCCGCCCGACCCGCCCGTCACACCGGGCGCGACCGCCTGCGGCAGCGTGCCCATCATGGATCCCCCCGTGTTTCCGGTGCTCGGCGACGGCCTCTTGCCGCACACGTCGCCGCTCACCGGCGAGCAGACCCTGGAAGTCACCTTGCCCGACGGCGTCAGCTGCGAGCACTGCACGCTGCAGATCGTGCAATGGATGTCGAGCCACGGCGCACCCTGTTTCTACTACCACTGCGCGGACATCTCGATCCGCGAGGTGACCGTCGAGGACGCGGGCGCGAGGCTCGAGGATGCGGCCCCCGTGCAAGCCGACGCAGCGACGGTCGCGGCGGCCGACGCGGCGAGCCCGGCCCCGATCGACAGCGGCGCGAGCGCCCGCCCCGACGCAGGTTCGCCGGGCGCCACGGGCGGATGCTCGGTCGCGGCGGGCACGGCGCTGCCGTCCTTCTCGGTCGCGCTCGGGGCGCTGCTGCTCGGAGCCGGTGCGCGCGCCCGTCGCCAGCGCCGACGAGGACGGTGAATCGGCGATCGCCCTGCGGCTCGAGCGTTCGGTCCGCGGGCGCGTCGTCAGGTCCGCGCGCCGACGAAGAGGACGTGCTTCTGGCGGTCGCGGCGGTCCGCTTGCCCGACCCGGACGATCCGAGTGTCGAGGCCGCTGGCAGCGAGGCGGCCCGCGAATGCGCGGTCCTCGAAGGCCGACCAGAAGACGACCCGCCCTCGCGGCGCGAGGAGGCCGGCGATCCGCGCGAGGCCTTCGGTGCCGTACAACCAACGGTTGGCCCGTGACGAGAGCGCCTCGGGCCCGTTGTCGACATCGAGCAGCATCGCGTCGTAGCTCTCCTCCTCGACGGCGCGCAGGTGCGCCCCGAGATCTCCGAGCACGACGACGCTCCGAGGATCGTCGAGCGGCCGTCCCGCGAGCGCGCCGAGGGGTCCCTCGCGGTGCCAGCGCACGATCGCCGGCATCAGCTCGGCGACCTCGACCACGTCGCGCTCGCCGAGCAGGTCGAGCGCCCTCCGCAGCGTGTAGCCGAGGCCGAGCCCGCCCACCAACACGCGTGCCGTGGCGCGACGCCGCCCCCGCGCTCGCCGCCCGACCAAGTGCTCGCAACCCACCTCCGCGAGCGCATCTTCGGAGCCATGCAGCCGGCTCGACATCAGCAGGCGCTCCTCGACGAAGATCGTGAGCGCGTCCCCTTCGCGCATCAGAATCATGTGTTTGCCATCGGGTGTCCGAGACGAATCGAGAACCTCGCTGACGGTCACACGGTGAACCTACGAGGTTCCTGACGGTCGTGGTCAAGGCCCGACGCGATCCGACGAAAAATCACGAGGAAGTACAATCGCGTGACAATCGACGTGGCATAGGTGGCGCGCTCGACACCCCGTGGTCACGGGGTGGACGAAGCGACGCGAAGGAACCGATGTCCACCACCGAGATCCTCCAGCTCGTCGTCATTGCGCTCTACCTCGGAATCCTGACGGTCCTCGCCGTCTACGGCTTTCACCGCGCGCAACTGCTGTATCTCTACTGGAAGCACAAGGGCCGCGCGCCCGAGGCCCCGTCGAAGTTCGCAGAGCTGCCCAAGGTCACCGTGCAGCTCCCGATGTTCAACGAGATGTACGTCGCCGAGCGCCTCATCGAGAGCGTCGCCGGGATCGACTATCCGAAGGACAAGCTGGAGATTCAGGTCCTCGACGACTCCACCGACGAGACCCAGAGCATCGCCAAGGCCAAGGTCGAAGAGCTCGTCGAGCGCGGCTACGACGCCGTCTACCTCCACCGCACGGACCGCACGGGCTTCAAGGCGGGCGCGCTCGAGGCCGGGCTCCACGTCGCCAAGGGCGACTACTTGCTCGTCTTCGACGCGGACTTCGTGCCCACCCGCTCGATCGTCCTCGACCTCGTGCACCACTTCACCGACCCGAAGGTCGGCATGGTGCAGGCGCGCTGGGGTCACCTCAACCGCGACTACTCCATGCTCACCCGCGTGCAGTCCATGATGCTCGACGGGCACTTCGTCGTGGAGCACATCGCCCGCAACCGCTCCGGCCGCTTCTTCAACTTCAACGGCACGGCGGGCATCTGGCGCAAGAGCACCATCGTCGACGCCGGCGGCTGGCAGCACGACACGCTCACCGAGGACATGGACCTCTCGTTCCGCGCGCAGCTCAAGGGCTGGCGATTCGTGTACGTCCCCGACGCGCTCGCGCCCGCGGAGCTTCCCTGCGAGATGAACAGCTTCAAGACGCAGCAGTTCCGCTGGGCCAAGGGCTCCGCGCAGACGGCCAAGAAGCTCATCCCCACGATCCTCCGCGCGGACATCCCGTGGAAGGTGAAGCTCGAGGTGATCTTTCACCTCACCGACAACTTCGCCTACCTGTTCCTCCTCGCGCTCGCGGTGTTGCAGCTTCCGAACATGGTGCTGCGTCAAGAGATGAACCGCCCCGAGCTGCTCCTGCTCGACGTGCCGCTCTTCGCCCTCACGAGCGGCTCGATCGTCCTCTTCTACCTGACGACGCACCGCGCGCTCTACGGCAACCTCTGGGAGGCGATCATGCGGCTGCGGCTCATGATGGCCCTCGGCATCGGTCTCTCGCTCAACAACGCCCGCGCGGTCGTCGAGGGCCTCTTCGGCAGCGAGAGCGAGTTCGTCCGCACGCCCAAGCACGGCGTGACGAAGAACAACGAGAGCTGGACCAAGAAGAAGTACCGCGCGAGCAAGGAGCTCGTCTCCTGGCTCGAGGTGGGCTTGGGCCTCTACTTCGTGAGCACGATCGCGATCGGCATGCTCATCGGCGCCTGGGCCAGCGTGCCTTTCGTGCTCCTCTTCATGGTCGGCTTCCTCTACGTCGGCACGCTCTCGGTCCACCAAGCGCGCTGAGTTGGCTGGAGGGGCCGCGCGCTTCGTGGGACATCCGGCCTCCGCGGATGTCTTCGCCCTCCGACACGCCCGTCCGGCCCTCGGCCCTCTCCCCGGGCGTGCGCGCGATGCTGTGGAGCGCGCTCGCGTTCAGCGTGATGTCGGCGATGGTCAAGCTCGCAGGCTCGCGCATCCCGAGCCCCGAGATCGCCATCTTCCGGGGCGCGATCACGCTCGTCCTGAGCGGCGTCGCCCTGCGGCGCGCGGGCCTCTCGCCCTGGGGCAAGGACACGCGCTGGCTCCTCGTGCGCGGCCTCCTCGGGTGCGTGGGCCTCCACTGCTACTACTACGCGCTCACCTCGCTCCCGCTCGCGGAGGCGACGGTCATCCAATTCCTCAACCCCGTGCTCGTCGCGGCGCTCGCGCCCTTCACCCTCGGCGAGAAGCCCGGCCCGCGTGACGTACTCGGCACGCTCGCCGGCTTTGCGGGCGTCCTGCTCATCGCGCGCCCTGCGACGCTCTTCGGGGGCGTCGCGGGCGACGTCGCGCTTTCGAGCACGGGGGTGCTCGTCGGCCTCTTCGGTGCGCTCGTGAGCGCGCTCGTCTACCTCGTCGTCCGCAAGCTCAAGGACGAGGACGCGCGCGTGGTGGTGTTCCAGCTTCCGCTCCTCGTGATCCCGCTGACCCTGCCGCTCGCGTGGCCGGTGTGGACGTGGCCGACCCCGCTCGAGTGGTTGGTGCTCCTCGTGGTGGGCGTCGCGACGCAGATCGGACAGGTGAAGATGACCGAGGCCCTCCAGCAGGAGACGGCCGCGCGCGCGACCGCTGCGAGCTTCGCGCAGGTCGCGTTCGCGATGGTGTTCAGCGTTCTTCTCTTTCGCGAGCTCCCGACGCCCACCACGTGGGTAGGCGCCGGGCTCGTGTTCGTGGGCACCCTGCTCGTGGCGCGCACACCCGCCAAGGCGCCGACGGCCTGATCCGTCTCGAAGGCGATCAGGCGCGCTCGAGCAGCACGGCGAGGCCCTGGCCGCCGCCGATGCATGCCGAGCCGACGCCGAAGCGCTTGTTGTGGCGACGCAGCGTGTAGACGAGGTTCGCCGTGATGCGCGCTCCGCTCGCGCCGAGCGGATGACCGAGGGCGATCGCGCCGCCGTTGACGTTCGTCTTGGCGGGGTCGAGGCCGAGCTCCTTCTCCACGGCGAGGAACTGCGCTGCGAAGGCCTCGTTCACGTCGAAGAGATCGATCTCGTCCTGCGCGAGGCCCGCGCGTTCGAGCGCGTTGCGGATCGCGGGCGCGGGCCCGATGCCCATGATCGTCGGGTCGACGGCCGCCGTGCCCCACGAGATCAGCTTCGCGAGCGGCGTGAGGCCGCGCGACTTCGCCCACTCGCCGTCCACCACGATGAGCGTCGCGGCGCCGTCGTTGATGCCGGACGCGTTGGCCGCGGTGACGAGGCCATCCTTCTTGAAGACCGACGGGAGCTTCGCGAGCTGCTCCATCGTCGAGACGCGCGGGTGCTCGTCCTTGTCGATGACCTTGACGCCTTTCTTCTCCTGGAGCTCGACGGGCGCGATCTCGTCCTTGAAGCCGCCAGCCTCCCAGCACGCCGCCCAGCGCTGCTGGCTGCGCATCGCGAGCGCGTCGCACTGCTCGCGCGTGATCCCGTACTGGGTGCCGAGCTTCTCGGCGGTCATCCCCATCGGCGAGCCCGCGAAGGTGTCGTGCAGGGCCGCGAAGAGCGTGTCGACCATCTCCGGCGCCTTGCCGAACTTCGCCCCGCCGTCGCGCAGGCCCCACACCGCGTGCGGTGCCTGGCTCATGTTCTCCGAGCCCGCCGCCACCACGGCCTTGGCCTCGCCGAGGACGATCTGCTCGGCGGCGCTGATCACGGCCTGGAAGCCCGAGCCGCAGAGTCGGTTCACGGTGAGCGCGGGGCGATCGATCGGGACGCCCGCCTTGAGGCCCACGTGGCGCGCGCCATAGATGGCGTCTTTGGAGGTCTGCTGCACGTTGCCGAGGACCACCTGATCGATCTCGTCGGCGTTGAGACCCGCCTGCGCGATCGCAGCCTTCGTGGAGATCACCGCGAGGTCGATCGCGCTGATGTCCTTGAAGGACTGGCTGAACTCGCCGAACGCAGTGCGCTTGGCGCCGACGATCCAGATCTCCTTGCTCAGCTTCCTCATGACAGTCCTCGCTTTGTTGGAACCAGCTCCCTCGGAACCAGAGGGTCCGGGCGCTTCCTTGGAGCCAGACGGTCGGGCCGCCCGGAGCTCAGCGTGCGATCTCCACCCACGCGTTGCTGAAGACGGGCTCTTCCGGGTGCTCCTTGGTGCCCGCCTGCAGGATGACCCGCCCCTCTTCGCGCCAGCCCTTCACGACGAGCGTGTCTCCGGGCCACACGGGCTTGGAGAAGCGACCCGAAAATAGCTTCAGCTTGCTCGGGTCGCCGCCGCATTCGTGCTCGAGGACGGCGCGGCCCACGTAGCCGTAGGTGCAGAGACCGTGGAGGATGGGACGACCCTCCGTCACTTTCGCGGCCGCCTCGGCCGCGCGCGGGTCGGCGTGCAGAGGGTTGTGGTCGCCCGAGAGCCGGTAGAGCAGCGCCTGCGAGGGGCTCGTCGCGTACTCCTCGCTCCAATCGGGAGCGCGCTCGGGGGCGCGGACGCGGACACTCCTGGGCGGCGCCTCGCCGCCGAAGCCACCGTCCAGGAGGAACATGATCGTCCACTCGGTCTCGCAGACGAGATCGCCCGTCTCGTCGCGACTGACGGTCGAGAAGACGACCTGGGCCATGCGGCGGAGGTCCCCGACGCTCGCCACCTTGCCGACCGTCGTCAGGGTCCCGCTCGGCGCGAAGGGCTTGTGGAGGCGGATCGTCTGACCACCGTGCACCACGCCGCCGAAGTCACCGCCGACGACGTCGAACATCGCCTTGCACGCCTCGTACGTCGGGATGACCGCATACGTAGGGAAGACCTTCATCGGCGGGTCGCCGGGCAAACCTTCGTAGAGGAAGGCGAGATCGCTCTGCCCCGCGCCGATGCCGAGCGCGTAGAGCGCGGCGTCCTGCCAGCGGTACCGGAACGTGATGGGCGCGGTCGTCTTGCCCGCAGCCGTCGCATCGAGGGGCTTCTTCGGGAGGTTCATGCCGGTGGCACCCTCTGCACAGAATCGCCGGGACAGCCTTTGCCCCGCGCCGAGGCGATTCTGGCTCGCGGCGCGGGGTGGGCGGAGGCGGGCCTGCGTCCGGGCCGGCTCGACCGCGACCGCGACCGGATCTAGCGTCGGGCGGGGAGGCCGGCAAGCACGTCCTTGCCCCGAGGTGGGAGGAGCCGCACGCTCCCGCGGTGACACGCACGGCCGAGGACGAGAGCTGGGTGCTTCGGCGCGCGGTGCGCGTCGTGGCCGCGGCGCTGTTCGCGGTCGCGGCTGGCTGCGGCAACCGCGGGGGCCCCGACGCGCACGTCGAGTTGCCCGATGCACCGGCGAACCTCGACTCCGATGGCGACGGCCTCTGCGACCTCACCGAGCTCTCGCGCGGGACCGCCACCGAGAACCCCGACACCGACGGCGACGGCTTCTCCGATCTCGTCGAGCTCCTGGTCGTCTCGGACGCTTTGATGGTCGACTCTCCCGACCGCGACCAGCTCGTCGTGCTCCCGACCGATCGCCTGGCGACGAGCTCGGTCTCCCTCACGTACGCGATCCGCGCCGAGGGCGGCTCGTACGTCGGCGGCTTCTCGGCGCGGCCCCTGCCGCTCGGGGACGGCACCAGCGCCAACGACCACTTTCTCCGTGCGACGGCCGTCACCGCCACGCCGCTCTCGAGCGTCTCGCAGATCGATGGCGAGCGCTTCGTCGGCGTCGTCGGCCGCACGCTGCTGTCCTACCAGATCGACTTCGAGTACCGCGGAGACGCGCTGGTCGAGTGCATGCGCGTCTACCCGTTCGGTTACCAGGTGAAGCTCGAGGACGGCAACATCGTCGGTCTCCAGAGCCGCATCCTCCTCGTCGCGCCTCGCGGCATGGAGCCCGGAAACGGCGTGTGGTGCGAGGTCTCGGCGAGCTGTCTCTGACGGCCGAGCCAGTCTCGGCCGCTCCCTCGCCTCGCCCGTCAGAGCTGCCCGAGGACCCAGCGACCGACCTCGCTCGTCTTCTTGTCGCCGCCGAGATCGCGCGTCGTCATGCCGGCCGCGACGGCGTCCTTCACGAGCTGCGTGAGCTTCGCCTCTTCGTCCTCGATTCCGAGGTGCGTGAGCATCATCCCCACCGTGAGGACCGTCGCGAGCGGGTTCGCGAGGTCCTTGCCCGCGATGTCGGGCGCGCTGCCGTGCACCGGCTCGAACATGCCGCGGCATCGCGCCCTCACGTTCGTCCAGCGCGCGTCGTCCGGCCGCACGTTCGCGCTCGCGGCCATGCCGAGGCCGCCCTGGAGAGCCGCGCCGAGATCCGTGACGATGTCGCCGAAGAGGTTGTTCGTGACGAGGACGTCGTAGCTCTCGGGCGCGCGCACCATCTGGAGGCAGAGCGCGTCGACGTACACGTGCTTGGCCTCGATCTCGGGGAACTCGGCCGCCACTTCCTTGAACGTGCGCAGCCAGAGGCCGTGTGCGTAGGCCATGGCGGTCGACTTGTCGCTCAGGTGCACGCGCCTGCGCCCGTGCGCCCGCGCGAACCCGAAGGCCGCCCGGATCACGCGCTCGACGCCCTTGCGCGTGTTGAGATCCTCGTTGATCGCGACCTCGTCGGGCGTGCCCTTCTTGAAGTTGCCGCCGACGTTGACGTAGACGCCCTCCGTGTTCTCTCGGAACACCACCATGTTGCAGTGCTCGGCACGCTTGCCGGCGATCGGCATGAGCGAGTCCGACAAGCACACGACGGGGCGCACGTTGCAGTAGAGATCGAGTCCGAAGCGGAGCCCGAAGAGGATGTCGCGCGCGTAGTCCAGGCTCGGCACGCGGGGGTCTCCGATCGCGCCGAGCAGCACCGCGTCGCACTCGTCCCGCACGAAACGCTGGTCGGCCTCCGGGAAGGTGGCGCCGTCGCGGAGGAAGCGATCGGCTCCGAGGTCGAGCTCGACGAGCTCGAGCGCGAGGCCGCGTCGTGCGCGAACGGCCTCGAGGAGCGCCTTGCCGACGGCCATGACCTCCTTGCCGATGCCATCGCCGGGCAGGAGCGCGATGCGGAGCGAATGCGTCATGGGCGCGGACGCTACCACGGGCCGACGGTCCCGCTTCGGGGAGGCTCGCGCGGGCCGGGATCCGACAGCGGGGGTAGACACTTGACACCCCTGCCTCCGATTGGCGACCTTTCTCACCGTATGGAGATCGTCGCCGCAGGCGTCACGGACGTCGGACAGCAGCGAGAGCACAACGAAGACTCGTTCTGCATCTTGCCGGAGTTCGATCTCTACATCGTCGCCGACGGCATGGGGGGGCACCGCGCGGGAGACGTCGCCAGCAAGATGGCGACCCACACGATGGCGTCTTTCTTTCAGGCGACTTCGAAGGAAGACGCGACCTGGCCCTTCCACTTCGACCCGCACCTCACGGTCGAGGAGAACCGGCTCATCACGGGCATCCGCGTCGCCAACAAGCGCATCTTCGACACGAGCTCGCGCCATCGAGAAGTGCACGGCATGGGGACCACCATCGTGGGCGCGCTGGTGTCGCGCGACCGCGGCCGCATGTACGTCGCGCATGTGGGCGACAGCCGCTGCTACCGCGTGCGCAACGGCGAGATCACCCAGCTCACGCGAGACCACTCGCTGCTCAACGACTACCTGGCGGTCTTGCCGGATCTCACGCCCGAGCAGCGCGAGGAGCTGCCGAAGAACGTGATCACCCGCGCGCTCGGCATGCAGGACTCGGTCGTCGTCGACCTGGTGCCCGAGACCCCGAAGCCGGGCGACCTCTACATGCTCTGCTCCGACGGCCTCTCCGGCATGATCACGGACGAAGACATCCTCGCGATCTGCATCGCCAACGTCGATGACCCCCAGAAGGCTGCGACGGAGATGGTCGCCAAGGCGAACGTGAACGGCGGCGAGGACAACATCACGGTCGTCGTCCTCGGCGTTCGGATCTGACGACGCTCCGGTCCGTCCTCGGATCAAGGCAGCGTCGTGCACTCCACCGGGCCGGGTGAGCCGACGTCGCGCACCTCGAGCCGCGAGACGCGCGTGCGGGTCCCGTCCGGGCCCTCGAGGATCACGTCATACTCGCCGTCGCGCAGCGCAGGGGTCTGGCACCGCACGGTCTGCGGGAAGCACACGTCCGGGTCGCACCCGCAGCTCTCGACGCACGCGCACGTCTGCAAACGAGGCCGCAAGAGCACGCTCCGCGGCGACTCGCGGATGGCCTCGCAGCCGGCGCTCCAGTCGAAGCATCCCCCGCAGTCGAACGCGACGTCGAACGACACGAAGGTCCCGACGTCCTCGAGCCTTCGGTGGCAGAGCTCGTCCGGTCCGGGGCGCGCGACCAGGCTCGCGTCACAGCGGAGCCCTTCGTCGGGCTCTTCGGGGACCGCCCAGCAGGCGGGTTGCGCGTCCATCACCACGCGGCGCGGCGCGGCGCGCACCGTCCCCGAGAGCACGCCATCGACGTAGACCTCGTGCGTGCCTTCGGGCAGCGGAGGCAGCGCGCACTCCACTTCCGTCGTGCACTCGTCGCAGACGAGCTCCGGACCGCACGTCTCGACGCTCAGCTCCACGCGTCCCTCTCTGACGCGCACGCCGCAGCTCCGCCTGGCACAGAGGCACGACGAGCGCTCGATGCGGAGCGCGTACGGCTCGCCGGCGGGGATGGTGCCCGTCGGGGTGAGCACGCAGAAGCGGATGCTGCGCTCCTCGACCGGCTCGCACGAGGGCGCGTCGGGGCTGGCGTCGGTGGGGAGAGGCGCGTCGGGTTGGGCGTCGGGCCCGACCGCCGTGTCCTCGAGCACGCCGCCATCGTCGGGGCGTGCGGCGTCCTCGCCGCGCCCGCTCGTGCTGAAACAGCCCGCCGTCAAGGCGGCGCACAGACCGACCACGACTCGCATCCCGCCACAGTACACGACGCGCGTTGCTCTCGCTTTGCGCGCCCGGGTCAGGGCGTGATCGCGGACGGGGGAGGAAGACCCCCGTGGAGACCGGTGGTGCGAGCTTGGACGCGGCGCGCGGTTCTCCTATCCTCGCGCCCGCGATGAAGTTCACCTGCCGAAACATCTTCCACACGGACGCGGACACCTACTGGTCGAAGATCTTCTTCGACGGCGACTACAACCGCGGCCTCTACGTCGAGGCCCTGCAATTCAGGAAGTGGGAGCTCGTCGAGCTGACCGGCGAGCCCGGCGGTGCGCGCACGCGCAAGCAGAACCTCGAGCCCAAGAGCGACGCTCCTGCCGTGGTGCAGAAGCTCGTCGGCGGCTCCATCTCCTACGTGGAGCAGGGGAGATTCGATCCGGCGAGCCGCATCTGGACCTACGACATCACGCTCTCGAAGCTCGCCGACAAGGTGCGCATCGGCGGCAAGTTCTGGGTGGAGCCGCGGGGCGACAAGCGGATCGAGCGGATCTGCGAGGTCGACATCAGCGTGAACATCTTCGGCGTCGGCGGGATCGTCGAGAAATTCGTCGAGAGCGAGACGCGCGACAGCTACGAGAAGGCCACGGTCTTCACGAACGACTGGATCAAGAAGCACGGACTCTAGACGGACCGAGCTCGCGGGGAGCGGTACCCGCGAGCGTCAGAACCTCAGCAGCTCGACGGCGCCGACCGTGCCCGGCAGAGGGGGCTCGAGCGACTGCTGGCTTGCGAGTACGCCGACCGCGACGCCGACGCCGACGATCACCACGCTTCCGGCGATCACCCACACGATCCAGTCCTCGCCGCCGCTGCGCTCGCCAGGCTCCAATCTCTGGCCCGAAGGGATGGTGGGCTGGCCCGCAGGTTCCGTGGGTACCTCGGGGGCGCTCGGTGCCGATCGTGGCGCCCGTTCCGCATCCGCGCTCGACTCGATCGCGGCATCGGCGTCCGCGTCCGCTGTCTCTGGGCCAAGCTCGACGGTCACCCGGCTGAGCTGACCGGCGCGCACGCGCACGGCGCGCCTCACGGTTCGATGGCCGGGCGCGCTCACCTCGAGCTCTTCCTCACCCGCCACGACCACCAGCGGATGCTCCATCGGGAGCGGACCGATGTCTGTGGCCCCGAGCGTCGCGCGGGCCTCGGGCGGCAGCGGCCTGATGAGGATCTCCACCGTGCCGACCTCGCCCTGGACGACGCCGAGGGCTTGCTGGAGGGCAGCGCGGTTGCGTTCGATCCACGCGTCTCCGACCGCCGCGAGCGCCTCGTTCAGGCGGGTGTGCGCCTCGACCCACTGGCCCAGCGCTTGGTGGACGAGCCCGAGCTGCGCGGCCGCGCGCGGCGTCGGTGACGACGCGTAGGCCTGACGAAGCGTTGCGAGCGCAGCCACGTCGTCCCCTGCGCGGCGCTGTGCGATGCCCTGTTCGATCAGCGCGTCGGCCGATTGGGCGAGGCCGTCGAGCGGCGTGAGGGCGAGGACCACCGAGAACGCGAGCGCGTGGGTGAGCGCCAGGCGCGTCGCTAGAGCCTGACGCATGTGGCCGACGCTACCACGGAGGGGCGCGATTTCGTTACCATCGGCGCGTGTCCCGCAAGCTGACCGCAGGCTCGAGCCTCGCGCAGTACAGGATCGTCAGGCTGCTCGGCGAAGGCGGCATGGGTGCGGTGTACGAAGCGCTCGACGAGTCGCTCGACCGGCACGTGGCCATCAAGACGCTCCTCAGCGACGTCGCACAAGATCCCGAGAGCCGAAAGCGCTTCTTCCGCGAGGGCAAGGCCGCGGCCCGGCTCCGCCATCCGCACGTCGTCGAGGTGTATGGGGTCGGCATCGAGAACGAGATCCCCTACCTCGTCATGGAGCTGCTCGATGGCGAGAGCCTCGCCGCGACGCTCGACCGGGACAAGAGCCTCGCGCCCGAGCGAGCGATCGAGACTCTCTTGCCAGTCCTCTCGGCGCTCGTCACCGCGCACCAGGAAGGCGTCATTCATCGCGACCTCAAGCCCGACAACCTCGTCCTCCAGAAGACGCGGGCTCAGACCGTCGTTCCCAAGCTCCTCGACTTCGGCATCTCCAAGGTCACGGGCGCGCAGAATTCCCGCATCACCCACACCTCCGCGCTGATGGGGACTCCCTACTACATGTCGCCCGAGCAAGCGCGGGGCTCCAAGGACGTCGACGCGCGCATCGATCAGTGGGCGATGGGTGTCATCTTGTACGAGGCGCTCGCAGGGGAGCGTCCGGTGCAGGGAGAGTCGGTCCTCGAGATCCTGCACCGCATCGCCATGATGCCGATCAGGCCCCTCGCGGTGCCTGGCGTGCCGCCCGAGCTCGCGTCCGTGGTGATGCGTGCGCTCGAGCGTGATCCGGCGCGTCGCTGGCCGTCGATCGCTGCGCTCGGCCACGCGTTGCTCCCCTTCGCGTCCGCGGGCACCCGGAGCTCTTGGGCGGCGGCGTTCGCATGTGGGACGCCCGACTCCATGCTCCTCGAGGAAGCAGCCTCGGAGCGCGAGGTCGCGGCGACGGTGACGGGCCCTTCGAGCCCGCGAGAAGTCCTGAGCGGGACGCCGACCGTGGTTGGCCCGCGCGCGCGGTCCCAAACTCCGCCAGGAGAGCCCCGGCTTTCGCCGCTGCCGGCCCTGCCGGCCTCGCCCTCCACCGACACCCCGGCTCCGACCCCGCCGGTTCGGTCGGCCACGCCATGGGTCGCGGGGGGCGCGCTCGTGGTGATGGTCATGCTCGGTCTGGTCGCATCCAGCCTCGTTGGTTCGAGCGTGGTCGCGCCCGCGCCCGAGCCGCCCAGCAGGGCAGAGGCGCGTCTCGCACCCCTGCCTGCGGCGGCCGATCCGCCGCCACCGCCGCCACCGCCGACCGCGTACCGCGCTGAGCTCAGGGTCAGGCCCGAGAGCGCGACGATCGCGCTCGATGGGGTCGAGATCGCGACGGGCACGTGGAGCGCGACGCTTCCGCTCGATGGTCGCGCGCACCATCTCGTGGTCCGAGCGGAGGGCTACGAGCCCGCGGAGGTCTCGTTCACCGACGCCCCTCCACGGAGCGAGCTCGAGCTCGCGCGGTCGCCCCGAGCGAGCCCGGCGCGGACGGGAATCCGACGGGGCGAGGCGAGGGCTGAGACGCCCCCTCGTGCCACGAGCGGTCCCCAGGTCGGGGCCAACGGCTCCTGCATCCTCCAATGAGCGCCATGCCAAACCAGGACGGAGCTCTCGTCGTTCTCGCGCGAGCTTGGCTCGCGCTGGCAGTGTCGGCGCTCTGCGTGTCGTCGCTCTGCGTCTCCGCGTGCGCCACCCGGCCGCGCACCCAGGTCATGGTCGAGGGGACCGCCGATCCAGCCGTGCGCGCGCGCCTGAGCCGCGTGAGCCTGCGCGCCCAGGGATTCGATGCGTCGGGGCTCGAGGCAGGGCCGAGCTTCGAGCGGGAAGTCCGTGCCCCGCTCGAGCTCCCGATCACGCTCGCGGTCGTCCCGAGAGGACAAGACGCGACAAGGACGTTTCTCTTCGAGGCCACGGGCTTCGAAGGAGAAGAGCCCATCGTCGTCGTGCGCGCGCGCAGCGGCTTTCGCGCGGAGCAGACCTTGCGCCTTGCGCTCGTTCTCGAGGACGAGTGCGTGGGGGACTCTTGCGCGGCGCTCGAGACCTGCCGGGCCGGTGCTTGCGTCGATGCCTTCGTCGACCCGGCGACGCTGACGGTGCTCGGCGCGGATGCGTCCATCGACGCGCCGCGCATGGACGCTGGGGCGTTGTCGAACGACGACGCTGCGGCCTCGGACGCGGCCGGTGTCGACGCGTGGTCGGCCGAGGTGGTCCCGGATGCGCTCGTCGACGATGCGGCGCGCGAGGACGCCGCGCGGTCGCCCGACGCCTTCGGCGTATTGGACGCTTCCGTGTCGGGGGATGCTGGACCCTGCGGTACGGATCCAGCGCGGACGTACTGCCCTGGGGAGCGGGCGTGCTTCGACCTTCGAAACGACGACACCCATTGCGGATCGTGCGACGACTTCTGCGTCGGGGGTCGCACGTGCGAGGCGGGCCAGTGTCTCTTCGAGAGCACCGGGGCCGAGGGCCCGTTTCGGCCGTCTACGAGCATGGCTCTGACGCCGGGCGTGCACCACTTCACCGTGATCAACATCCCGGCTGGTGTCGTGATCACGACGAGCGGCCCGGGCGTCCTCGATCTGCGTGCAACCGGCTCGATCCAGGTGAACGGGACGATCGATGTGTCGGGCGGAGACGGCGCGGATGGGATCGATCCGACCGCCGTCTACGGCGGATCCGGCGGCGGTGGCGCGACGGGACATCCCTCGCCCGCCCTGAGCCGCGGCGATGGCTGCGGGGCGGCAGGTGTGGGC
This sequence comes from Deltaproteobacteria bacterium, assembly GCA_046342295.1. Taxonomy (GTDB): domain Bacteria; phylum Myxococcota_A; class Polyangia; order Polyangiales; family Sandaracinaceae; genus JAFLCL01. The sequence continues at coordinate 44,284 of JBKDQC010000541.1, read as the reverse complement.
GGCGAAGGAGAGCCCGGTGGCGACGGCACTTCGGGCGGAGGCTGCGCTCCGAGTGGTGGTCGGTTCGGCGGCGGCGCGGGGGGCACCGGGGGCGGCGGCGCGGCGGGTGGGGGCGGACGAGCCGGGGGCGGCGGGGGTGCCGGCGGGGCGCGCCGTGGGGGAGCGGGCGGCGCCGTCGTCGGGGCGGAAGGCGGTGCCGGCGGAGACCCAGAGGTCGGCGTGTCGCGTCCGCACGGCACGGGCGGGCGTGGCGGTCAGGCGACGGCACCCTACGCAGGCACGGATGGGCGCGAGGCGCCGATGTGCCGCGAACGCGGCGGTGGCGGTTGGTGGAGCGGTGGCGGCGGCGGCGGATCGATCGGCCGCGCCGCCTCGGACGACCTGACGGTCACGAGCACGTTCCAGCCCGGCTCGGGCGGTGGCGGCGGCGGGTCCAACGCACAGAACGGAAGCAGTTCCGATGGCGGCGCGGGCGGTGGCGGTGGCGGCGGCGCGGTTCGGTTGAGCTCGCCCGCATCCATTGCGATCGGCGCGTCCGGTAGGGTGCTGGCCGACGGTGGCGATGGCGGCGGCACGACGGGCGAGCCATCCGGCGCGGGAGGGGGAGGCTCCGGTGGCATCGTCTACCTCGCGGCTCCCGCGATCGTGCTGGAGGGGCGCGTCAGCGCCCGCGCGGGTCGCGGCGGGGTGAACACCTCCTGCGGTGCCGACGGCGGGGACGGCGGACCCGGACGCATCCGCATGTCCGTCGACCCCGCGGGTTGCACGCTGGGCGCCATGGCCGTCCTCGACCCTCCGCTGCCGAGCGCAGCTTGCGAGCCGACGGGTCTCGTCCCGGGGCGCGCATACCTCGCCGCGTGGCCCGACTGACGCGGGGTCAGTCGCTCGCGGCGGCCTCGTCGGTGCTGCCCGGGGGCGCGGGCGGCGCCCCCGGATACCACGCGTGGAAGGGCTCTCGGTCTTCGCAGGCGGGACGGTCCCCCGGTGGGCAGTAGATGCGCACGTGGAAGTGGTTGCGGTGAGGGTGCCCGTGCGTGGGCTGGACCATGACGGCCTCGGCGCGCGCGAGCACGCGCGCGGAGGCTCGGCGCCGGCGCCCCGTGCGGAGGAGCCGGATCTTCAAGGTCTCGGCGACGAAGATGTACTGGATGCGCGCATCCGCATCGCTCACGAGGCGCGCGACGAGCTCCCAGTTGCGCGCGTCGTCGAAGGAGAGCGACTCGTTCGGGCTGAGGCCGTGCCCGTGCCGATCGAACGCCGCGAAGCCGTAGGGATCGTAGGGGCGTCCCGCCCCGTCGAGCATGTAGAAGGCGATGTCGACGTCGCGACCGTTCTGGTGCGACCGGTGGCCTGCGATCGCGCCTCCGTTCTGTCGGGAGAGCTCACCGACCGAGAGGCGCCCGCCCGGCACGCGACGGGCGACGTGGGCCGCGGCCCGCTCGAGCAGGTCCACGAGCTCGGTCGTGCCATAGAAGTTGCCGGCCTGCCGGTACTCGCCCGCATGACGTACGAGGCGTGACTCCTCGAGGAGCACGCCGCGCCGCAGCCGCCCTCGGAACGCATAGCCGATGGAGGCGCTGTTCGGTCGGCGCGGCGCGCGACGGCGCTGCGCGCGCGCTCGGTGCGGCCGGGCCTGCGACGCGGTCGCGACCACGGCGCCTCGCTCCTGCGAGGACACCCCTGGCACGAGCGCACCGAGGACCGCGAGGAACGCGGCGACGAAGAGCGCGAGCGAGCGCGGGGCGCGCATGCCCCGAGACAACGCGAGGCTGCGTCGGAGCGCAAGTTTTCGGGTGCGTCAGAGCTTCTGAGCGATCTTTTCCGCGGCGCGCGTCGCGATCGCCATGATCGTGAGCTGCGGGTTGACGCCGAGCGGACCGCGCACCGTGCTTCCGTCGACGAGGAAGAGCCCCGGGACATCATGCGTCTCGTGGTCGAGGCCGACGACGCTCGTCTTGGGGTCGGTGCCCATGCGGCAGGTGCCGAGCGGGTGGTAGGAGGTGAGGAGCAGCTCGCTCGCCCGAGGACGATGGTCGACGAAGCGTTTCCACTCCGCGCGCGAGCGGTAGTCGTGTCCGCCGGCGTAGGTCGGCATCACCCGCTTGGCGCCCGCGGCCCAGCAGATCTCGCCCATCTTCACCGTGCCGCGGTGGTAGAGCGCGAGGTCCTCGGCGTCGAGGTTGTAGTGGACCGTCGCGATGCCTTCGGCGTCCGTCACCACGCGGCCCGTGCCGTGGTCGGCGATGAGGATGCCGAACGACGCCAGGTGCGACATCGAGTTCATGAGCTCGATCAACGGATCGCCGACGTACGGGAGCACGATCGGCCCGAAGTTCACGTCTGGCTGCGCCGCCGTGAGGAGGATGCCGTCCTTGACGAACTCGTCGCAGCCGTAGCCCTGCGGGATCGCGTCCTTGCCGTTGAGCTCCTCGTCGAACATCGCGGCCAGTCCACCCGAGGGATGCAGCGTGAGGTTGCGCCCGACCTGTCCGCTCGAGTTGCAGAGGCCCTGACGCTGGAGAAAGAGCGGCGTCGGGATCGCGCCGCCGGCGAAGACGACGGCCCGGGCGCGGACCCGAATCTTGCGACCCTTCGGAGACACCCCCTCGACACCCACGGCGCGCCCGCGCTCGAGGAGGATCCTCTCCGCGCGCAGCTTCGTGAACAGCATCGCGCCCTTCTCGAGGGCGGGCGGCACGTACGAGATGTTCGTCGAGCGCCGCGCGTCGGTGCGGCAGCCGAAGTCGCAGAAGCCCGAGCCTTCGCAGCCCGGGGCGTTCCGGTTGATCACGAAGTGACTCCAGCCGTGCGCGTCGCAGCCACGGGCGAACACGTCCTGGATCTTGCCGATGAAGCGCCGATCCGCCGGCTGGACCTGCAAGATCTCCTCGACGCGGTCGAAGTGCCGCGCCATCGCCGCGCTCGAGAGCTCGTCGGTCCGCATCTCCTCGCACCATCGATCGAGGACCCACGGGGGCGTCCGGAACGAGGTGCCTCCGTTGACCGCCGTCGAGCCGCCGACCAGCCGCCCGACGAAGAGTGGGATGACGTTGTTCCCGAGCGAGACGGCGCCCCGGTAGAGGTTTTGGTGCGCCTGCACGGAGCTTCCCGTGAATTCGTCGCGCCGCACGAAGCGACCCTCTTCGACGAACACCACGGCGTAGCCGCGCTCCGCGAGCTCGCGCCCCACGACGGCGCCGCCAGCGCCCGTGCCCACGACGACCACCTCGCACTCGACGTCGTCTTCGTCGGCGTACGTGTCCGCGTCGATCACCTGCGAGGCCCAGCGCACCGGCTCGAGGTTCTTCACCACGTTGAGCCGTCCCCCCAGCCCCTCGTAGACGTCCTTGCGATCGAAGTGGACGAACTTGATCGGGAAGGCGAAGGCCTGCAGCACCGCGGCGAGCGCCGGATCGCGGGACCAGCGCTGGAGCAGCGCCTGCTGTCTCTCGCGGCTCAGGTTGCGGAAGCGATGACCCGACTGTGCGATCGCGAGGTGGTCGAGCGCGATCGCGGCTTTGGACCAGACCGGCGCGAGGTACGAGTGCGTGTGCTCGAGCAAGGCCGCGACGCCGCGCAGGGTGTCCTCGTCGGCGCGGCGCACGTCGCCACCGCCCGGGACGATCGCTTCGGCCAACGCGAGCGCCGAGCGCCAGGCCGCCGGGTCGATCGAGGCCCGATCGGCTGGGTGCGAGGCTGCCGTGGGCACGGTGGGGTGCGCGACCTTCGTGGTCCCCGTGATCCGGGGGGAGCGAGGCATCTCCAGCATGCGGTCGAGTATGGGGGTGCGTCGGCCGATCGGCCAGTTTCACCGACCCTCCGTGCGTTGCGGCGTGAGCAATCCCGACATGTCCGCCGCGGACGTGTCCCAAGAGCGGGAGGTTCCCCCTCCGAGTCTGGGAGCGCGTACCATGCCGGCGATGAGGCCATGAGGAACAACGCTGCCCAGGGGATCGCGGCCTCGGCGATCGTGTCGCTCGCGGCGTGCACCGCGGCTGTTCTGCCGCCCGTGGCTTCTCCGCCGGCCGAGAGCCGGCTCGTGATGGTGGTCGGAGAGCGAGCGGATGCCCTCGGCTGGACGACGAGCTCGGCGGAGCAGGGCATGGTTCGCGTGCGGATGCACGACGGGCGCGACCTCGTCGTGCGCGAGCAGGCCGTGGCCGCGCCGTGGCTCGAGGTCGGGCGTTGGGTGCTGCGCCGGACGGGCAACGGCCTCGAGCCCGCCGAGATCGTCTCCGGCCTCGACGCATTCCTCGAGGTCCGACCACGCGGGCAGGCCGCGATCATCGTCCCGATCGGCGAAGTGTTCGGAATCCTGCATGAGCGACCGCCCGAGGCGGACCGCTCGCAGGAGCCAACGCAGGGTCCCGCGCCGGAGGGACCGGTGCCTCCGCCCGAGCCACCGGCGCCCGAGCCACCGGCGCCCGAGGAACCGGTGCCCGAGACCTCCGTGGGCCAGGCGGCGAGCGCCGAGCCCACGTCCGCCGAGCCGGGCTCGGTGCCCGCGACGACTTCCCCATGAGCGCGAGGCGCACGCTGCCCGTGGTCCGGCTCGAGACCGAGGCGGACGCTCCCTCCAAGCCCAGGCTCGGCGCACCGTGCAATGGCTGCGGCGTCTGCTGTCTCGCCGAGCCGTGTCCGCTCGGCGTGCTCGTCACCGGGCGTCGCACGGGGCGCTGCGCCGCGCTCGAGTGGGTGGTCTCCGAGTCTCGCTACCGATGCGGGCTCGTCCGCGCGCCCGAGAGGCATGTACCGCTCGGCGCAGCGATCGTCCGCGCGCTCGCCCCTCGCTGGATCGCGGCCGGGCGCGGGTGTGACTCCGACGTCGAGATCGACGAGCGATGATCCGACGAACTCGCGGCGTCCTCAGCGATGAACCGAGACGAAGTACGCTCCCGAGGCGAGCTCTCCGTAGGTCGTCACGTGCACCGTGTACGTGCCGGTTTCCGCGGCGGGCACGAGGATGCGCGAGCTGAGCGTCCCGCCCCAGTCGTCGTTCTCGACGGTGCGTCCGCCCGGTGTGCCGAGGCGCAGCATCGGATCGAAGTCGTCGGAGACGAGCTCGACGGTGAAGGGCTGCCCAGCCACGGCCTCGAACGCGTAGGTGTCGAAATACCGCGAGCCCTCCATCCGATCGCCGCCGGAGAGCTGTCCTGTCCATGCGATCGGCCCCGCCTCGAGCGACTCGCGCGAGGCGCCGACTCCCGTGGCACCGACGCCCCAGACGCCGAGCCCGAAGAGGCCGCCGAGGCAACAGAGGCCGCCGCCCGCGAGCACGACGAGGGCGCCGAGGCCTGCGAGCCCCCATGCCTCGCGGGAGCCGGCCTCGCGGGAGCCGGCCTCGCGGGAGCTGGTCTCGCGGGAGTTGGGGGGTGGCGCCGCGAGCGGTGCGTGCGGGATCACTCCCGGCACGGGCTGGACGGACACGCTCCGACCCGACGGTGGCGCGAGCGGAGCACCCGCGGTCGTGGCGGGGAACCGCGCTGGGCCTGTCGCGTCGGAGGACGGCGACGCGCCGGACGGCGGCAGGAGAGGGCTCGTCATCGGTCCACTCGCCGGCGACGGTAGGGGCTCGGAAGCCCCCGAGGAGGCAGGTTTCTGCGCGCCCGCGAGGTGGGCCCGTGCGGCGCGAAGCTCCTCGAGCAGGGCCCCCGCATCGAGCGGTCGATCCTCCGGTCTCTTGGCGAGGCAACGGTCGATCAGCCTTGCGAACGCAGGCGCGACGCCAGGTGCCAACGATTCGATTGGGCGGTGCGCCTCGGTCATGGCAGCCGCCAGGACCAAGCCCGCAGAGTCGGCCTGGAACGGCGGCTCGCCCGAGAGGAGCTCGTACAGCATCGCTCCGAGCGACCACACATCGGAGGGAAAGCTCGCCGTGCGTGCGCTCATCGCCTGCTCGGGTGCCATGTAGTGCGGCGTGCCCATGGCGATGCCCGTCTGCGTGACGCTCGGGATCGACAGCTCGCGCGCGATCCCGAAGTCCAGCACCTTCACGACCTCCGTCCCGTCGCGCCGCCGATGCAGGAACACGTTCTCCGGTTTGAGGTCTCGGTGCACGATTCCGCGCCGATGCGCCGCGGCGAGCGCCTCGAGCAAGCGCTCGAAGAGGTCGACGAGATGCTCGCGCCCGGGGGGGCTGAGCGCCGGCCCGAGGCGCTTCAGCCGCTCGCGCAGGGTCTCGCCCTGCAAGTGCTCCATGGCTACGAAGAGGACGCCGAGCTTCTCGTCGAAGCCGGCGTCGTAGATCTCGACGATGCCGTCGTGGCCGATCTGCGCCGGCGCCGAGACTTCACGGAGGAATCGATGTCGCTTGGCGTCGTCGCGCGCGACCTCGGGGGCGAGCAGCTTGAGCGCGACCGAGCGCCTCGAGAGGAGGTGAATCGCCTCGTAGACGGAGCCCATTCCTCCATCCGCGATCTTGCGGACGATCTCGTAGCGGCCACCCACGACCGTCCCGGGTTGCGTCACGCGCGCATCCTACACGCACGCGCCGCGATGTCTCGCATCGACGGGCCGGACTCGCAGCGCGCCCCGAGCTCGCCTGCGGGACGAGCGTGTCGTCACTGGCCCGGTGAGCCGCCGTAGAGCGGCGCGACCCCGCCGCCTGCGTCCACGCCCGCATCCTCCGAAGGCGCGCCGTACGGGGGCGCGACGCCTCCATCGGGCGGGCCGCCGTAGAGGGGCCCCGGCCCGCCCGCGTCCGGGTCGGCCGTGCCCGCGTCGGCCGTGCCCGCGTCGGCCGTCCCCGCGTCGGTCGTCCCTGCGTCGGTCTCGGTCGCGCCCGCGTCGGTCGCTCCAGTGTCGGGCGGCCCTCCGTAGAGGGGCCCGGGTCCGCCCGAGTCGATCGCCGCGCTCGCGTCGGCGGGGGTGGTCGGGCTCGAGCAACCTTCTGTCGCGGTGGCCAGCGCCGCCGTCGTCGCGGCTGCGCCGAAGGCGAAGAGGGCGGCTCGCCCGAGGCGCCCGACGCTGGGCCCGGTCGCGGTGGTGGGCGATGGCTCGAGGACGGCGTGGCAGAAGGGGCACGCGTTCTCGGTCGCGCGGATGTGGCGAGCACACGAACTACACGGACGAAGCGTCATCGGAGTACTCCAGGGGAAGCGCCCGGGTGGCTCCTCGGGCGGGGTCGAAGGGTGACTGGCCAGTTCACTTCGGATCGTGGGAGAGCGCCGGGGTGTCTTCGATGACCACCTCGAACTTGCCGTGGTCGAAGGGCATCCCGGGCGCGTCCTCGACCTTCACCACGCGCTCCCGCTTTCCCTCGCGCTGCATCTCGAGCGCGCGGTGGTGGCAGTAGGGGTTGTTGCCGGCCTTGCCGAAGAGAACGAAGCCCGTCCACGTGCAGCCCGCGCGGCACTCGTCGGCGTAGTAGCAGGTGCGGCAGTAGCCCCAGAGGTCCTCGACCGTACGATCTCGCGGGTAGCGGAGTGGCTCGGCGCGCTCCCAGATGTCCTTGAGCGAGTGATCGCGGATGTTGCCGCCCACCCACGCGTCGGTCGGCAGCGAAGGACAGCCCTTGATCGAACCGTCGGCCTCGATGCCGAGCGTCGAGCGGCCCGCCCCGCACGAATACATGTGACCGCGCGGCATCGAGCCGCGCAGCACCGACTCGTAGGGCCCGAAGTAGCCGAGGTTGTTCCCCGGCCACATCCGCACGCCGAGCTCGTCGCAGCGCGACTTCAACTTCGCGAGCAGCGGAAACAGCTCGAGCAGGTCGTAGGGCTGGAGCAGCACGTCCGGCTCGTCCGCCGCGCGGCCCATCGCCACCGTCAGCTGGATCTGCCAGCTGTGGCACTGGAGCTGGCCCATGAGCTCGAGCACGTCTCCGAGGAACGGCATGGAGAGACGGTTGATTTGCGTGTTGACCGAGACCTTGATGCCCGCCGCGCGAAGGTTCCGGACCGCCGCGATGGCGGCCCGGTAGCTCCCTTCGACGCCTCGCAGCCGGTCGTGCGTCCGCTCGTCGCCGTCGATCGAGACGCTCACGCTCTGGAGGCCGGCCTCCGCAGCCGCCTCGCAGCGCTCCGGTGTGAGCCCGCGGCCCCCGGTCGTCATGAGCGCCATCATCCCGCGCTCCCGGATCCGTCGGATGATGTCGACCCAATCGTCGCGGAGGTACGCCTCGCCCCCGATGATCGACACCTCACGCACCTGCAGCGCCGCCATCTGATCGACGAGGTCGAGGCATTGCTCGGTGCTGAGCTCGTCGGGCCGGTCGCGGCCGGCGCGCGAGCCGCAGTGTCGGCACGCGAGGTCGCACGCGAGCGTGATCTCCCACACGGCGTAGAGCGGCCGCACGCGCTGGTCGATCGGCCGCACGTCGGGGTGCAGAGGCAACCGCCTCAGGGCTGGCTGCGCGCTCGGCGCGATCGGCAGCGACTTGGGCCGCGCTTTGCGCAGCTCATCTTCTCGCGCCTGGGGCGAGAGCGGATCGGGGCGGTCGACGACGCGGCTCATGGCTGGAGGGTACCGCGAGCTGGTGGCCACCCGCGCACCCGTCCGTCACGCGAAGGCGCGCGAGGCGGTGCGCACCGAGAGATCCGCGGATGAATGACTGGCACGGGCAGTGCGACTCACCTCGGCGTGATCGAGCGCTGAAACAGAACGGCACACGAGGCAGAGGGCGTGAGCCGGTTGCGAGGTCTCGGGGCTCTTCTCGAGGAGGTGTACAGCATGCGACGTCCATCCGGTCCGGGTTCGGCAGGGCTCCCAGCGTCGCCGCCGTGCGGCCCACTCCAGGCGACCGGGCCGCACGCCGCGCGTCCGATCTCGGGTGGCATGCTTTTCTTTGCGCTCCTCTTCTCACTCTTCTCACGCTTCTCCTGGTCGCCGACGTCTGCGTCCGCGCAGGCTCGCGCGCTCGGGGCACCCTTTCCGCCCGCGCCTCGTCCGGATGTCGCGCTCGATCTCCACGGCGGGACGCTCGCGCCTTTCCTGGTCGGCGCAGGGGCACGCGTGAGCCTGCCGGCCCAGCTCGTGGTCGGCGTGCTCTTCGGGGGAGTGCCCGACCCGTACGGGAGCGTCTTCGCCGACGCCGCCGAGGCGTACGGAGCCGGCCAGGGGATCTCCGAGCTGGTGGGCCAGCTGTTGTCGGGCGCGTTCACGCTGCGCGTCGAAGCGGGCGTCCGGCCCGTCTCGCGCGAGGGGCTCGAGCTGCTCGCCCACTACACGGCGCTCATGAGCGAGCCCGAGCTGAGCACGGCTTCGGTCGATCAGATCGCCGGCCAACCGCTGCCCTGGGGTGGGCAGACGAGCTTGCGTCTCAACGGGGTGCTCCACGGCGTCGGGGGCGAGATCGGCTGGGCCATCTCGCCGATCGCGGGATTCGTGCTGCGCCTCGGCCTGGGCCTCACCTACTTCGCGGGCGCGTCGCTGCGGGTCGGTGTCCCGGGCAGTCTGCGTGAGGCAGGTGCGGGTCTGGTCGAGCGCATCGAGCAGCGGATGGCGTCCGTCTTCACGAGCTATGGAGTCGTGCCCTACGGCAGCGTGCTCGTCGGCGTGCGGATCGAGTGATCACGCGCGCGAGGCGCGGGTGAGGCGGTCGGCGATGGCGAGCCCGAGCCCGCGAGGGGGCGGCAGGGCGACGACGATCGTCTCGGCGCCCTCGGCATCGAGCGCGCGCAGCGTTGCGTAGAGCGTCCGCGCGTGCTCGCGGGGATCGTCGGGGATCAGGCGCTCGATCGCGACGGCCAGGCCGGTCGCGGGGCCCAAGCTCGCCACGCGGCGACCCGTGGCCACCGCGTGCGCGACCGCGTCCGCGAACATCGCCTCTGGCGCTGCGATCACGCGCGCCCTCGGCGCGTAATGAGCCGCCATCATTCCGGGCGCACGCGAAGGGCCTTCGGTCCCGAGCGGAACGCCGACGCCGAGGACATCCTCGATCGTCTCGCGGGCCACGCCGCCGACCCGGAGAATGACGGGGCCAGCCTCGTTCGCGCAGTCGACGATCGTCGACTCGAGCCCCACCTCGCACGGCCCCCCGTCGAGCACGGCGACATCCTCTCCCGAGAGGTCCTCGTGGACGTGCTCCGCCCGGGTCGGGCTCACCGATCCGAAGCGGTTGGCCGATGGTGCGGCGATGCCGGCGTGCAAAGGTCGGGCGCTCGGACCGCGCAGCCGCTCGAGCGCTTCGATCATCGCGAGCGCCGCGGGATGCGCCGGCACGCGCAGCCCCACGGTGTCGCGGCCGCCCGTCACCCCGTCGCTCACGTGGGGCGCGCGCGGCAGGATCAACGTGATCGGCCCGGGCATCAGTACATCGATCAGGCGCTGTGCGAAGGGCGGGATCGACCGCGCCCACTCCGCGAGACCCTCGGTCGTGGCGAGGTGCACGATGAGCGGATGGCTCGTCGGTCGCCCCTTGACGGCGAAGATCTTCGCCACGGCCATGGGCTGACCCGCGTCTGCGCCCAGGCCGTAGACGGTCTCGGTCGGGAAGGCGACGAGGCCACCGCGCGCGAGCACGGTCGCCGCGCCCTCCACATCGACCCGATGGGTCATGCCAGCGCTCTCATGGTGCATGCTCCGGGGCCGCGGTACACGCCTCACTCGGCGTGCGCTGGCGCGCTCGCTTCGCGCCTCGGCGCGCTCGCTTCAGGGGCATGCGCTGGCGTCTCGACGTCTGCCGCCATGGTCGCCTCGAGCTCGGGAGCGACCTCTTCGGGCGCCGGCGGCGGCCGCTCGCTGCGCGCATGCCCGCGCCGCTTGGCCTCCTCGATCAGCGGCAGGATGTAGGGATAGCCGACCTGCATCGTGTCGAGCTCGGGATCGATCTGCGCGCACAGCCAGAAGGCCATGATCACCGCGCGCTCGATGTAGAACCAGCCAGCCGGATACTCGACGGACTTCATCAGCTCGCGCAGCTCGTCGCGCGCGACCTCCGGGTCCACGAGCGCTTCGAGCTCGCGCTGGTTGGCGCGCATCAGGGCGCCCGGCGTGCGGTCCTTGATGCGGAGGAGCTTGGCGAAGTAGCTCTGTACCGTCTTCTCCAGCAGGTCCCGGTTGGCCTCCTTCGAGGCGAAGCCCATGCGGAAGAATCCGTCGAGCAGGCGGCTGCTGTCTTCGTCGAGCAGACCGCCGATGACCTCGATCATCCCCTCGACCATCGGCTGCTCGACCTCGCTGATCGCCCCGAAGTCCAGGACGACGATCTTCGGGCGCCGAGGGTTGCGCCCCGGTTGAACCAAGAAGTTTCCGGGGTGCGGGTCCGCGTGGAAGAAGCGATCGATGAAGATCTGCTTGTAAAAGCTCTCGACGAAGCGGATCGCCACCGAGCGTGGTTCGATGTTGCGGGCCTTGATCTCCTCGAGCTTGTTGATCTTCGTGCCCTCCATGAAGGTCATGGTCAGCACGTCGCTCGAGGTCATGTCCCACACGACCTCCGGGAAGAGCATGTCGCGCTCGCGCGCGAAGTTCTTCTGCATCCGCTCCATGCACCTCGCCTCGTGCATGTACTCGGTCTCGCGGCGAAGGAGGTCGAGGAGCGACTCGTAGACGCGCTCGAGCCCGCGCACCGGCACGAACCACTCGTAGACGTAGAGCGCGAGCCGGATGACCTGCACGTCCACGGCGATCACGTCGCGGATGCCTGGATAGAGGACCTTCACGGCGACCTTGGTCGGTTCGAGGGCGCCCTCCTTGGGCGCGAGCCAGGCGACGTGGACCTGAGCGAGCGAGGCGGCCGCGAGCGGAGCCTGCTCGAAGCGCTCGAAGCACTCGGACGGAAGCTTTCCGAAGCTCTCGAAGAACGCGCGCTCGATCGCCGCGTAGGGTTGCGGTGGCACGGCGTCCTGGAGCTGCTCGAGCTTCTTGGTGTACGCGCGCGGCAGGAAGCCGCCCATGATCGACAACACCTGCCCGAGCTTGATGTAGACGCCGCGGAGCTCGAGCATCCCGCGGAGCAAGCGCTCGGCGTTGCGCTCGTCGAGCCGACTTCGGCGCCGGACCACCCACGCCGGCAGCTCTTGCGTCTCGCGCCCGGTCGAAGGGTCCTTTTCCCAGCGCTCCACGACGAGGGTCAGGAAGTACTGCGCGAGGTAGCTCACGAAGATCAGGCCGAACACCCAGAGCGCACGGACGAGGCGAACGAGGAGCTTCACGCGTCGGGACCCTTGGGGCGCGAGCCGACGGCCGCATCCGACGCCGGAGCGCGCGGCGGAGGCGGCAGCGAGACGCGCGGTTCGGGGTCGCCGCCTGCGGCGAGCTCGAGGAGCTCGTCGAGATGCTGATCGGCGTAGTAGGCCAGGATGTGAACCGCGTCGGCGAGCTCACTCTCGTCCAGCTGCGGGCTCGGGTACTCGACCGAGAGGACGACGTCGAGGTCATCGTCGATCGAGAGCTTGGCCATCATCAGTTGCTGGTTCAGACCCATCATCCTCAGGTAGAGACGGTATGCGGTCGCCTCGTCCACCGGCGACCTCAGGAAAGGAACGACCGCGCAGACGACGTAGCCGGCTGGGTCGATGCGGAGGTGAAAGGTCAGCCGGCGACCTCCGGCGAGCAGCCGACCGCGGTAGGTCAGCTCGGCGATCCGGCGGACCTCGTATCCTTCGCCGGCGAGGACGTGCTTGATGCCGTCGTCGGTGAGCAGAACCCGGCTCATGCGGAGCACCCTACCCGAAACGGACGGGAGGGGACAGGGGTCGAGGCCGTTGACACCCCTCCAAGAGCGATGTTACGCGGGGCCATTCTCGGCGGGTCCCCACCACGGGCGCGCCGATCACCGAGCGCCACGCGGGCGTCGAGAGGTCTCCGATGAAGACGATCCAGGTCCTGGGTTTGGCTCTTGCGCTGGCTTCGGCCGGCTGCGGTGGCGGTCGAACTTCGGCGTTCGACGACGGCACGACGCCCTCGGGCGGCGCTCCGGTGACGGCCGAGGCGCAAGCGACGCACGACGGGCTCGTCACGCAGGGTGATGCCGCGTTCGCCGAGCGGAGCGACCGGGCGCGCTTGCAAGCGGCGATCGACGCTTACACGCAGGCGCTCGAGGCCGTACCGGGCGATCACGCGACGTGGGTGAAGCTCTCTCGTGCGCAGTACTTCTTGGCGTATGGGCACATGGAATTCGACCCGGCGCTCGAGGCCGAGACGACCGCGATGTATCAGAGCGCGATCACGTCCGCCGAGCGTGGGCTCGCGGCGCTCTCGCCGCAGTTCGCGGACCAGGTGCGCACGACCGGGCAGTTCGCGTCCGGCCTGCCCTCGCTCGACCAGCGCGCGGTCGGTCTGGTCTACTGGAGGAGCTCGGCGCTCGGGCGCTGGGCTCGTCGCGACGGCTTCGCGACCGTGCTCGCCTACAAGGACGAGATCCGCGCCTCGATGACGCGCTGCCTGGAGCTCGACCGCGAGTACTTCTTCGGCGGTCCCGATCGCTACTTCGGCGCCTTCTTTGCGGTCGCGCCGAGCTACGCCGGCGGCGACCTCGAGCGCTCCCGCCAGCACTTCGACTACTCGATCTCCCGCTACCCCGGGTACTTCGGCACGCACGTCCTCTACGCGGTCGAGTACGCCGTCAAGACGCAGGATCGCGCGCTCTTCACGCGGGAGCTGCAGTACGTGCTCGACAACGACCCCAACACGCTCCCCGACGTGGCGCCCGAGAACCGCGTGGAGCAGCAGAAGGCTCGCGACGCGCTCGCGCGCGCCGACGAGCTCTTCGAGTGAACGCTCGCGCCGCCCGAACACGAGCGTGAATCGTCGCGTCCCCACCAGCGTCAGGAGCCCCGCATGAAGTCCTTGCAGCCCAAGCTCGTTCTCGCGCTCACCGCCCTGTCGGTCGTCCTCAGCGGTCTCTTCGTGGCGGGCGAGGCCCAGCGCGTGGACGCGCAGGCCGCCGGTGGCACCGCACCGATCACGCTCCGCATCGGCACCGTCGCTCCCGAGGGCACGCCCTGGGAGAAGCAGATGAAGAACCTGCGATCGCACATCGAGCGCGAGACGCAGGGCCGCGTGAAGGTGCGTGTGTTCATGGGTGGCTCGCTCGGCGGCGAGAAGGCGCTCGTGCGGCGCGTCTCGCAGGGCACGCTCGAGTGCTTCGCGGGCTCGACAGCCGCCCTCGGCTCGGTCGTCGAGGAGCTCAACGTCATCGAGACGCCCTATCTCTTCGACGACGCGGCGGCGGCGGACCGCGCGCTCGATGGCCCTGCGCTCCCGATCGTGCGCACCGCCTTGTCGGAGCATGGTTTCACGTTCGGGATCTGGGCCGAGAATGGCTTCCGCTCGTGGTTCACGCGGGAGCGCCCCATCCGCACCCCGGCAGACCTCCGCGGTCTCCGCATGCGGTCGCAGGAGGCCTCCGTGCACCTCGACACCTACCGCGCCTTCGGAGCGTCGCCGAACCCGATCGACGTCACGAACGTGCTGACGAGCCTCCAGACCGGGGCGGTGGATGGCTTCGACAACACGCCACTCTTCGCCTTCGCGACGAGCTGGTACCAGGCTGCCCGCCATCTCAACCTGAGCCAGCACAGCTACCAGCCAGGCATCGTCGTCTACTCGACGCAGTGGCTGAACGCGCAGCCTGCCGAGATCCAGCAGGTGCTGACGAACCTCCCGGCCAGCATCACAGCGGACGGCCGGCAGGGCGTCCGGCGCATGGACCCGATCCTCATCCAGAACCTGGAGCGGGCGGGCATCACGGTCCATCGGCCCACTCCCGCGGAGCGGCAGCAGTTCGCCGCGATCGGTCGGCCTCTGCAGGACCGGGTGGCGGGCTCGTCCGGGAGCCACGGACAGGAGCTCCTGCGAGCACTTCGGGGGCGTTGAGCTCGCGAGAGAACGCTACCTCTCGCGTGGCGGATTCGGCATCATGGGGACCGTCATGAGCGGCACGTCTCCGGAGCCGGTCGCGCAAGGAGAGATCGCGAAGACTCCCTTCGCCCACGTCCTGCTGCATCTCCACCACAAGCAGATGAGCGGCACGCTCGTGCTCTGGCCGCCTGGGGAGGCGGTGGTGGGTCAGGACCGCCTCCTCTTCGAGGCGGGCTGGCCGCTGGCTGGTCGTCTGGTCGACAAGGCCGCGGCGCTCGACCGAGGCATGCTGCCTCTCTTTGCGAGGCGGCAGGGCCCGTATGCGTTCTACGAAGCCGACCTCGTGGGCGATGCGCCGCTCCGGGGTCGGGTCGATCCACTCATGGTGCTCGCAGCCTCGCTCCGCGGGAGCGTCCGCGAGGACGCGGTCGACGCCTATCTCGCCAACCTCGGGCTGAACGCGCAGGTGCGGTTCCGTGTCGGCAGCGACGTGAAGCGCTACCTCCTCCAACCAAAGGAGGCCGCCTTCGTCGACGTGATCCGCGCCGCCCCAGCGCCTGTAGGGGAGCTCATCGCGCAATGCGAGCTCGGCCCTGTCATGGGGAAGCGCTTGATCTATCTGCTGCTCCTGACGCGCGCGCTCGAGCGCTTCGATCCGAGCATGATGCCTCCGTCGGCCTCGCGCAGGCCCTCGAGCCACGGTCCCCGGGCGGAGAGCGCGGCTGCACCCGCGCCCTCGACCCCGAGCTCCGATGCGTTCGACCTCCCCCTGCCCGACATGCCGGTTCCGGCGGCGCCCGCAGCCCCCACGGTGTCCGCAGCCCCCGCAGTGTCCGCAGCATCCGCAGCTTCCGCGGCATCCGTGACGCCGCCCGCGGCATCCGTGACGCCGCCCCGCGTCGCGCCCGCATCCGGCGCTACCGGCACGGGCGGAGCCACGATCCCCGCGGTCCAGATCGACCGCGCGGGGGCCTCGCGCTTCACGAGCGCTGCGCCGGCTCCACCGCCGGTCCCGCCTGGTCTCTCGCCCGAGGCGACCGCGTTCTGGAACGAGGTCATCGAGCGTTCGCGCGCGATCGAACGGCAGAACTACTACGACATGCTCGGCGTGCCGCGAGACATCGGCGTCGATGGCGTGCGCAAGGCCTACTTCGCGCTCGCGAAGCGATGGCACCCCGACCGCGCGACGGGCGAGCTCGCGCCGTTGCGACCCTTCGTCGAGCCCATCTTCGCGCTGTTCACGAGCGCACAAGACACCTTGAGCGACGAGAAGAAGCGGGCGATCTACCTCCGCAACGTCCAGGATGGAGGCGGCACGCCCGAGGCCGACCGCAAGGTCGAGGCCATCCTCTGGGCCGCCAAGGAGCACACGAAGGCCGAGGTCCTCGTGCGCCAACGAAACTTCGAGGGAGCGGCTGCGCTGCTCGCGTCGGCCATCGAGATCGTCAACGACGAGTCCGACCTCCTCGCGACGTACGCTTGGTGTCTGTTCAATTCTCCGAACAGCGACGCGCGCTTGAAGGACATGCACACCGCCGTCGATCGCGCGCTGGGCCTCGAGCCCAAGCACGACCGCGCGCACTACTACAAGGGCATGATCCTCCAGCGACAGGGCAAGGAGGCCGACGCGCTCGCGTCTTTCCGAAAGGCCGTCGAGCTCAACAAGAAGAACGCCGACGCCGTGCGGGAGGTTCGTCTGGCGGAGATGCGCAGCGGCAAGGCCGGAACGACGGGCAAGAACGCCGCGGTCGAAGGGCCGCGCGGAGGCGAGAAGAAGAGCGATGGAGGCTTCCTCTCGAAGCTGTTCGGAGGCAAGAAGAGCTGACGCGAGGGATGCCGGCGGCGACACGCACGAGAAGGAATCGATGTGGCCCGCTCCGCGGGATAGGGTCTGCATGGACCCCCCAGGCAACGGAGAGCGCGGTGTTCAGAGACGCTCGCGGCGCTTGCGGAGGCTGTCCGCCACGGGCCCGTCTCCGATCCAGGCGAGAAGCGTGTCGATGATGCCGAGCGCCGTCTCGCGCGCTCCCGAGCGTTCCGCCAGATCCAGCGCGGCCCGGAGCGTCGCCGCGTCGCGCTCGTCCTTGCCGAGCGTCGCTAGCACCGCGGCCGCCTCTGCGAAGTGACCTTCCGAGCGTAGCCGTTCGGCGCGGCGTCGCGGCTCCTCGGGGAGTGTGGGGGCGAGCGGGGGGGCGGGGGGGTGCGCGCGCTCCGGTCGGCCCCGCGCGCGGGATGAGTGGCGCGCGCGCGCCCGCGTGGCGGCGCCCCGCTCGAGCGCCCAGCCCAGCAGCTCTTCGAGCGCGCCGACGAGCTCCGCGCTCTCGCCTCCATCGGCCGCGACCGCAGCGATGACGAGCTGCTCGATGCGGCCGGCGAGCTCGACGAGATCGGCGCGTCGGATGGCTCCGACCAGCGACACCGCGTCCTCGGCCGTCACGGTTTGCCTCGCCGACAGCGCGCGCTCGAGGCGCTGGCTGGCGCCCTCGTCGAGCGCGAGCGCGTGCGCGAGGTGACCGGCGCGCACCCAGGCCCGGCGAGCATCCACGCTTCGACCTTCGCGCGAGGAGAGCTCCGCGGCGCGGTCCCAGCTCTCGAGGGCCGCGAGGCGATCGCCGCGCCGTTCGTCACGCGCCGCGACGAGCACGGCGGTCTCGGCGTCTGCGCGCTGTCGCAGCCGAAGCCACGCTCGGTCCGCCAGCTCGGGCCGCTCGATGGCTTCGAGCGCGAGGGCCAGCGCCGCCGTCGTGTCCTCGGGCAGGAGCTCGTCGAGCGCAGCGGACGATCCGGAAGAGGGCAGGCCGGCCGCGGCGAGGGCGAGCGAGGAGCCCAGCACGTGCTCGACTCCCAGCGCAGGCAGGAGATCCTCGACGACTGCGCGGGGGATCTCGCCTTCTGCGAGCTCGACCGCGCGACGTGCCGTGAGACCGATCCACTCCGCGGCGTCGGCGTGTGACGGGACCCGCGCGAGCCGCGTGGCCCCTTGTCGTGCGAGCCAGCGGGAGCGCGGCCCATCCTCGCGACGCGCGCGCTCGGCAAGACTCACGAGCAGCGCGCCGGCGAGCGCATCCGATGGCTCGCGGTCGAGCCAGGTCTGCACCGACCGCTCGAGCAGCTCGCGCGCGGCGCTGTTCGTACTTCCGCCCAGCGCCGCGCTGCATGCACGCGCGAGCGAAGGCAGGAGCGAAGTGCCCCCGTCGGGCAGATCACAGACGTGCTCGTTCGTCTCGAGCGCGCACGCCGCGTCGAGCTCGGCGCGTGTCTCTGGCTCGAGTCGCGCACGAATTTTCGTGAGCTCGTGGCGTGCGGTGTCGAGGTCACCCTCGCCGAGGGCGCGGGTGACAGCTGCAGTCACACGTGCCTCGGCATGCACGCGCTCGAGGTGCTCGAGCGTCGCTGGGCTCGGGACACCTCCGCTCGAGGTAGCGGTCGAGAGGCCGCCGAGCGCTGCGTGGGCGGCTGCGCCCGCGGCGATCCGGAGCGTCGCGCGCCCATGCCCATCGATCACGACGGCCGGAGCGCCGAAGGCGAGGCCGCGGACGCTCGGGACCCGCATGCCGAGCGGAAGGAGCGCTTCCGCCAGCAGGCGCCGGATCGGGCGCTCGATCACGATCACGCCGCTCTCCGTGTCCAAGCGGGCTGCGAGCGGCGCGAGCGCTTCGAGCAGATCGGACAAGGCTGTGGGTCCGCGCCGCTCGCTCGCACGGAGGTTGCGGATCGCGAGGAGCAGGTCGCCTTCTCGCCAGCGGGGATAGGCGTCGAGGGCCAAGAGGTGACGAGCGTCACGGAATGCGAAGCGGACGCCCCGACCCCCGGGCAGCGCTCCCTCGACGCTCGCGACGGAGCCGAGCGCGAGCCTCGAGAGCGCCTCGACGTCGATCTCGAGGATCGCCGAGACGAGCTCGGTTCGATGGGTTCGGACCGACGACCAGCCGCCACGGAGCCGCGTGCCGCTCCGAACCGGGCCGAGATCGAGATCGAGATCGACCACGCGCGCGATCGTGCGCTCGCTGCCCCGTCGATCCTCGCTCCTGACGTCGAACTGCCGTGCGAGCACCAAATGCCCGCGCCCGCGCTCGAAGCGAAGCGTAAACGCAGGCGCCGACGGTTCTGCGCGTTCGACCGAGAACATGGACGCGAACGTAACACGCGATGATCCGCAGAGGATGCGGCCATGCAGTCACGCCGCGAATCATCGGCGCGCGAGCACGAGAATCGCGTCGTCGAGCTCGTAGCGTGCGGCGCGTGGATCACCGCTCGAGACGTAGGGCGTCCGCGTCCAGCGGACGAGCTTCCAGCCGCGCTCGGCGAGGACGTCGACGAGGCTGCCGAGTGCGCTCTCGAAGTCGTCCCCCTCGACTCCGAGCCACTCGTCCGGATCCGCTGTGCCTCCCGGGCGGTGAACGTGCGCTCGCATTGGAAGCGGCGACGCGAGCATCAGGTGACCGCCGGGCGTCAGGAGCTGGGCTGCGCGCTCGAGCAGCGTCACGGGTCGGTCGGCACGGTCGAGCACGTTCAGGATCGCAACCACGTCGAAGCGCGACGCGTCGGGCCAAGGCAACCGTCCGAGATCGAGCGAGCGACAGTCGATCCCCTTCTCCCGCGCGCGCACGGCCGTCGCCTCCGAGGTCTCGGTCGCCGTGCTCGCCTCGAAGAGGCGAGCAAGCTCCGCATGAACCTCTCCGGTGCCCGCGCCGATGTCGAGCAGCGTGCGTCGAGGTGCGGCAGGCAGCAGCTGGTCGAAGCCCGCGGTGTCGAGGAGCACGAGCCGGAAGGCATCGAGCCAGGCAGCCGCATCGTAGTGGCTCGCGACGCGCCGCACCGCCCGCAGCGCCATCGCCTTCATCGATGTCAGTCGATGTGCCTCGGCCGCGGCGATGAGCGCGGCGGGACGCGGGATGGACAGGAAGCTCGCTCGCAGCCCGGGTCGGAGCTTGTCCTCACGCGCCGCAGGACCGAACTCCGATGCGCTCGCGCGCTCCCCCTTCCTCCGAACCTCTGGGCTCACCCGAGCCTCCGGGCTCACCCGAACATCTGGGTCGCGACGCGGACGACCCAGGCCGTGAGCGAGAGGAGCGAGAGCCCGATGGCGAACTTCTCCGCGTGGATCCGGTCGAGTGTCGCGACCACCGGCCAGCCGCGGACGAAGCCGATCGCGGCCAGCGGAATGAAGGCGGCGGTGCAGAGGAACAGCGCGATGCCGAACGGGTTCGCGTGCCATGCGCCCAGGACCTGGAGGCGAACCATGTACGCGAAGGCGGTGGTCAGGCCGCAGCCGGGACACGGATAGCCCGAAAAGACGAGGAATCCGCAGGGAGGCAGGCCGAGTTGGGTGTGGGTGCCGTGTCCCGCGGGGTTCGGTGTGAGCATCGCGGCCGTGACGACCACTGCGGTCGGGATGGCGAAGAGCACGGCCCAGACGGCGCGCGACAGCACCGCCGCGCGCGACGTCCACGGCGCCGACGGCAGGGCGCGGACGCCAGCCAGGACCGGGGCCATCGAGGCGTTCTGCATGGCCCCGATGCTGGGACTTCGCCGAGGGGGGGTCAAGCGCTTCGACTCGCGTGCCGCTCCTCCACCAGGCGTGTAAGCTGCGCGATTCCGGTATCGCCCCCGACGTTGTTGCGCCCTCTCGCGGAGGACTTCGTGACGCTTCCCTCTGCTTCCCGCCGCCGCTCGGTCTCGGTCGTCCTCCTACTCTCAGGCCTCTCCGCATGCGGAGGCCCGAGCGGACCGGATGCGAGCGTCGCGCCGGACGCGTGGGCGCCGGACGCGCGCGGGCTGCGCTTCGACGCGGGCCCCCCATGCCAGCGGGCGAGCGATTGCGACGACGGCGTCTCCTGCACGGTCGACCGCTGCGGCGACGACGGCCTCTGTTTGCACGCGCTCGACTCGACCGCCTGCGACGACGAGATCTTCTGCAACGGCGCCGAGATCTGCGATCCGCGCCGCGGTTGCGTCGCTGGCGAGCGCGAGAGCTGCGATGACAGCGACGTCTGCACGGTCGACCGCTGCAACGAGGAACGCAAGACCTGTGATCGCAGCCCGCGCGACCTCGACGCCGACGGCGATCCGGACTTCTTTTGCATGGGAGGGACCGACTGCGACGACTTCGACCCGACGCGGAACGGGCGCGTCGCGGAGGTGTGCTTGGACCTCGTCGACAATGACTGCGACGGCATGACCGACGAGGCTGGTTGTGGTCGGCCCGCGCACGACGTGTGCGACGATGCGCTCCGCATCGAGGCCCCCGGCACCTACGTGGTCGAGTCGGCCGGTGCGGCACCGGACTACACGCTCGGGTGTACCTCGGGCGTTCAGCAGGACCTCGTCGCCACCCTGGTCATCCCTCCGGGACCTCCGCAGGACGTGTCGCTCGAGCTGCAGGGCGATCTCTTCGTCACCGCGTTGAGCCTTCGCAGCGATTGCGATTCGGCCGCAAGCGAGCTCGCGTGCCGCAGCGGCTATCCCGCCACAGTGCGCACGCGCGGTCTCGCTCCGGGCAACTACTCCATCGTGCTGTCGAGCCTGGGCGGGCCCGGTGAGATGACCCTGACGGTGGATCTCAGCGATGCGACGCCGCCGCCGCCCAACGAGACCTGTGAGGCCGCGCTCGAGGTGCCCGTTCCCATGGGTGGTGCGTATCGCGGCTCGTTCGTCGGCGTGCGAGACGACATCGAGCTCGCGTGTGGCTCGCCGGGCCAGGCGGATCTCTTCTACGCCTTCACGATCCCGGAGGGCGGAGCGCAGACGGTGAACGTCTCGCTCGCTTCGGACACCGGGGAGGGCGTGAACTTCGCCGTCCTCGATGGCTGCGGCGGCTCGACGCTCCGGTGTGCGTTCGGGAGCCCTGCCCAGGCGCGGACCTACCGCCTCGGTCCCGGCAGGTACGTGATCGCGCTCGAGGGACCCTCCTTCCGGGAGGTGGACTTCTCTCTGAACGTCGTCTTCGAGCCGCCTTCGGATCCCATCGCGGGCGACCTGTGCACGAGCGCCGTCCCCGTGACGCCCGGCACTTCATACGACGGGACCCTCGTCGGTGCGGAGGACGACCTCGCGATCGAATGTGGGTTCCGGTCTCCGGAGGTGGTGCACCGCTTCACTTTGGCCGAGGACGCGGACGTCACCGTCGAAGTCGACGGCGGACGCTCCTTCCTGAGCACCTCCCTCGCGACCGCATGTCCGCTCGTGCCGGGAGGGCGCTCGATCCTCTGCAGCGGCGGAGTGCCGGCGCGGTTGAGGGTGCGGGACCTCGCCGCCGGAGAGTACTTTCTGGTCGTCGAGGGAACGCGGGCCGGCTCGTACAGCCTCGACGTCACCGCCACGTCACCCCCGGCCTCGATCATCGACGTCACCGGCAACGACACTTGCGCGACGGCGCAGGTCGTCCCTCCGACGGGCGGGCTCTTCCGGGGGTCGACGACGTCGCTGCTCCACGACTACAGCCCCTCGGCCTGCGGCGCCAGCGGCACCGCGAAAGATGCCGTGGTCAGCCTGACGCTGCCGACGCGCCAGAGAGTCGTGGTTTCCACCGTCGGCTCGACGATCGACACCGTGCTGTACATGCTCGCGGACTCTTGCGGACCCGAGCTCGCCTGCGACGACGACGGAGCCGGCAGCGGTGACAGTCTTCTCGATCGCACCCTCGAACCTGGAACGTACTTTTTCGTCGTGGATGCGTTCAGCTCGGCCACTGCCGGAGAGTATTCCCTCGAAGTCCTGGTCGAGCCCGCCCCGTGAAGCCCGAAATGCTCTCCCCCCACGGAGTCTCCATGCGTCACCCGCTCTCCTTCGTCTCCCTTCGCTTCGCGTCGGCCGTCGTCGCCGTCGCTGGCGTGCTCGCGCTGGGCTGTCCTCGCCAGGTCGATCCACTTCCGGACGCGTTCCTGGTGCTGCCGGACACAGGCCCCGATCTCACCGACGCCGCCGTCGATTCCGGGCCACGTCCGGAGCGGTGCACGGAGCCGGGCGGCACCGTGGGAGACACCTGCGCGGGCCCCGAGGACTGCGACGACTTCTGCTTCTGCAACGGGGCGGAAGAGTGTCGGGACGGGACCTGCCGAGCGGGCAACGCACCTTGCCGCGAGGACATGATCGCGTGCACCACCATCTCGTGCACCGAGTCCACGGATCGCTGCGCGACCGCCACCGACGACGCGATGTGCGGCGATGGCGACGCGTGCAACGGCCTCGAGCAGTGCAATCCATCGCGCGGCTGTCAGCCTGGTCCTGCGCCAGTCTGCAATGACGAGACCTCGTGCACCGTGGACTCCTGCGACCCCGCGACTGGCTGCGTGTACACGCCCCGCGACCTCGACGGGGACGGCTACGTCGCCAGCTCCTGCGAGGGCGGCACGGACTGCGACGACGACCCGCGCTACGGCACGATGGTCTTCCCCGGTGCGACCGAGATCTGCGACAACCGCCGTGACGACGACTGCGACGGAAGCCGCGATTACAACGACACCTCGTGCAGGCCGACCAACGACACGTGCGACGTCGCGACCGTGATCACCCTCGGGCCGATGGGAGGAACCTTCTCCGGAGCGACCACGGCCCTGCGCTCCAACTACACGCTTGCATGCGCTGCGGGCTCGGGCCCCGACGCGGTCTTCCGCTTCACGCTCTCGGAGCTCCGAGACGTGCGCATCACCGCGACGGCCGCGGGCGCGAGCATCGCCCTGCGCGCGTTCGACCAGTGCGCCTCCGGCCCCGACGAGAAGTGCAACACGGGCTCCCCACCCACCTTGATCCGGCGGAGCCTGCCTCCGGGTGAGTATGCGATCATCGTGGCCACCACGACCGCGCAGCCCTTCGACCTGTCGGTACGTCTGAGCGACCCGACGGTCCCTCCCCCGATCGACGTGTGCGACGACCGCACGACCCTGATCCCGCTGGCGGGCGGCACCTTCACCGGGCGTTTCGAGGAGGTCGAGGACGACTACTCGCTCAGCTGCAACGCGGTGGCGGCCCGCGATGTGGCCTACGCGTTCGAGATCCCCGTGGGTCAGGTGCGCAACCTCCGTGCGACCGCCAACGTCACCAGCGGGAGCTGGAGCCAGGCGGTCGTGACCCTCACC
This sequence comes from Deltaproteobacteria bacterium, assembly GCA_046342295.1. GTDB lineage: Bacteria > Myxococcota_A > Polyangia > Polyangiales > Sandaracinaceae > JAFLCL01. The sequence continues at coordinate 20,462 of JBKDQC010000541.1, read as the reverse complement.
ACCGATTGCGGCAGCCGTGGGGCAGAGCTGCTCTGCCAGAACGACGGCATGACGACCACGCTGGAGCGGCGCGATCTCGGCCCTGGCCGCTACTTCCTCGTCGTCGAGCCGACCACGGAGGACGCGACCGACTACTCTCTCATGGTGTCGCTGACCGTCCCGCCGCCTCGCATCGCGGGCGACGTCTGCTCGATCCCGCTCGACGTCACCCCCGCAGTCATCCCGGGTGCGCGGACCCAGAGCGTGGATGTGGGGCGATTGGACCCGCTGCTCGACGCGCGTCCGAGCTGCGGTCTCGCGGGCACGGGCCGTGACGCGGTGTTCACCTTCACCCTCGCCGCGCCGCAGGATCTGACCCTCACCGTCAACGGCCCCGGTACGCTCTATGGCGCGTTGATGAGCACCTGCGGCATCCCCGCCTCCGAGTCGGGCTGCTGGACCGCGAGCGGCGGCACCCTGACACGCACCTACCGCGGCCTGGCGGCCGGAACGTACTACTTTGTCGTCCAGACGACCTCGACGTTCGGGACGATCACCGCGAACCTCGACGTACGCGCACCGACTCCGGTGCCCGTGAATGACCGCTGCCCCGGGATCGCGCTCGTTGCCCCGGCCACGCGCACGGACACGACCCTCGCGTTCGCCAACGACGTCAATCTCGTCGCGTGCGGCGGTGGGGCCGGCTCGCCCGATGCTTTCTACAGCTTCACTCTGACGGCGCGCAGCCGTGTCATCGTCAACCTCTCACGCGGTTCGGGCGGCACGATCCACTCGGCCATCCAGTCGACCTGCGGCGCACCGACGACGATCGTGTGCGGGACCAGCTCAGGCACCAGCAGCAACCTCGCGACGACGCTCGACGCTGGTACCTACTACATCGTGGTCGAGACACCCTCGGCGTCCGAGGCCGACTTCACGCTGGACTTCGTCGCGTTCCCAGCGTGACCTCGCTCGTGGCGTGATGCGGCCGCGCGCTCGCGCTCGACGACCCGCCCGTGCGGCCCATGCCGCGCGGGCGTCATCGTCATGGATGCGGCAGCTCGCGAACGCGGGGTGTCTCGCGATCCTGGGGCTCATGCTCTCCGCCGGCAGCGCGCACGGGCAGATGCGCTCTCTCGACCTCCCGGCGGTGCGGGTGCTCGCTTCGCCAGCTCCTCCGCGCGCAGGGCACGGGCTCCGGTCGTTCGGACCCTTCCGCGGGGTGACCGTCGGGCCCATCGAGAACAGCCAGCAGCCGGGCCGCGGCTACGGAACACCGTACTCGGAGGCGCTGCTCGACCACCTGGTCCGCATGGGCGTCACGTGGATCTCGATCACGCCGTTCGGGCGCATCTGGAGCCTCTCTTCGACCGAGATCTACATGGACTTCGAGGCCCCCTACGAGGCCAACCGCGTCGCCGTCGCCGAGATGATCGCTCAAGCGCACGCGCGTGGGATCCGCGTGCTCGTCATCCCTCACCTCTGGGTCTGGAACGAGCAAGGGTGGCGCGGCGAGATCGACTTCCCCGATGAAGGGGGATGGCGCGACTACCAGGAGAGCTACCGCGCGTTCGTCCTCGCCTGGGCTCTCGATGCAGCCGCCGCAGACGCGGACGCGTTCTCCATCGGCGTCGAGTGCAAGTCGTGGTCGGGGCGCTTCGGCGCCTTCTGGACCCGCCTCATCGCCGATGTGCGCGCCGTCTTTCCGGGCTTGCTCACCTACAGTGCGAATTGGGACGAGGCCGAGGATGTCCTCTTCTGGGACCAGCTCGACCTCATCGGAGTGAACGCCTTCTACCCCCTCGCCCCCGTGAACGATGCGAGCTTCGAGACGTACCTCGAGGGTGCCTCTCGCATCGCAGAGGGTGTGGGCCAACTCGCGCAGGTGCTCGAGATGCCAGTGCTCTTCGTCGAGGTCGGCTACACGACGCGCGAGAACGCCGCGGTCGAGCCCTGGCTCTGGCCCGACGGCATGAGCGACGTCGCCTACAGCGAGGAGGAGCAGGCGCGCGCGCTCGAGGCGATCTTCCGCGGCTTCGTGCCCCACGAGTGGTTCGCCGGCTTCTTCCTCTGGCGCTACTACGCGAACCTCGACGACGTGAGCCAGGAGGCCATCTGGGGCTTCTCGACGCACGGCAAGGCAAGCGAGCGGATGCTGTCGGAGGTCTTCTCCTCACGATTCGCGAGCGACAGCGAGCCCCTGTCCGATCTATGGTTTCCGAGCCCCGAGCCCCTCGCGCGCACCGCTGCGCTCTGGCGCCGCACGACGCCGTCGCGCTGACCTCGCGAGGCTCGGCCGTCCGGGTCGTCACTTTCTTGCTCGATGCCGCCGTCCTCGGTTAACCGGGGCCATGGCCCTGTTCAACTTCGGCAAGAAGCGCCCTGTCCGCGAGACCCAGGACGGCGGGCATCGACCGTTCGCGTTCTTCCGTGCGGGCCTCTCGAACCCGCAAGCCGTTGCAGGCAACAAGCCGATCCTCGTCTTCGAGAACGTCACGAAGTTCCACCGGCCTGATCAGCCCACGCTGCGCGATGTGAACCTCACCATCGAGCGCGGCGAATTCGTGTTCGTCACCGGTCCGAGCGGCGCGGGCAAGAGCACGCTGATTCAGCTCGTGCACCGTCGTCAGAACATCGACGACGGGCGCATCCTGTTCTGCGGCAAAGACATCGCGCGCCTCACCTCCGAATCGATTCCGTACCTGCGCCGCAACCTCGGGATCGTGTTTCAAGATTTCAAAGTCGTCGGGCACTGGACGGTCTCCGAGAACGTCGCGATCGCGCTCGAGATCCTCGAGATGCCACGCCGCCTCGTCCGCTCGCGCGTGGCCGAGGCGCTCGAGCGCGTCGGCCTCAGCGGCAAAGGCGAGCAGCCCACGTGCACGCTGTCGGGCGGCGAGCAGCAGCGCGTCGCGGTGGCGCGCGCGATCGTCACGGAGCCGGCCCTCGTGCTCGCGGACGAGCCGACCGGCAACCTCGATCCGCACCTGGCGCTCGACATCCTCACGCTGTTCGAAGAAATCCACGCGACCGGGACCACCGTGCTGTTCGCCACGCACGACCACACGCTCCTCGAGCAGCGCCCGCACCGCATCGTCTACATCGATGACGGCGGCGTGAAGGAGGCGCGCTCGGGCCTGCGTGACTGGAGAGGTGCCCCGCCCCGGACCTCCGAGCTCTCCGCGCCGAGCCACGCGGAGGCGGCCCGAGAGCGTGCGCCCGAGCCGTCCGGCTTCGTGGGCTCACCCGACTTCGCGCCCCTCCTGGGCTGACCTCTCCTCGAAAGGACCGTCCGATGGACTTCCGATCCACCCTCCGCCGCGCTGCGCGCGGCATGCGCGAAGAGACGCGTCTCCACGTCGTGTCGATCTCGAGCCTCACGATCGCGTTCCTCTGTCTCGGCGTGGCGCTGCTCGCGCTCGCGAACCTCGACGCGCTCTCTCGTGCCTGGGAGAGCGCGGGCCGCGTGACCATCTTCCTCCGCGACGGGGCGCGACAGAGCGACGTCGAAGAGTTGAGCTCGGCGCTGGCGTCGATCCCGGGTGTCGTGTCGGTCACCCACGTGAGCTCCTCGGAAGCCCGCGAGCAGTTCGTCGCGGACTCGCAGATCGGCGCGAGCCTCGAGACGCTCCCTCCGGATGCCTTCCCGGCCTCGCTCGAGGTCGAGCTCCACGGGGGTACGAGCCAGATTGGCTCGCAGGCGATCGCAGACCGCGTCTCCCGCTTCTCGATCGTCGAGGACGTCGAGACCTACCGCGGCTGGTTCGATCAGCTGCGCGGCCTGCTCGCGACAGGGCGCGGCGTCGCGCTCGGCCTCGCGATCCTGGTGCTGTTCTGCGTGCTCTTCGTCGTCGGGAATACGATCCGGCTCGCGGTGGCCGGTCGGCGCGACGAGATCGAGATCTTGAAGCTCTGCGGTGCAAGCGACAGGTTCGTGCGCGACCCCTTCATCGTCGAAGGCGCGGCCCAGGGCTTCGCGGCGGCGCTCCTGGCCGTCCTCATGCTCGCGATCGGCTTCGTGCTCCTGCGCGCTCCGCTCGACGCGACCGTCGCCGCGCTCGCGGGGGTGCACACCGTGTTCCTTCATCCGCTCATGGCGCTCGGTGTGCTCGTGGCCGGCGGCGTGGTCGGCGCGCTCGGCAGCGCTCTGTCGCTGCGCCGCTATCTGCTCGTTTGAACGGCCCCGTTCGCCGGGAGCCCCAGGAGGCCACGTGGCTCAGCGCCCCAAGCAAGACTCTCCCTCCTCGCCGTCGGTCGCGCTCGTGCTCCTGGTCGCCTTCGCGGTCGTGCAGGCGCCTACGAGCGGCCGAGCCCAGGCGCCCGATTTCTTCCCGCGAAGCGGACTCTTCGCTGATCCGAGCGGGCGGGTCGCCGAGCTCGACCGAGACATCGCCTCGAACCTGTCTCGCGTCGAGCAGCTCGAGGCCCAACGGGCGCGCGCCGACGCGGAGGTCGCGGCCCTCACCACGCGTCGCGCCGAGACGAATCGACGCCTTCGCGATCGCGCGCGAGCCCTCTACCGGCTCACGCATGCGGGCGCCCTGCCGCTCAGCGGCGGATTCCCCGCGCTGCTCGCGCACCTCGGGCGCCGCGCGCGTCTCGAGCGCATCGTGCTCGCGGACCTCGAGGCGATGGAGGACCTGCGTGCTCGCGCCGCGGCGCTCCGTGAGGAATCGGGCCTACGCGCCGCCGAGCTCGAGCAGGCGCGGGCGACGCTCCGTACCCTCGAGGCCGAAAAGGAGCGCCTCTCCCAGGGAGGGTTTGCGGGCCTGTTCGCGACGGGCACACCGGGCGCAGTCGTCGCATCCGGGCCCACCTACGGCCTCTCTCGCTCGCCCGTCGTCAGCGACGACGGCTACGGAATCCGGGTGGTCGGTGGAGAGCCAGCCCCGAGCGTGGGCTTCGAGAGCCAGCGGGGGCAGTTGATGATCCCGCTCCTGGCTCCCTCGGCCATGCGCGAGGCGAGCCGGGAAGAGGGCACGGGGCTCGAGATCTCGGGATCGGTCGGCGCGACGGTGCGTGCGGCCGCCGACGGGCGCGTGGCCTTCGCGCACACGCATGCGGCGTACGGTCGACTCGTCATCGTCGATCACGGCGCCAGCTACTTCACGATCTACGGTGGTCTCGGCCGCGTCGACGTCGCCATCGGCCAAGCCGTCGCGCGCGGCGGCTCGCTCGGCTCGCTCGACGCGAGTCCCCTCTTCTTCCAGGTCCGACGCGGCACACGGGCGCTCGACGCTCGAGCGTGGCTCGGGCTCTGACGCCATGACTCTCGCGAATCTCCATGGATCGCGGGGATTCGCGACACAGCGCTGCTTCGGGCATCATCGCCGGGCCGGTCATGAAGGTATGCCCGACGTGTCAGCTCGAATACCACGATGAGACACGCTCGGTCTGTCTCGTCGATGGGGTCGCGCTCGTCGGCGTCGCAGACCCCCGGGTCGGGCGGTTGATCGCCGGGCGTTTCGTGGTGGAGGCCCCGCTCGGTCACGGTGGAATGGCGACCGTCTACCGCGGAGAAGAGATCGCGACCGGACGTCGGGTTGCCATCAAGGTGATGCACTCCCTCCATCTCGGGAACCAGGAGCTGCGCGAGCGTTTCCGCCGAGAAGCGCGCAACGTCGCCGCCATCTCACACGAGAACGTGGTCGAGATCTTCGACGCGGGCGAGACCGACGATGGATTCCCGTTCCTCGTCATGGAGCTGCTCGCGGGCCGGACGCTCCGCGCGCTCGTCGAAGCCGGTCCGATGTCGATCCCGCTCGTGCTCGAGACCGGCGCACAGATCGCTCGGGGGCTCGCGCGTGCGCACGACCTCGGCATCATCCATCGCGACCTCAAGCCCGAGAACGTCCTCGTGCTCGAGATGGGAGGCGGCCTCCACGCGAAGATCGTCGACTTCGGCCTCGCTCGCGGTCAGGAGGACCGCCGCATGACGGCCGCTGGCGCGATCCTCGGCACGCCCGCCTACCTCGCTCCCGAACGCGTGCGCGCCCAGCCACCGGGCCCTGGCGCGGACCTCTATGCGCTGGGGATCGTGGTCTTCGAGATGATCACGGGTCGCCTGCCGTTCGAGAGCGAGTCTCTCGAGGGATTCCTCTTTCACCACCTCGAGACGGCGCCTCCTCGCCCGAGCACGCTCGCCCCAGCCTGTCCCGCGGCCCTCGACTCGCTCGTGTTGCGCTTGCTCGAGAAGTCTCCCCGCGAGCGCCCAGTCGATGCGCACCAGGTCGTTCGCGAGCTGTCCGCGATGCAGGCCGATGTCGCGCAGCCCGCGAGCCGCGGCTCGATTCCGGGCGAAGCGACGGACCCCTCGGGTTTCGTCGCGCCCCCGAACCGGAACGCGTCGTCGCGCGACGAAAAGTACCCGGCCTCGGGCACGCTGGGCTTCGATCGCTGGGTTCGTCGCGCGCTCATCCTCGAGTCGATGGTGCGTCGTGCGTACGCTCGCTCCACGATCCCCCCCGAGATCGCGTCGGACATCGCGGCGCTCAAGGCGGCGGTCGTGCGCGCGGAGTCCCTGCGCTCCGCGCGCGCTGCGCAACAGGTCAAGCTCGACAACGTGGGCTCGCGGTCGCGCGACGCCCGCGCGCGTCTCGGTCGTGCGCTCCACGCGCTCGGACGCGACCTGTCCGCGGCCCGAGAAGCGCTCGAGAAGGCTCGCGCCGAGGTGGCGCGCCGGGAGGTCGAGACCTCCGACCTCGAGTTCCAGATCCACGCCCTGCGCATGAACCTCGGAGAGCACGAGCAAGCCGCCGAGCTCGAGCGGGCGGAGGCCGAGCGCGTCCTCCTCGAGACGGGCCGCGACGTGGAAGCCTCGCAGCGCAGCATGGGGGAAGCGACCCGTTCGATCGTCGGTGCGCTCCGAGCGCTGCCAGGCGGGGAGCAGCTCGTGCTCGACCTCGACTGACTGCGCGGCGGGCGTCGTCCGAGCCCGCGCTGTGACTACACCCTCGACGGTGCGCGTGCCGACCGCGTCCGCCGCGCCCAGGGCGGCCGAGGTGAGGCGCAGGCGGTCAAGGGAATGCGCTCCACCGTGAAGGTGGATGGATCGACGCTCACGAGAGCCGGCGCCGCCCACGTTGACCGTCCAGCTGCCCAGGGCGGGCTCGAGCGAGATGGTTCCGTTCCCATCCGAATCCGAGCGCCAGGACCCACCCGGTCGCGCCTGGCACGCTGAACTCCGCACGGGACGTCGATTCTGTCGGCGCAGTCGTCGCCGACGCCGTCGCAGAACTCCAGGATGCCCGTGTCGTGTGCCTGCCCCCGCGCCAAGAGTCCGATCAGGAGCCGCCCACGTCGAGAACGCTTGCGGTCGGCACGCCGATGGCGGCGGCCAAGCGCGCGAGCGTCTCGAGCGAGGGGGTGTGCCGGCCGGCCTCGACGCGCGCGATGTTCGGCCGGTGGATGCCCGTCCGCCGCGCGAGCTCGGCCTGGGTGAGCCCCGCGGCCAGGCGCAGCTCGCGGATGCGTGTCCCGAGCTTGGTTCCATCGATCGACGAGAGCGCGAGCTGCTGGGACGCCGCCGCGACCTGCCCGGACGAAGACGCGGTCGGTACGGGTGCGAGGGCGAGCGTCGCCGCCGAGAGCTCGAAGCTCCGCCCGCTCGCGAGCTCGATCCGGGCGGCGCTCGCGTCCTCCGAGATCGCGATCGCGGAGATCTCGCCGCCGTCGTCGTCGCCGTGCGCGGGCCTCGGAAGGAGGCTGGCCGAGCCGTCGCCTGCGACCCCGAGGAGCGCCTCGCCGCGCGGTGACACGGTGAGGTACTCGAAGCGCGACCGGCCCGCGGAACCGGCACGAAGAAGGCTCGCGATCACGCGCGGGACCTCCTCCTCGCGGCGGGCCACGCGCATCGCACAGACATCGTCGAGCAAGTCTTCGATGCCAGCGAACACGGCGTGCGGCAACACGACGCCAACAGCGATCGCGAGCGCGCGCGCCAGGGCCGCGTGGGCGAGGAGCTCGTCCTCGTCGTAGACCGACGAGCCCCCGTCGATGAGCAGCGGGCGTCCGTGCGCCATCGCGCCCGCGCAGCGCTCCGGATGCAGCACCTCGACGCCGACGCCAGCGCGCTGAAAGAGAGGCGTCCAGGTGCTCTCGAAGCTCGGTCGATCCGTGATGATCACGACGTGGGTCATGGGGCTCTTCGATGGTTCTCGCGCAGAGGTGCGCGCGGTGCTCAGGTATGTCGAACCGCGCCGTACCGCGGGTCATCCCTCGCCAGGATCGCGGCCGATGACGCCATGGAACCCGCTTCGCTGCAAGCCGGTCGCATCGCGGCCCTCGAACGCTTCGGGTGCGGAGCGTCGGGCCGTCGCCGCGGCGCGCTCTCGCGTCTCGGTCCAGCTGGCGAGGGCCACCATGAGCCCCGTGAGCGCGATCGCGGCGATCGCCCATCCGCTCCAGCCGAGCGCACCGCGCAACGGCAATCCGATGAGCCCGTAGGAGAGCTCGAGGTGTGCGCCGTACACCAGAAGAGAGCTCCGGCCCATGACGGCGAGACCATCGCAGAGCGCTCGCGCACGCACGTGCACGAGCACCGCAGCGCTGGCCATGGCCGCGGTGCCGTAGAAGATCAGGCGAAGGACGGGGCGTGCCCACTCGGCCTTCGCGGTGATCGATGTGGCGATCGGACCGGCCTCGAACGTCGCGGCCACGACACCGAGCGCGAGCAGCGCGACGACCCAAGGTCGTCTCGCGAAGGGCAACGCGAGCGGCCCCAGCTCACGCGGAGCCGAGCGGAGGAGCGTCCCGACGCAGGCGCCGTAGAGCGCGTGGCCGAGCCATGGGAAGAGCGGGAAGCGTGCGCCGCTCACGGTCGCCGTGCGCGCCACGTAATCGGCCAGCCGCGAGGGCAGCGGCGCGAGCGAGACGCCCATGAAGTGCGGCGTGGCCAGCGCGACGGCGAGCGCGAGCGCGACCAGCACGGCGGCGCGAGCGCGCTCGGTCGCGAGGCCGCGGCCGAGGATGAAGAAGAGGACACTCAGCACCGCGAGCGCAGCACCGATGCCGTGGAGGACATCGAGGCGCACCAGCACGTCGGGTGAACGCGGCAGCTCGCCGCTCTGGCGGTACACGAGCACCAGCGCAACGGCCCCCAGCGCGCCTGCGATCGTTCGCGCACGCGCCGCCCCTACACAGGATCGGCGAGACGCCGATCCATGTGTAGCCCTTGTTCCCGGCAGGTCTGATGCAGACCCGCCCCCCGCCCGGCAGAGCCGGCTCGGGGCCCCCCACCCAACTCCGCTCCGCGAAACAGAATCGCCTCGACGCCGATGATCCACTCTCTCTGCGATTCTGTTTGGTGCGGGCTCGCGGAAGGCGAATACCAGCGCGGACATCGCGACCGAGGCGAGCAGGATCGTCGTCCAGGCACGCGGTTCGGTGATCGCACCGTGGTCGAAGGTCCACGCGAGGAGCTTGAGCGCATAGCCCATCACGACGATCCCGCCTGCGCGGACCAAGCTCGCGAGGGTCTTCTCGAGGCTCGGCCGCAGCTCCGTCGAGATCGCGCTCGAGAGCCCTGCGAGCCAGACGAAGAGCGGCGCGGCGAAGCCTCCGACGAAGCGCGTCCGCTCGAATGCCGCCGTGCCGTGGATGTCGGGTCCGAGCCACGCGTCCGCGGTGTGCCAGACGATCATCACCACGCACGCCAAGCCACGCACGACGTCCACGACGCCGATCCGGGGTGGGCGGGGAGACGAAGGCACGGTGCGCGAGCGTGGATCGGTCGTCCCGTTGCGCAAGACACGGCGCACCCGGCCCGCCCGAAAAGCGAAGAGCGCCGCGATCGTGGGCGATCGCGGCGCTCTGGGTCGGGCCCGTGGGCTCGTGGGCGCGCGAGGCGCCCCCGCTTCACTTCTTCTTCGCGTCCTTCGCGGGCGCGGCCGCCTTGGCGTCCTTGGCAGGTGCCGCCGCCTTGCCACCCGCCGCGGGGGCCGCCGCAGCACCGGCAGCCGGAGCCGCGCCTGGAGCCGCTGCGCCCTCGTCCTCGGGCTTCTCCTTCTCCTTGGTCGTCACGATCACGAGGTTGCGCTCCGCGGGCAGCGCGACACTGACGCCCGGAGGCAGAGCGAGGTCCTTCGTCTTGATGCCCTGGTGCATGCCGAGCGGTGTGACGTCCACCGTGATGTCGGCCGGGATCGCGCCCGGGGGCCCGACCACCGGGAGCTCGCGGAAGATCTTGTGGAGCACGCCGCCCTCGGCGACACCCCTGGCGCGGCCGTTCGCGATGAAGGGCACCTTCGTCCTCACCGCGCGGTCGAGCGCGACCGAGTAGAAGTCGACGTGCAGCGGCTTTCGCGACATCGGATCGACCGCGATGTCGCGCACGACCGCGAGCTCCGTCTTGCCGTCGCCGAAGTCGAGCGCGACCAGCTGGTTGCGGCCGTAAGGGCCGCTCAGCGCGGTCGACACCTGGACGGGGCTCACCGTCAGGTTCGTCGGGCTCTTGTCGGGACCATAGAAGACCGCCGGGATCAGCCCACGCATGCGGAGCTGACGCGCGGGCCCCTTTCCGCTTCCGTTGCGGACCTCAGCCTTGAGCGTCTGCGCTTCCATTCTCTTCCTACCTCTCTCGTTTCGATGTGCGTTCGAGCGCGCTCGAGCACCGAGTCGCGCCCGCGGCCGGACCTCTCGCTACACGAAGAGCGAGCTGACCGAGTCGCTGTTGTGAATGCGCTTGATGGCTTCACCGAGCAGGCGCGCCACCGAGAGCACCGTGAACTTCTTGGAGCCCTTTGCGCTCTCCGAGAGCGGGATCGTGTCCGTCACGACCACCTCCTCGAGGCAGCTCTCCTGGATGCGGCTGACCGCGGGGCCCGAGAGCACCGGGTGCGTGGCGACCGCGAGCACGCGCTTGGCGCCGCGCTCCCTGAGCGCCTGCGCCGCGTTGGTGAGGGTGCCTGCCGTGTCGATCATGTCGTCGACGATGACGCAGTCGCGGCCTTCGACGTCGCCGACGATGTTCATCACTTCGCTGACGTTCGCCCTCGCGCGTCGCTTGTCGATGATCGCGAGGTCCCCTTTGAGGCGCTTGGCGTACGCGCGCGCGCGCTCCACTCCGCCGGCGTCGGGCGACACGAGCACCGTGCCCTCGCCGAGGCGCGGGCGCAGGTAGTCCAGGAACACCGGCATCGAGAAGAGGTGATCGAAGGGCACGTTGAAGAAGCCCTGGATCTGACCGGCGTGGAGATCCATCGAGACCACGCGAGAGACGCCGCTCGTCGTGAGCAGGTCTGCGACGAGCTTGGCGGTGATGGGCGTGCGGGGCGCGACCTTGCGGTCCTGCCGACCATAGCCGTAGTACGGAATCACCGCGGTGATGGAGCCCGCGGAAGCGCGCTTGAGCGCGTCGACCGTCACGAGCATCTCCATCAGGTTGTCGTTCACGGGCGCGCACGTCGGCTGCACCACGTAGACGTCGACGCCGCGAACGTTCTCCTGGATCTCGGTGAACACCTCTCCGTCCGAGAAGTTCGAGATCTTGCAGCGCCCGATCGGCAACTGGAGATAATCCGCGATTTGCTCGGCGAGCCGGGGATTCGCGTGCCCGGAGAAGATGCAGATGGACTTGAACACGTCCTACCTCCTCACTGTCGCCGACGGTTGCGAGCCCGGGGGCCCTCGAAAGAGGCGCGGGGGTAGCAGAGTGGAAGGGGGGGTGTCAAAGCGCGCGACGCGCTGCGTCGTCGGGCGCAGACGGCGACGCGGCTTCGTGCGCGCGTCGCGCGGCCTGCTAGAGCCGCGGCCCTGATGTGGCTCGTCGTCGGCCTGGGCAACCCGGGCAAGCAATACGCGAAGAACCGGCACAACGTCGGCTTCATGGTCACCGAGCTCCTCGGCGCGCGCTGGAAGGCGCCGGCGGCCAAGGAGAAGTTCTCCGCGCTGTGGAGCAAAGCCGCCTTCGCGGGTGACGACGCGATCCTCCTTCGGCCGCAGACGTACATGAACCTCTCGGGCGAGTCCGTGCAGAAGGCCATGGCCTTCTTCAAGGTGCCGCTCTCGAACGTGCTCGTGATCCACGACGAGCTCGACCTCGCCTTCGAGGATGTGCGCGTGAAGGTCGGCGGCGGCGCCGCGGGCCACAACGGGCTCAAGTCGATCGTCCAGCACTGCGGCGGCCCGGACTTCGTGCGGGTGCGGATCGGCATCGGTCGACCCCCCCGAGGCGCCGTGGAATCCTGGGTGCTCGGCGATTTCGACGCGGTGGAGGGTGCGCGCCTGCCGGATGTGCTACAAGCCGCCGCTCTCGCGTCCGAGGCCGTGCTGAGAGATGGTCCGGCCAAGGCGCAGATCCTGTTCAACACCAAGCGCTGACGCACGTCTCGCTCGGTGTTGGGCTCCTCGCCCCGGAATGGTTCCGGGGCCTCGGACCCCCGGCTGCGGTGGTCCGTGTCCGAGAGGAATCAGAGGCCCCGGGCTCACCACGGCGAGCTCGCGGGCGGCGGAGGTCGAGGCCGGAGCGCCTCGACGAGGTTCGACATGACCCAGGTGACCACGCAGGCGCGCACCCACCAGATCCCGGGGCGCGAGTACGAGCTCGTCTACATCCTCAACCCGAACGTCGATCCCGACGAGGCCGAGAAGATCGCGACCCGCATCCAGGAGGTCGTCGCACGCCTCGGCGGCAAGATCACGAAGGTCGACCAGTGGGGTCGCCGGCGCCTCGCGTACAACATCAAGAAGTTCTCGCGCGGTATCTTCGTCTTCGTGAAGCTCGCGGGCTACTCGGATCTCGTCGCCGAGATCGAGCGCAACCTGCGCAACGCCGACGCGGTCATTCGTTTCCAGACCATCAAGCTCGACACGACGGTCGAGCTCGCCTCGGTCGCCGTGAACCCGGACGAGGTGAAGTTCGAGCGCCTCGCCGTTCCGACCGAGGAGGAGCCCGAGCCCAGCCTCGAGGAGCGCCTCGGTCTCGTCGTCAAGCCGCGCGAGCGCGTCGAGGAGGAGTTCATCGACGACGTGGACGGCCCCGACCTCAACAACATCCCCGACCTCGGAAACACCAACTGATCCTCCGGAGGAGAACGAACCATGATGAGCCCCGTGTTCGCCCGTCCGGGCAAGGAAGATCCGATGTCGTCCGATGACCGCAGCTCGCGCGGGCCGCGCGCGTTCGGCGATCGCCGCTCCGGCGGCGGCGGCGGTGGGATGGGCAAGAAGCGCATGCCCACCTTCACGGCCGACCCCGACTTCGTGTTCGACTACAAAGATCCCGGCACGCTCCGTCACTTCGTGACCGAGCGCGGCAAGATCGTCCCGCGCCGCATCAGCGGCCTCACGGCGAAGCAGCAGCGACAGCTGACCAACGCCATCAAGCACGCGCGCAAGATCGCGCTCCTCCCCTACACCGCGTGATGGCGTACACCGCCTGAGCCCAGGAACGGAGAACACCATGGCAACGAACATCCAGGTCGTCCTCAAGGACGACGTCGAGAAGCTCGGCAAGAGCGGCGAGATCGTCAAGGTCAAGCCCGGCTACGCGCGCAACTACCTCCTGCCGCGTGGGCTCGCCGCCCCCGCCACCCGCGGCAACGTCGCGCAGGTCGAGCACGAGAAGCAGGTCGCGCTCGCGCGCTCGGCCAAGCTTCGCGGCGACGCCGAAGCGGTCGCCAAGCGCATCGACGGCGTGGTCATTCAGATCAAGATGCAGGCGGGCGAGGGCGACCGCCTCTTCGGCTCGGTCGGCACCAAGGACATCGCCGAGGCCCTCAAGACCAAGGGCCACGAGGTCGATCGCAAGAAGATCCTGCTCCCGGAGCCGATCAAGTTCGCCGGCGAGCACGCGGTCACCCTCAAGCTCGGCTACGACGTCGCGGCGACCATCAAGGTCAACGTCGTCAAGGCCGACTGAACCGCGATTCATCGCGTGGGAGAGCGAGGCGGCCGCCGAGAGGGGTCCGCCTCGTTCGCCTTCCGTCGCGCGGCTGTCGCGGTGTGACCCACGCCCGGCTCAATGGTTCGAGACCACGTCCGCTGGGTCGCCGCCGAGCGACGCGAGCCGGGCGCGCAGCGCCTTGACCATCGCGGGTTGCCCGACGGCGACCACGAAGGTGTCCGCGATTCGGCCGCGCTCGAGGAGGCGCGCGAGCAGCGCCTCGGGGGCGAGCGCGCCCCGCACCGCGCCGTCGGGCGGCGGCACGGAGTAGTGCACGTGGACCTCGAGGCCGCTCCGCCGATATCGCTCGAGCGCTTCTGGCTCGGGCAGGTGCGCCGGGCTCCTCAGTCCGAGATCGAGCGAGGTCGAAAGCGAGCCCGGGGGGTGCGTGAGCGCGTCCTCGATCCCGGCCCGCACGGGCGCGAGCGCGGTTCCCGTCGCCACGAACGCGAGGTGTCGGCCCCCGCTGCGCGAGAGGTCGAAGCCCACCCCCGCGGGCTCCGACACCAGCACGGGCGCGCCGATCGGCAGGCTCGCCAGGGTGTCGGCGGCCTCGCCGCCCTCCGGGTTGTTCGTGCGCAGGAGGAATCTCAGGGTCGACACCGGGCCGATCGGGTCGCCCGCATCGTCGACGCCACCGTCCTCGGCCGTGTCCTCGAGGGGCGCGTTCCACATGGCGAAGAGACCTTCGCGGCGGGCTCCCGAAGGTGCGATCACGGCCATCTTCACGAACTGTCCAGGGCGTTCGTGGGCGGCGCGCAGACCCGCAGGGACGGCGACCGAGACTGCGATCTGATCGGCGGCGACCACGGCCCGACGCACGAGAAACGCGGGGACGAGCTCCGAAAAAGCGGGGAGGGGCACGCCATCGTTCTGGGTCGAAAGGTCGGCCGCGTCGAGGGCGTGCGTCTCGCGCGAGGCGGTTCGATGTCGCGCACGGCGCCGGGGCGGGTGCACGCGGCGCAAAAAGCGGTATCGCTCCGGCCCGCAGCGCGCGCGCCGCGCGCTTGCTTCACGAGGTTCCTGTGGCCAAGCCCAAGAAGCTGCCTCTTCCTTCCGAGTCGGCGCCGAAGCCGTCTGCGCAATCGTTCGAGACGCCGAAGATCAAGTGGAACGTGATCGCGCAGATCGCGGCCGTCGTCGTGGTCGTCTGGGTCTTCGCGTTCTTGCTCGTACCCTACGTGGGGTACTGGGGTGTCGGCGTCGTCGGCGTGCTCACGCTCGCGCTTCTCGGCTTCGGCGTCTACGTGTGGAACCTGACGCGCCGCCAGGGGGCGCTCGCCGAGATCCTCAAGCAAGCCACGACGGACGAGGCCGGTCGCAAGGCCGCCATCGAGAAGCTCGCCGCCGCCGGAGACAGCGACGCGATGAACGCGATGGCACGCGCGCAGCTCGTGGCCCGCGACGATCCGAAGGAGGCCATCGCGATCCTCGAGTCGATCCAGATCCACAAGGCCGACGCGCTCATCCAGGACGACATCCGCGCGAACCTCGGGTACCTCTACCTCGCGATGAACCGCGTGAAGGACGCGCGCGCTATCGCCGATCAGATCAAGTACGACCAGGGAGCGACGGCCAAGCAGAAGGCCATGTACGCGGCGGTCGTGGCCGAGGCGAAGTCGCGCACCGGAGACCCGCAGGACGCCAAGCGCGTGCTCGAAGGCGTCGACGCGGGCGACGCGGAGCTCGCCGAGCTGATGCCGATGATCGCACGCGCACAGGTCTTCACCTTCATCGGGACCAAGAACCGCGGCCTCGCCCGCAAGGCGATGGACGCGCTCGTCGCGAGCGACCCGAACCTGCTCGCGCCCTTCCTCATGACCAAGGCGGCCACGCCCGGCGAGGTCGAGATGCAGAAGATGGCCCGCGAGGTCCTCGGGGCGGCGAACTTCCAGACGAAGCAGAAGACCAAGCTGCTCCGGGGCTGAGCCAGCCCGCGGCGTGCTTCTCGACGGGGCAGCGAGCCTCTATCCTCGGGTCAGGATGAGACGCCGCGCCCCCTCCGTGCTCGTCGCGCTCCTGGCGATGGGTTGTCCCTCGGGCCCCGATGCAGGCCGCGACGACATGGACGCCGAGGTCTCCCCGGTCGAGCCCGACGCCCCGCGGCGCCTCGACGCACCGCTGCCCGACATCACCTACGTGAGCACGTGCGATGCCCCGCCCTCCGACGCGGGCAGCGCCGAGCTCGTGCGCTACACCGAGGACCGCGAGCCCTGCGCAGACCGCAACCCGCTGAGGAACGTCTACTTCGGCGACCTTCACGTCCACACCCGCAACTCCTTCGACAGCTGGGCCGCTGGCAACGAGACGACCCCGGAGGACGCCTACCGCTTCGCGCGCGGCCAAGAGGTCGCGATCGCGGGTGATCCCGTGCCTCGCCGCGTTCGTCTCGGTCGCCCGCTCGACTTCGCGGCGGTGACGGATCACTCCGAGTTCCTCGGTGAGGTCGACGTTTGTCGCGAGCCAGGGGCGCCCGGCTCCGACAGCCGCACGTGCCAGATGTACCGGGAGGGCGGTCGCGACGCGACGGTGGCCATCGGCATCCGGCTCGCGGCCGGCTCGCCTCTGCGGGATCGAGGCGTCTGCGGCGAGGACCTGGCCGCGTGTCGGGACCGTGCTCGCACGGTCTGGCAAGAGATGCAGCGCACGGCCGAGCGACACTACGACCGCACCGCGAGCTGCACCTTCACGAGCTTCGTCGCCTACGAGTACACGCTGAGCCCCGCGGTGAACAACCTCCACCGCAATGTCATCTTCCGAAACGAGCGCGTCCCCGAGCTTCCCGTCAGCGCCTTCGAGGCGCCAGCGCCCGAGGAGCTCTGGAGCGCGCTCGAGGCCACCTGCACGGCGTGCGAGGGCTGCGAGGTGCTCGCGATCCCGCACAACGGCAACCAGAGCGCGGGCCGCATGTACGCGCTCACCGAGCTCGAGGGTCTGAACGAGACCGAGACGCGCGAGCGCCTCGCGCAGCGTCGCCGCATGGAGCCGATCGTCGAGATCTCTCAGCACAAGGGGACTTCCGAGTGTCGTCCCGAGACCTCCTTCGGCTTCACCGACGAGCAATGCGACTTCGAGCTCGTGCGGGGTGGGCTGGTGGCGACCGCCGGCATCTCGCCGCCGCTTCCGCCGTGCAACGGGGACGGCACCGGCATCGGCAGCAACTGCTGGTCGCGAGACGACTACATCCGACATGCGCTGTCGCTCGGGCTCGATGTCGAGCGCACGCGCGGCGTGAACCCGATCGAGCAGGGCTTCGTCGGCTCGACCGACACGCACAACGGGACGCCCGGTCGCGTCGAGGAGGAGAGCTTCGGCGGGCACATCGGGGTCTCGGATCTCGCTCCGCTCACCAAGCTCGACAACAGCCCGGGCGGCCTCGCGGCCGTATGGGCCGTGGAGAATTCGCGCGACGCGATCTTCGAGGCGCTCGCGCGTCGAGAGACCTACGCGACGAGCGGGACACGCATCGCGCTGCGTTTCTTCGGCAGCGCCGCCGCGTGGGACGCTGCGATGTGCGCAGATCCACGCCTTCTCGAGCGCGGCTACGCGGAGGGTGTCCCCATGGGCGGCTCGCTCGCGGCGTCGAGCCGCGCGCCGAGCTTCGTCATCCAGGCGATGGCCGACGTCGTGCCCCTCGGCCTCGTGCAGGTGGTGAAGGTGTGGGTCGACGAGACCGGGCGCCGCGAGCGCGTCTTCGACGTTGCCTCCCCCGGCGACCCCGGAGCGGATGTCGATCTCGAGACCTGCACGCCGCGCGGCGCGGGCGCGATGGAGCTGTGCGAGTCGTGGACCGACCCCGAGTGGGAGGCAGGCCAGCGCGCGGCCTACTACGTTCGCGTCCTCGAGAACCCGTCCTGCCGCTGGACTGGATGGCAGTGCTCGCGCATCCCAGCCGCCTCGCGTCCGGAGGCTTGCGCGAGCTCCGAGGTTCCGCTCACCCTGCGCGAGCGGGCGTGGTCGAGCCCCATCTGGGTGCGCTGATACAGAACAGGGCGTGCAGAACATGGGCGTGCAGAACATGGGCGAGGAACACACCGTCGGGCTCGAACCCAGCCTCGCCGCGCGCGCGCGCTCGCTCGCCCCCGTGCTCCGCGAGCACCGACGCTCCATCGAGCGCGAGCGGCGCTTGCCGGAAGGGGTCGTCCGCTCGCTCGTCGAGCTCGACATCCTGCGCGGCCTCGCGCCTCGATCGGTCGGCGCGCCCGAGCTGTCGCCTCACGAGATGATCGCGACCCTCGAGGCCCTCGCCGAGGGCGACGCCGCGGCGGGCTGGATCGCGATGGTCGCGACGACGACGAGCCTCGCGGGCGGCTACCTGTCTGCGCTCGGGGCACGCGAGATCTTCGGCGATCCGTCTCGGATCGCGTGCGGCGTCTTCGCGCCTGGAGGCCGAGCGGTCGAGGTCGAGGGCGGCGTCGTCGTGACCGGGCGATGGAGCTTCGGCAGCGGCAGTGCGCACGCGTGCCACATCCTCGGCGGCTTCGTGCTCGAGCGTGAGGCAGAGCGCGGCCCCGAGCGCACGATGATGCAGGGCTTCTTCACGCGAGATCAGGTCCAGATCGTCGACACCTGGGACACGATGGGGATGCGCGGCACCGGCTCGAACGACTTCGTCGCGACCGAGGCGTTCGTCCCTTCGCATCGGCTGCTCTCGCTCACGCGTCCGCCGCGCGAGGTCGGGCTCACCTATCGCTTCCCGATCTTCGGCCTGCTCGCGCTCGGTGTCTCGGCGGTCGCCACGGGAATCGCGCGAAGCGCGCTCGTCGAGCTCCGCGCGCTCGTCTCGAGCAAGCGTCCGCAGGGGAGCAAGCGCACGCTCTCGGAGCGCGAGGTCGTGCAGCTCGAGCTCGCCAAGGCCGAGATGGCGCTGCGGGCGGCGCGCGCTCTCGTGACCGAGACAGTGCTCGAGGTGCAGGCCCGGGTGCTCTCGGGCGAAGCGATGAGCGCTGCGGACCGTGCGCTCCTCCGCGCGACGGCTGCACACGCCACACAGACCGCCGCCGAGGTCGTCACGGTCGCCCACCGCCTCGTCGGCTCGAGCTCGATCTTCGAGTCGAGCCCTCTTGCGCAGGCCTTCCGAGACGTGCACGTCGCCACCCAGCACGCGATGGTCGCCGAGCCGGTCTTCGCTCTCGCGGGCCGCGTGATGCTCGGTCTCCCGACCGACGACACGCTCCTCTGATGGCGCGTGCCGGGGCCCCCGGCGCAAGCGTCGTGGGGTCGGCGACGGCGTCGATGGGGAGCATGCGTCGGTCGGCCTGCTAAGACGCGTCGGCCCCCAGCCATCGTCTCGCTGCGGGAACCAGGAGAATGATCGTGAATCCCGAATCGAATGCCTCGCTCAAGCCGGTCTTCGCGCTCCTCAAGGAGCGCGGCGCGCTGCCGAACAACACCGTCGCCGCTCACCTGCTCCGTGAGGGGGCGCCTCCGAAGATCGTCGACCTCCACACGCCGGTGCCGCTCGACAGCCGCCTCGAGGCGCTGCCCGCCTCGCACCCGGACGCGCTCGCCGTCATCCGCCACAGCTCCGCGCACGTGATGGCCGACGCGGTGCAGCGTCTGTTCCCGGGCACCAAGGTCGCCTTCGGCCCCGCGACGGACAACGGCTTCTACTACGACTACGACAAGCCAGGCGGCGCGTTCACCGACGAGGACCTGCGGCTCATCGAGAAGAAGATGGCCGAGATCGTCTCGGCCGACCTGCGCTTCACGCGCGAGGTCGTCTCGCCCGAGCAGGCCCGCGAGATCCTCCAGCGGACGAACGAGACGTACAAGCTCGAGCACCTCGAGCGTCTCGTCGCCCAGGGCGAGGAGATCTCGCTCTACAAGCACGGTGAGTGGGTCGATCTCTGCGAAGGGCCCCACGTGCCCTCGACGCGCTACCTCAAGGCGTTCCAGCTCACGATGGTCGCGGGCGCGTACTGGCGCGGCGTCGAGACGAACCCGATGCTCCAGCGCATCTACGGCACGGCGTTCTCCGACAAGAAGGCCCTCGAGGACCATCTCGCACAGCTCGAGGAGGCGAAGAAGCGCGATCACCGCAAGCTCGGCAAAGAGCTCGAGCTGATGACGTTCCACCCGTGGGCGCCTGCCTCGCCCTTCTTCTTGCCCCGCGGCGCGGCCATCTACAACGCGCTGATCGATTACGTGCGCAAGCTGTACCTGCGCTTCGACTACATCGAAGTGATCACGCCACAGATCTTCGATCGCGAGCTCTTCGTGACGTCGGGCCACCTCCCCGCGTACGCCGAGAACATGTTCCTCGCAGCCTCGAAGGAGAACATCGAGAGCGTCTGCGAGCACCTCGCGAAGGTCCACGAGAAGGACGGCGGCAAGCTCGAGGCGGCCGAGGTCGAGAAGGCCCTGGTCGACGGAATCCGTTTCGGGGTCAAGCCGATGAACTGCCCGGCGCATGCCCTGATGTTCGGCTCGACGCGCCGCAGCTACCGCGAGCTCCCGAGGAGGGTGGCCGACTTCGGTCGTCTGCACCGCTTCGAGCGAAGCGGCGTCACGCAGGGGCTCACGCGGGTCCGCACGTTCTGCCAGGACGACGGGCACATCTTCTGCGCGCTCGAGCAGGTGCAGAGCGAGATCGAGTCGT
>JBKDQC010000540.1:0-26521 GCA_046342295.1 Deltaproteobacteria bacterium | reverse complement strand
GCGGCGGCGGCGACCGCTGGTGATCACTCCACGTCACGACCCCTCGTGACGAAGAGAAGGTGAAAGGGCCCGTCGCACACCGCGGCGGGCCCTTCGTCTTGGTGCGCCCCACCTGGGCGCTGACTCGGAGCGATACGGGATCGGCGAGGCGCCGATCCAGGCGCAGCCTTTCCTGCCGGCGGGTCTGATGCTGCCGCGCGCGCTCGAACGCGGACCTCACCACGAGCCCTTCGGCCATCGTCGCTTCGCGTTTCGTGCTCCACTCGAGAAGTGATGACGAGCACCGAGCGGCCATCCTACCGAGGGCGCTTCGCCCCATCGCCGACCGGTCCCATCCACCTCGGCACGGCGCGCACGGCGCTCGTCGCGTGGCTTGCGGCGCGGGCGGCGGGCGGCGCGCTCGTCCTGCGGGTCGAGGATCTCGACACGCCGCGGGTGAGGCCCGGCGCCCTCGAGGCGATGCTCGACGATCTCCGGTGGCTCGGGCTCGACTGGGACGAGGGCCCCGATGTCGGCGGACCGGCGGGCCCGTACCTGCAGTCACTACGGCGCGGGCTCTACGACGCGGCGGTCGAGGAGCTCGAGCGCCGCGGAACGCTCTTCCGGTGCACCTGCTCACGCAAGGAGATCGACAGTCTCGCGAGCGCGCCGCATGGCGAGGAGCCGGTCTACCCGGGCACCTGTCGCGACGGCCCCACGTACCCCGAACGGCCTCCTGCGCTGCGCTTCCGCTTCGGCCGCGGAGAGGCGCGCGGCTTTCCCGACGGCGTGCACGGCGCCGTCCCGGCCGGTCTCGGTGGAGGCGACTTCGTGGTGCGCCGCGCCGACGGCGTGCACAGCTACCAGCTCGCCGTCGTGGTCGACGACCTCGCGATGCAGATCAGCGACGTGGTGCGAGGCGACGACCTCCTCTCTTCGACACCGCGCCAGCTCGCGCTGATCGAGGCGCTCGGCGGCCGCGCTCCGCGGTACGCGCACCTGCCGCTCGTCCTCGGTCCCGACGGCCAGCGCCTCGCCAAGAGACATGGCCGCGTCACGGTGCGAGAGCAGCGCGAGCGCGGCGTGAGCCCCGAGGCTCTCGTCGGTCGCCTCGCATGCTCTCTCAGCCTCCTCGACCGCGACGAGCCGATCGCCGCGCGCGAGCTCGTCCGGGGCTTCTCGCTCGCGCAGATCGCGCGGCGACCCGTCACGATGGCGGAGTAGCGCTCACGGCGAGAGCTCCTCGGGCTCGAGCGCCTCGAGCGCGCGCCACTCCGGGTGGAGCGCACGCGGCAGCGCGACGCGGACCTCCTCGATCGCCAGCCGTCGCGCGTGCGCGAGCCCCTCCCGAGCCTCTCCCACGGCTGCCGCGACGACGCGCGCGCCCACGTGCACCCGGGCCGCGCGGAGGCTCTCGACGGCGGGCCCGCTGGCGTGGCGCACCCGCGGATCGAGCGCGTCGTGCGCGGGAGCAATCAGCAAGGTCACATGGTCGACGCCGAGCGCGCGGAGCCGCCGGACGTGCTCACGATCGACGAGCGCGCGCGGCCCCGCCTGCATCCCGACACCGAGCCCGGCCGCCCGGGAGGCCTCGAGCACCGCGAGCAGCGGCGGCGCGGCGGCCGCGTCGCCGCCCTGGAGCCAGAGCCGCCGGGCGCCTACGCCCACGGCATACGCGACGCGCTCGAGCAGCTCGTCCTGCGTGACGCCGCCCGGCGCGACGCGGTGGATCCGGGCGTGAAGCGGGGAGGGTGGGCCATCCGAGGGTGGCGCGGCCCCGAGCTCCACGCCCACGGTGTCTGGATGCCCGGTGATCTCGGCGATGTCCTCGGCGGTCCGCTCTGCGAAGCGCGCGATCGCCGGCTCCGCGGGGTGCATGGCGCGCCAGCGCTCGAGGTTCGCGAGGTAGCCGGTGAAGTCCTCGCGGCGCGCGCGCGGGCGGCGGAAGGGGTTTCGGGGCGCGGGCTCGTCCTCGTCCTCGAGGTGCAAGCCCATCGCGAAGCGGGAGTAGAGAAAGCTCGCCCCGGCGTGGTGCATGCGGAGGCCGAGGTCGAGATCTTCGAGACCCCAGCCGGAGAAGCCGTCCGAGAAGCCCCCGAGCTCGTCGAAGAGCGCGCGCGGGAACGAGACGTTGCCCGTGTAGAAGAGCCGCCACGGTTCCTCGAGCCAGTCGACGTTGTCGATCACGGCGCGCACCGCGGGCTCGCGCTGGCGATCCGGGATCAGCGGGACCGTCGAGAGATCGGCGCACCGCTCGATCTCCGCGAGGCGATGTCGCTGGCCGAGGTCGTGGAGGTTGTAGCCGCTGAGCGCGCCGAGCAGCACGGCGCGCTCGCTGCGCTGGTGGGCCCAGTCGACGGCCCAGAGGAAGTCGCGCTCGACGACGACATCGGAGTCGGCGAGCTGCACGACCGGAAAGCGCGCCGCGGCGACTCCCGCGTTGCGGGCCTGCCCGGCGCGAAATGGGCGGTCGGGCTCCGAGACGCGCAGCACGCGCACGCGCGGCCCGAGCGCGCCCCCGAGCGAGAGGTGCGAGCCGTCGTCGACGACGATGAGCTCGAAACGGTCCTCGGGGTAGCTCTGCTCGAGCCAGCGCCGCACGACCTCGCGGATCATCCGTGGCCGATCGCGCACGGGGACGATCACCGAGATCCCGAGTGGCTCCGCCGAGCGCGCGCGAACGAGACCGCAGGCCTCGAGCGCGTCCATGCGCGGGATCGACCGGAGCTCCCCGCTCCACTCGAGGTCGCGGTCGATCGGCAGCGCCTCGCGCACGCTGAAGCCAGCCGCCAGGCCTGCGGCGCGCACGGCGCGCTGCGCGAGCGGCGGGTCGTCGCCGTACGGATACGCAAAGAGCGCGACCTCACGGCCGATCCAGCGGGCGAGCTGCGCGCGCGAGCCCAGGCACTCGTGCACGAGCCGCGCCTCGTGCGCGGTCTCGTCTTCGCCGAAGAGGCGCGTGCGCATGCGGGGGTGATGGAGCGTGTGCGCGCCGAGCTCCCAGCCGAGGTCGCGCAGCGCACGGAGGCCGTGCGGGTCGAGCCAGTCGGGGCCCGTCCCGACCCACGCCGTGGGCACGAAGAGCGTCGCGGGCACGCCGAGCTCGGCGAGGATCGGAGCGGCGAGCGTCCACACCGAGACGTGCGCGTCGTCGAAGGAGACAGTGAAGCACTCGGGGCCGGGGGGCTCGGCGCCGAGGTAGTCGCGGAGGCGGGCCGGCCTGCGCCGCGCGAGCTCCCGCTCGATCACCGCGCGGAACGTCGCGACGTCGAGGCCGAGCCGCATCGCGCCCGGCTTCTCGGTCACGTAGTGGAAGCAGAGGTTGCGCGCAGTGGCGGTCACGCGCCGAGCATACGCGCACGGGCCGCGTCGGACGTTCGCGTCGAAGGGCGTCCTCGTCGCGCAGGGCTCTGCCCTCGTCTCGACAGGGCCTTCCGCGCCGCCTATGTCCGGCGCCATGCGTACGAACCTCGCGCTCCTCGCCCTGCTCCTCACCGCCTGCGGCGGCTCCCAGACCGCGATGCCCGAGCACGGGCCGCGGCCCGAGGGGACCACCCTCGGGACCGAATTCGTCCCGGAGGAGGCGCCCTTTCGCTTGCCGGACTCGGTCGTGCCGACGCGCTACGCGCTCTCGCTCCGCATCGACCCGGCCGCCTCGACCTTCTCGGGGCGCGCCGAGATCGATCTCACGCTCTCGGAGGCGACGCAGCGGATCTGGATCCACGGGCGCGACCTCGGTGTGCGCCGCGTGTGGATCACGGACCACGAGGGACAGGGCGTCCTGGGCAGCTGGGAGAACGTCGATGCGGCAGAGGGGATGGCCCGCATCCTCATCGCCCGCCCGGTCGGTCCCGGGGCCGTGCACCTCGCGATCGACTACGAGCGCGTCTACGACCAGACCCTCGAGGGCCTCTACCACGTCGCGGTGGGCGACGATCACTACGCCTTCACGCAGTTCGAGGCCCTCTCGGCGCGGCGCGCGTTCCCCTGCTTCGATGAACCACGGTTCAAGGTGCCCTTCGACGTCACGCTCACGGTGCCGCCGTCCTCACGGGCGTTCGCGAACAGCCGCGAGGTGGAGACCACGAGCGTCGAGGGCTTCACGCGCGTGCGCTTTGCGACGACCGAGGCGCTGCCCACCTACCTCGTCGCGTTCGCGGTCGGCCCCTTCGACGTCGTCGAGGCCACCATCGCGCCGAACGACGTGCGCAGCTCCCCGCTCGCGCTGCGGGGCCTCGCCCCGCGCGGCCGCGGCCCCGAGATGGCCTTCGCGATGGAGCACACCCCGCGCATCGTCGAGGCGCTCGAGCGCTGGTTCGCCATTCCCTACCCCTTCGACAAGCTCGACATCGTGGCGGTGCCGGATTTCTCCGCGGGCGCGATGGAGAACGCGGGCCTCGTCACCTTCCGCGACCAGCTCCTTCTCCTCTCGAACGATCCGCCCGTCGCCCAGCAGCGCGGCTTCGCCTTCGTCATGGCGCACGAGCTCGCGCACCAGTGGTTCGGCAACCTCGTCACGATGCGATGGTGGGACGACCTCTGGCTGAACGAGGCCTTCGCCACCTGGATGGAGACGGCGATCGTCGAGGCGACGTTCCCGTCCTTCGACGCCGACACCCTCGAGCTCACGACCCAGCTCGAGGCCTTCGACGCCGACAGCCTCGTGTCCGCGCGCGTGATCCGGCAGCCGATCACCTCGAGCGACGACATCTCGAACGCCTTCGACGGCATCACGTACAGCAAGGGCGCGAGCGTGCTCGCGATGATCTCCAACTTCATGGGCCCCGAGCAGTTCCAGGCGGGGATCCGTGCGTACCTGCGGGCGCACGCGCGGGGCAATGCCACCACGGCCGATCTCGTCGCGTCGCTCACCGCGGAGGGTCGGAACCCCAACGCGGCCTCGATCCTCGAGACCTTCACGACGCAGGCCGGGATCCCGCTCGTGACCTTCGGCGAGCTCGCGTGCGGTGAGGACCAAGGCCGCCCCTTCGCGTGGGTCTCGGTGAGCCAGTCTCGCTACCGCGCGCTCGGCTCGAGCGCGGAGGCGAGCGCCACCTGGAGCGTGCCGGTCTGCGTGACGCACGCCGATCGCGGCGGCGTCGTCCAGGAGAGCTGCACGCTCCTCGGCGCCCGCGAGGGCAGCCTCGAGCTGCCGAGCTGCCCTGCGTGGATCTGGCCCAACCCCGCGGGTCGCAGCTACTACCGCTTCGCGCTGAGCGAG
Organism: Deltaproteobacteria bacterium; assembly: GCA_046342295.1. Classification (GTDB taxonomy): domain Bacteria; phylum Myxococcota_A; class Polyangia; order Polyangiales; family Sandaracinaceae; genus JAFLCL01. Next base: position 21,321 of record JBKDQC010000540.1, on the reverse strand, counting down.
GCGTCGATGACCGCGCTCGCGCCGCAGATCCGGAGCGCGCTCGGCCCCTCGCGCGGCCCGCGGCGCGGCTGGCAGGACGGCGCCCGGGGCGGGAGCGCGAGCACCCGGGACCTGATCGCCCTCGCCGACAGCGTGCGCGCGGGCGCAGCCGCGGGCGCCATCGACTTCGAGGATGCGCTGACGCTCCTGTCGCCGATGGCGACGAGCGAGGAGCGCTTCGTCGCGCTCGCGCCGGTCGACCTCTACACGTTCGCGCACGACAACCTCCTCACCGACGAGGCCCGCCCCGCCCTCGAGCGGCATGCGCAGCGCCTCTACGCGCCTCAGCTCCGTCGCCTCGGCTGGGGACCGCGCGCCGTGCGCGGAAGGACGCCTGCGGAAGAGCCCGAGACGCGCTCGCTCCGTGCGGGCCTCCTCATGTTCCTCGCCGAGGTCGCGCGCGAGCCTGCCGTGCGCCGCGAGGCCCGCGCCCGCGGCCTCGCCTTCCTCGGCGAGGGACCGGGCGGAGATCACCAGCTCCACACCGATGCGGTCCCGACCGACCTCGTCGAGGTCTGTCTGATCGTGGCCGCCGAGGAGGGGGACGCGGCCCTCTTCGACCGCATGCTCGCCGAGCTCGGCCGCACGACCGACGGGATTCTGCGGCAGCGTCTGCTCGCGGGCCTCTCGAACGTGGACGAGCCGAGCCTGCGCTACCGCGCGCTCGGTCTCGTGCTCGACCCGCAGCTGCGCATGAACGAGCGCTTTCGCCCGCTCATGGCGCAGTTCGCCGACGCGCACGGCCGCGAGCGCGCGCTCGCGTGGCTCGAGGCGCACTACGACGCGGTCCGCGCGCTCTTCGGCGCCGACTACGCGGGTTACCTCCCGTACACCCTCGCGAGCTTCTGCGACCGCGAGCACGCGGAGGCGGGGCGAGCCTTCTTCGCGCCGCGCATGCTCGACACGAACGGCGGGCCTCGAAACCTCGAGGCGGCCGTCGAGACGGTCTCGCTCTGCGCGGCCCGCGCCGATGCCCAGCGCGAGAGCGCCGCGCGCGCGTTCTCTCGTTGAGGGTCGGCGTCGCCTCGGTCGCCTCGATGCAGGGCCTCGTTCTCCGCTCGGTCAGCGGCTTCTTCACCGTACGCCTCGATGCGCCTCTCGAGGACGGGCGGCACACGCTCACGTGCAAGCTCCGAGGCAAGCTCAAGAAGGAGCGGCAGAAGAGCGAGCTCGCCGTCGCGGGTGACCGCGTCGAGGTCGAGGCGGCCTCTGGCGAGGCCGAGGGCGTCATCGTCGAGGTGCTCGAGCGGCGCTCGTGGATCGTGCGTCGCGAGCCTGGCCCGCGCGGCAAGCACTTCGACGACCTCGTCGTCGCGAACGTCGACCTGCTCGTGATCTGCGGCGCGGCGACCGATCCTCCGCTCCAGCCGGGCCTCGTGGATCGCTTCCTCGTCGCGGCCGAGCTCGGCCACGTGCACGGCGTCCTCGCGGTGACCAAGCGCGATGCGCTGGACGACGCCGGTGTGGACGACGCCGGGGCGACCTCCCTGCGCGAGATCGTGGAGGTCTACCGCCGCATCGGGGTGCCCGTGATCGAAACGAGCGCCCGCACGGGCCTCGGTCTCTCGGCGCTGCGCGAGGCGCTCACGGGGAAGGTCGCGGCGTTCATGGGCAAGAGCGGCGCGGGCAAGTCGAGCCTCCTGAACGCGCTCGAGCCTGGCCTCCGCCTCGCGGTCGGTGAGATCAGCGACGCGAGCAAGAAGGGCCTACACACCACGCGCGTCGCCAGCCTCCATCCCTTCGGCACCGGCTGGCTCGTCGACACGCCGGGCCTGCGCGAGCTCGCGCTCCCGACGCTCGAGCCGGCGACGCTCACCGCGCTCTATCCCGAGCTCGCCGCGCTCGGCCGCTGCCAGTTCACCGACTGCCGCCACGAGCGGGAGCCGGGCTGCGTGGTGCGCCGCGCGATCGACGCGGGCGCGCTCGCACGCGGCGAGCTCGCGCAGAGCCGCCTCGACAGCTTCCGCAAGCTGCTCGCCGCGGAGTGACCCGCGGGCGCCGCGCGACCGGCGCGACCACGCGCTCGCGCGGCGAGCCCTTGACGACCGGGGACCGGCGATCGAACAACGGCGCCATGACGAGCCGAGAGCACCGCGAGGCCAAGGAGATGCGACAGCGCGCGCCCGAGGACGCCGTGTCGGTCGAGCTCGAGGTCCCTTTCCACGACCTCGACCCGCTCTTCGTCGCCTGGCACGGCTGGTACTACAAGTACTTCGAGATCGCGCGCACGGCGCTCTTTCGTGCCCACCGGATCGACGCGAGCGACATGATCCCGCTCAACCTCGGCTTCTACGTGGTCGAGACGCGTGCACGTCACCTCCGGCCGCTGCGGTACGGCGAGCGCTTCCGCGTCGCGGCGTGGTTCACCGAGCACGAGAGCCGCGTGGGTGTGGCCTACGAGGTCACGAGCGCGAAGGAGGGCCACCGCATCGCGCGTGGGAAGACCTCGCTCGTGACGACGCACCGGAGGACGCACGGTCCCGGCGAGGACGAGATGCTCTTCGAGACGCCCTCCGTGCTCGTCGAGAGGATCCTCGGTCCGCGTGTCGCGGTCGAGGGCGCGCGCGTGCCTCGTGCGCTGCCGGCGGCTTCTTCCGGTGCTTGACCGCTCCTTCGTTCTCGGCGGTCCGAAGCTCGGCGACCGCGCGTGGGAAGGGCGCTTCGAGAAGACCTTCGCGCGGTGGCTTCGCCGGTGGCGCCGGCCGACTTTCTTCGACGGGGAAGAGCGCGCGGACGCAGAGAGCGCGCGGGGACGGTTCGCGGCGAAGCTCCGCGCGCACGGCGTCGATCCGGACCAGGCGTGATCGGGCGCCCCGGTCGAGGCGTCACTCGTCCTCGCCCCCGACCGGCAGCGACATGCCTTCCTCGATCTTGAGCCACATCGCGGTCTGGTCGCCGACGTAGACGAGGCTCGACCCCTGGTAGAAGCGCAGGTCGTAGCGCGCGACGATGCGCTTGCTGCCGCGCCTCACCTTCGTCGTCTGGCACTCGATCTCGATCGGGACGCCCGGGATGGCGAGGGACTTGTAGCGCGCGTCGTGGATGCGGCCGCCGTAGCCGATCCAGCCGTCGGAGTGCCGCAGATCGAGCACGTAAAAGGCATGCGCGAAGCCTGCCATCCCCGTCATGTGGACCATGAGGCCGCCCGAGACGTGGCGGGGATGCTTGAGGGGATGCACCCGCTGCTCGCGCGTGAGCGGGAGATCGTCGTGCGTAGGCATGCGCACGCGCACGAGGCTCTTGTCCCGATCGACCACGAGGATCGCGTCGAGCAGCATGCCGCCGGGGCCGTAGGGACAGTCGTCGATGAAGGCTTGGTCGATGGGCATGGTCAGGGTGCGGGTCAGCTCTTGTTCTTGGCGGGCTCGCTCTTGGCGGCCTTGGCCCTCTCGGCGACGCGGCGCATCCAGAAGAGCGCGCCAGCGCCGAGGAGGAGCGAGAGGAAGGCCGCGCCGGTGGTGATCCAGAGGCCGAGGCCCGTGTGCTGCACGAAGAGCTGGAAGAACACGTACGCGGCGTAGCCGAAGAGGAGCACGCTCACGCTGATCGCGACGTACGCGGTGAAGCGAAAGCCGGTGAACGCAATGGCCGCGAGGGCCGTGCCGAGGAGCGGCACCACGAGGATCGCGATGGGCGGCGTCCCCGCGAGCGAGTCCTGCTGCACGAGCGAGAGGCCGCTCAAGAGCACCGTCTCGTCGCCCTGCTCGAGCTGTCGTCGGACCCAGGGCAGGAAGAAGCCGACGATCATCGCGAGGCCCGTCGCGCCGATCGAGGCGCGGAAGGCGATGGGGACCTCGCTGCCATCCCTGCTCTTCGGCCCGGACGCAGGATCGGGTGGGACCAGGTCCGCGCCGCCAGACGACGGGTGGGTCACGCCGGGCTCGGCCCGCTCAAGGGTCTTGTCTGCCATCGAGGCAGGACTCTACACAGGATCGCAGGGGCAGAGATGAGATCGACGCTCGCCGGAGCAGGGTGCGCTGTGCTCGCGGCGACCGAGTCGGCGCGGGCGCAGCCTTGACGGTCTCTCCGCTCGAAACCACAACCGCGCCCGCATGCCCACCCAGTCCTCGCTCGATACCGCGCTCGACGCGGTGCTCGATCCCGTCTTCGAGAAGCCCATGCGCGCGATCGGCTCGCTCCTCGAGGCACGCCTCGAGGGAGAGCAGGCCATCTTGCGCATCAAGCTGCCGTCTCCCTCGCCGACGATCGAGGCCAAGGCGCGGCGCCGCCTCGAGGAGGCTTGCCGGGCCGTGGGCGTTCGAGGCGTCTCCATCGCCATCGACGTCGAGGTCCCAACCCGCGAGGTGATGGGCGACGACCCGATCCCCGGGGTCCGCAACGTGATCCTCGTGATGTCGGGCAAGGGTGGAGTCGGCAAGAGCACGACCGCCGTGAACCTGACGCTCGCGCTCGCGCGTCTCGGTCACCGCGTCGGCTTGCTCGACGCGGACATCTACGGCCCCTCGATCCCCACGATGATGGGGGTCTCGGGGCAGCCGATCTCCAAGGACGGAAAGCGGATCTCTCCGCTCGAGCGCTTCGGCGTGCGGATGATGTCGATCGGCTTTCTCCTCGAGGACGACAAACAGGCGGTCGTGTGGCGTGGCCCGATGCTGCATGGGGCGCTGCAGCAGTTCCTCAAGGACGTGGACTGGGGGACGCTCGACTTCCTCGTGCTCGACCTGCCGCCTGGCACCGGCGACGTCGCCCTCACCATGGCGCAGAAGCTCAAGGTGACCGGCGTCGTGATGGTGACGACGCCACAGGAGGTCGCCCTCCAGGACGTCTACAAGTCCGTGTCCATGTGCCACAAGCTCTCGCTGCCGATCCTCGGCGTGGTCGAGAACATGAGCTACTTCGTCGACCCGGCGGGTCAGCGCCACGAGCTCTTCGGCAAGGGCGGCGGTCAGAAGGTCGCGGACTTCGCGCAGGCGCCGCTGCTCGGTCAGATCCCCATCGTTCAGGCCGTGCGCGAGCAGGGAGACAAGGGGTTTCCGATCGTGCAAGCGGAGCCGTCGAGCCCGGTGTCGGGTCTCTTCCTCTCGGTCGCCGAGGCGCTCGTCGAGAGGGTCATGCGCGACCACTTCGAGCGGGCTGGAGGCGCGCGGCTGCCCGCGGGCAAGGGCCCCACGCGTCTCAAGATCATGCGGTGAGTCACAAAGGCGGCGCGGGGCCCCAGCCCCGCTTGCGCGCCTCACGATCTTGGCTTCGCGAGATCAGGTCTTGCGAGTCAGGCGTCGCTGGTCACGGGCCGGACAATCGCGTTGGGCACGCGCGGCGCGAGCGGCCATTGCGCAGGACCACGACGCGCAGCCTCGAGCACGGCCCGACTCGCCGGTGGGAGCGTCTCGAGCCACGCCTCGTCCGAGTCCGTCAGCGGATCGGGTCGCCTGCGCTCGAGCACGACCGGCAACGGTGGCGGGAAGCTGGGGCGGCGCGTCGTGTCCGCGGAGCTGCCCAGGAGCCCAGCGCGGAGCGCGTGCTGAAGGGGTGCGGGGATCCGGTCGATCTGTGTCGGGTCGTCTTCGTCGAAGGGAAGCGGTCGCGTGTCCACGCGCGCGTTTCAGCACCCGTCGTGCCATTTGTTTCGGGGCAGAACACCGGCCAAGCGCGGCCCTCGGGGTGGTCAATCGACTGGCCGGTGGCTGCCCGGGTGGCCGCGCGCATCCGCACGGTGGTCGGGCGCGATACGCTGCGGCGATGGCACCCCTCCTGGACATCGCGTCCGTGGTCTCCGCGCTGCACGGCCGCGACACGGCTCGCCTGGTGCTCGTCGATGCGCGGCGCTCGCGCGCGTCGTATCTCGCGAGCCACCTCGCAGGCGCGCGCTGGGTCGACCTCGACCGCGAGCTCGCCGCGCCTGCGGTGGACGCCTCGCGCGGTGGCCGGCACCCGCTCCCGGCCCCGGAGGACTTCGCGCGCGTGCTCGGCCGTCTCGGGATCGAAGGCGACGCCCAGCGCGTCGTCGTCTACGACGACCAGGGTGGCGCGCTCGCGGCCGCTCGGCTCTGGTGGATGCTGCGCGCCTTTCAGCACGCCGACGTGCAGGTGCTCGACGGCGGATGGGCTGCGATCGAGGAGGCCGCCGCGCGGGGCGAGCTGGCCCTCGAGCGCGGGCTCACGCCGGACGCGCACGGCACGCACGAAGTGCGCGCGTGGCGGGGCGAGGTCTCGAGCCTCGAGGAGGTGGACCGCGCGCGCCTCGATCCTCGCTGGCTCGTCCTCGACGTGCGCGCCGCGGACCGCTACCGGGGCGAGAACGAATCGATCGACCCGGTCGCGGGACACATTCCGGGCGTCCTCAACGCGCCGTATGCCGCAACGAACCTCGACGAGCGGGGCCGCTTTCGCGATCCCGAGACGCTGCGCCGGACCTACCAGTCTCTCCTGGCCGGCCGAGCCCTCGAGCGGCTCGTCGTGCACTGCGGCTCGGGCGTGACGGCGTGCCATACGCTCCTCTCCCTCGAGCACGCGGGGCTCCGGGGCGCGCGCCTCTACGTCGGTAGCTGGAGCGAGTGGTGCAGGCGCCCGGACCTGCCTCGGGTGCGATGAGCGGAAGGGCCGGTCCGTCGGGTGCAGCTCAGCCCAGGTCCGCTCGGCCTTGGTCGGCGACGCGGGAAGGGTGAGCGGGGGCAACCGAACACGGCCGCCCTTCCGCTCGGAGACGAGCGTGTTCCAGCACCGCATCATGCCGTTCAGCGGCGCGATGGGATCTTCGCCGAAGTCGGCGTCGACCGGATCGTGGTTCTGCGGATCTGCGAACGCGAGCTGGCGTGTGGAGTCGAGGAGGGTGTGTTGGAAGTCGCCGAAGGCGCGCTCGTGTCGGGTGCTCGTCTCGGGTAAGAGCGAGGTCAGGAAGCCAGTCCATCCTCTCGGCAAGGCCGCGCTCGACGTCATCCCACTCGAAGCGGATCGTCGGGTACCGATGCTCGAGCAGCGCACGGAACCGACGGCCGCCGGCGCCATCGCCAGTACGTCCGAGCGTAGCCAGCGCCTCGGCCGTCGAGTGGCCCGTGCTCCGCGGCTGGATCGTTGCCTGGCTGCGACGGCGGGTGCCGACGAGCTCGCACCGAGCGAAGCTCATGGCCGACGCACGCAAGGTCGCGAGCCGATCAGCTCGCCGCTCTCGACGCGGCCGGGAGCCAGCGCCGCAGACGAGGGTGGGGCGTCAGCGGGAGTGGTCCGAGCCCTCTCCTCGGGTCAGCCGCGTCGATGGCCGCCCTGTCGATCGACGCGCGCATGAGCGCGGAGCTTTCCCGGGGCACGTGCGTCCAGGGCTGGCGTGGCACGGACAACCGGACCTTTGCCCGAGAACGACATCGGGGCCCTGGCTTGCGCGAGGGCCCCGAGGAAGTCGCCGACGAATCGGGCAGTGACGGGTGTGGACGTACTCGGGATCGAACCGAGGACCTCTAGAGTGCGATTCTAGCGCTCTCCCAGCTGAGCTATACGCCCGTGAGGGGCGGATATGTAGGCGATCATCGGGGTCCGCGCAAGAGGGATCTTCCGTGAGCCAAAGCCACGGGCTCAGAGCATGAGTCACTTGGATTGACTCATGCTCTGACGTTTCTTGCCGGAGGGTCTGGCCGCACACCCTCCCTCTCGCCGAGTGAACCGGCGAGAGCCTCCCTCCCGCCGATGCGAGCCCGTGGCACCCGCATCGATCCATCCGAGTGCCACGTGCTCTCAGGGGTCGAGGTGGAGGGCGGGGTGCACGAGGTGGAAGCGCGGATCTTCGGGATCGCGATCGGCGAGGGCGCGCTCGAAGCGCAAAGCGCGGCGGTGGGCGAGGGCGTCGTGGGCGTCGCCGCGCGGCGTCAGCTCCGTGTCGCGCAGGCGCGCATGCTCGCGCAGACCGGGCAACGACGACTCGTACGGAGCGAACGCCTCGCGCGTCGTGACCTGGCTGGTCATCACCGCGACCCGCGGCCGGTCGAGCTTCACGACGCACGCGATCGCGAGGTGCTCGGGGACGTGGCCGCCGGTGGGGATCGCGACGAGACCGCTCGGAAGCAGCGTCGGCTCGGAGACCTCGAGCACGGCGTCCGTGCGCAGGCGAGAGAGGCCGCCGCGGACGTCGGTCGCGTGCTCGTGCTCGCTGCGCGCGCGGCGCAGCGCGTCGGCTCCGACGACGATGCGCGCGCCCGGGAAATACGGCGCGAGCAGAGGCTCGAGGCCATCGGTCTCCGTGGTGCCGAGCAGCTCGCGCAGCGACTGGAACGCGAGGCTCGTGAAGATCACCTCGGTGTACCCCGGTGGCCCGAGCGCTTCGTCGAGGCTCATCGGAAAGGTCTCGCCCGTGCGCGCGCCGTGAAGCGATCGCATGCGCTCGCCGAGCGGCGTGCGCGCCCACGCGCTCGGCAAGCTCGGGTCGATGCAGACGAGGTCGGTCCGGGTGCGGATCACCGTCGCGGTGCGCACGAGGCGCACCGGGCCGCTCACGGTGAGGGGCTGACACGCAGCCCACGGCTCGAGCCACATCGGGGCGAGCGGCACGCGGGCGATCGACACGGCCGGAGCGAGGTCACGCGTCATCGTCCACGCGAGGCGCTCGCCGGCGTGCAGCGCGTCCGTCTCGTCGGAGAAGCTGCGCGCGCCGTGAAGAGCCCGGCCCAGGGTGAGCGCGTGGTCGGAGGTCGGTGAGGACACGCCGCGAACGTAGCGCGCTTCGACGGCGAGCGAGGCAAGCGGCGCGCGGGTCAGAGGGCCCGAGCTACCGTTCCCCCACGCACCTCTCGCAAGAGCCCTGCTCGCGCAGAGAGGTGAGGGGCTGACCCTCGTAGACGCGGTCGTGGAGCTCTTTCCAATCGCCGAACTCGGTGCCGAGGAGGCGGTCCATGAAGGCCGTGACGAAGCCGTAGTGCCCCGTGAAGCGCGCGTGGTGGAGCGAGTGGTACGAGATCGGGTTCCAGAAGAGCGTGCCGAGCCGGCTCGAGCGCAGCGGAAACATCTCGGCGTTCGCGTGCCCCGCGATGTTTCCGGACCAGGTGATCGCGAGCCACGCGAAGCAGCCCCAGAAGCCGAGGAGCCCGAGCCGCGAGAGCAGGACGCAGGGCCCGAGCATCCCGACGATCCAGCCCACCGCCTCGGCGGGGTGCATCGAGGGCCCCGTCCGCGGCGTCGTCACCACGGAGACGTGGTGCCCGCGGTGCATCCAGAAGAGCCGCGGATGGTGCATCGCGCGGTGGAGGAAGTCGTAGAAGATCTCATGAGGGTGTTTCGAGGAGAAGGGAAGGCTCTGCAAGGGATGCCTCGCCGCGAAACGGAGGGGGCGATCGTGCTCGGGCCTCAGGGCGAGCCGGGCGAGTCCCATCACTGGATGGCGATGAGCTCGATGTCGAAGACCAGCATGCCCGCCGGCATGCCCGCGGCGCCGCGGTAGGCGAGCTCCTCGGGCACCCAGACCCGGCGGACCTGGCCGACGGTCATGTGGGTCAGGGCGTCGGTCCAGCCGCGGATCACCTCGCCGACGGCGAACGATGCAGGCTCGCCCCGCGCGTGGGTGCTGTCGAACATCACGCCGTCGGTGGTCCAGCCGCTGGAGTGCACGAGCACGCGCTGCTCGCGTGTCGGTCGCGTCCTCCCCGTGCCCTGCCGAAGGATGCAGAAGCGGAGGCCGTCGGCGCCGCGGCGCGACGTCTCCGGCGGTGCCGCGACGTCGGCGGGCGCCCGCGTCGGATCAGCCGCGGGATCCCACGACGTGCAAGGTCGCTCCGAGGCCGTGTCCGACGACGCCTCGCCGTCGGTGTCCACCGATGTTCGGTTCGACAGCGCCGTGCCTGCGGTCGCGCTCGTCCCCCGCGTCGCCCGCGCGCTCGGCGTCGACGCGCCACAGCCCGAGTGCAGGAGAAGCAAGAGCGGCGCGACGGCGACCCGCCAGCCCTCGAACCATCCTCGACCGTGAGACCGCGCGTCGCCCATGGGCCCGGAGCGTAGACGAGCCCCGCCCGCCGGCCAGTGTGCCGCGGCGTGGTAGACCGTGGCCGTGAGCGAGTCCGGTCGAACCACGCGCGAGGAGCTCGTCCGGCTCGAGCGCACGCATGTCTGGCCGCCCTACACGTCGCGTGAGCGTCACGAAACCCACGAGCCCTTCGTCATCGCGCACGCCGAGGGGAGCTGGGTCTACGACCTCGACGGCCGGCGCTACTTCGACGCCATCGGATCGTGGTGGACCTCGACCCTCGGGCACCGACACCCGCGCCTGGTCCGGCGCGTGAAGGAACAGAGCGATCGGCTCTTCCACGTCGCCGCGGGCGGAGCGACGCACCCCGAGATCGCGCTGCTCGCGAAGGAGCTCACGGCGATCGCGCCTCCGGGCCTCACGCGCGCGCATTTCTCGGACGACGGCTCGACCGCCATCGAGGTCGCGACGAAGATCGCGTTTCAGTACTGGCAGCAGAACGGCCGGCCGGCGCGGCGCCGTTTCGTCGCGCTCGCGGGCGCCTACCACGGCGACACGCTGGCCGCGATGAGCCTCGCGTCCATCGAGGAATTCAAGGGGACCTTCGGACCACTCCTCTTCGAGATCCACCGCGCTCCGCACCCGGGCGAGGCTGGCGGCTGGGATCGGGTGCTCGACGCCGTCGCTCGCACGATGCGCGCGCACGCCGACGAGGTCGCCGCGCTCGTCGTCGAGCCGCTCGTCCAGGGCGCTTCGGGCATGCGCATGCACCCACCCGAGGTGCTCCGCGCCCTCTCCGAGCTCGCGCGCGAGATCGACACGTTCTTCGTCGCGGACGAGGTCTTCACCGGCTACGGCCGCACCGGGACGATGTGGGCTTGCGAGCAGGCGGGGGTCGCGCCCGATTTGCTGTGCACCGCCAAGGGCTTCACCGCGGGCGTGTTGCCAATGGCCGCGACCCTCGCGAGCGAGCGGATCTACGATGGCTTCTCGGGCGGCGCGGCGCGGACGCTCATGCATGGCCACACGTTCTGCGGGCACGCGCTCGGCGCGGCCGTCGCCCGCGAGGTGCTCGCGATCTACCGGGACGACCGCGTCCTCGAAGGCATCGCGCCCCGCGCCGCCGCGATCGCCGCATGGACCGAGCGCCTCGCGCGCCACCCCGGCGTGCGCGCCCACCGCGCGCTCGGCATGATCGGAGCGGTCGATCTCGGCGAGGTGGGCTACGGCGGCACGGGCGTCGGGCTGCGCGTCGCCGAGGCCGCCCGCGCGCGCGGCGTGATGCTCCGGCCCCTGGGCGACACGGTCTACGTCACGCCGCGCCTCGAGGTACCGACGGACGAGCTCGCGTGGTTGCTCGACGCCCTCGAGGACGCCCTCGAGGACGCGCTCCGCTGAGTTGGCCGTCGGCCGAGTTGGCCGTCCGCTGAGTTGGCCGTCCGCTGAGTTGGCCGGAGGGTCCTTGCAGACCCCAACTTCGTTCCCCACCCGCTCCACGCGCCCGAGCGCATTCGTTTCGTTCTCGGGCCGTGACGTCCGCGGACGGGAGCCCCTCGTCACCGTGGCCGAGGAATGGTCGGCGGGCACCGTGTCCGTTACGATCCGCGACGCGATGGAGCCTGGCTCCCGAACGAGGTGACGAGTTGGATCGAGAGAGCATCCTGACCTTCGAGCGAGAGCACGACCTGGTGGTGATCGGCAGCGGCCCGGCCGGGGAGGGCGCGACGATGAAGGCCGCCAAGGAGGGCGCCAGCGTGGTCATCGTCGAGCGCTCCCGCGACGTCGGCGGAGGCTGCACCCACTGGGCGACGATCCCGAGCAAGGCCCTCAGACACCAGGTCACGCAGGTGCTCGAGGCGCGGAAGAACCCCGTGTTCGGCGCGGTGGTCTCGCAGGTCCCGGTGACCTTTCCTCAGCTCTTGCGGGCCGCCGACACCGTGATCGCGCGGCAGGTCGCGATGCGCCGGGACTTCTACCAGCGCAACCACGTGCGCGTGGTGTTCGGCCACGCGCGCTTCGTGGGCCCGCACGAGATCGAGGTCGCGACATCGGCCGGGGCGCGCCGCATCCGCAGCAAGAAGTTCCTGATCGCCGTCGGCTCGCGGCCCTACCGCCCGCCCGAGATCGACTTCTCGCACCCGCGCGTGCGCGACTCCGACACCATCCTCAGGCTCGACTCGACGCCCGACTCGATCACCGTGTACGGCGCTGGCGTCGTCGGATGCGAGTACGCGTCGATCTTCCGCAACCTCGGCGTGAAGGTGAACCTCCTCAACAGCCGCGACAAGCTGCTCTCGTTCCTCGACGACGAGATCGTCGATGCGCTGGCGTACCACCTGCGCGATCAGGGGGTCTTGATCCGGCACAACGAAGAGGCGGACCACGTCGAGACGGCCGAGGATGGGGTGGTGCTCCACCTCAAGAGCGGAAAGCGCATCAAGACGGACGTTCTCCTCTGGGCCCAGGGCCGCACCGGCAACACCCAGGATCTCGGCCTCGAGCACGTCGGCATCACGCCGGACGCCCGCGGCCAGCTCAAGGTGGACGACCACTTCCGCACGGTGGTCCCGCACATCTACGCCTGTGGCGACGTGATCGGATATCCGAGCCTCGCCTCGGCCAGCTACGATCAGGGGCGGTTCGCGTCTCACCATGCGATCCACGGTGAGACGGAGATGCGCCTCGTCGAACAGATGCCGACTGGCATCTACACCTCTCCCGAGATCAGCTCTCTCGGCAAGACCGAGCGCGAGCTCACCGCGGCCGGGATTCCCTACGAGGTGGGGCACTCCCTCTTCCGCTCGCTCGCCCGCGCACAGATCACGGGCAACACGGTCGGCATGCTCAAGCTCCTCTTTCACCGCGAGACGCTGGAGATCCTCGGCATCCACTGCTTCGGCGACCAGGCAGCGGAGATCGTCCACATCGGACAAGCCATCATGAGCCAGCCGAGCGGCGCCAACACGCTGCGGTACTTCATCAACACGACCTTCAACTATCCCACGATGGCCGAGGCCTACCGCGTGGCCGCGCTCAACGGCATCAACCGCCTCTTTTGAATGTCCCGAGTCGGGCCGCCTCGCGCCGCGTGCGGCTGGAGCTCGATGTCTTCACCGTCTCGGAGCCCATGACCCAAGGACCGATACTGCTCTTCGATGGTGTCTGTCATCTCTGCAGCAAGACGGTGCAGTTCATCGTCGAGCACGAGCGGGAGCCCACGATCCGCTTCTGTGCGATCCAGAGCGAGGCGGGCAGGGCGCTCCTGGCAGAGCACGGGATGATGCCCGTCGTCGCCGAGGCCGATCCGGACACGATGGTCTTCGTCGAGGACGGGCGCGCCCACGACCGCAGCACCGGCGTGCTCATGGTCGCCGCGCACCTGAAGGCGCCGTGGCGCTGGGGCCGAGTCGCCCTGATCCTGCCACGCTCCCTGCGGGACATCGTCTACCGCTTCGTGGCCAGCAATCGATACCGATGGTTCGGCAAGTCGGACTCGTGCCTCGTGCCGAGCAAGGCTCTCCAGGCCCGATTTCTCGAGTGACGGCCCGCGCAAGAGCGCGGGGACTGGAAAGAGTGCTCTCGCCGCAGGGCGGTGCGCCCGTCACTTGCCTCGGCCGAGAAACTCCTTGATCGAGCCCACGATCGCATCCCGGTCGCGGATCTCGCTGGTGACGACGCGCTCGTCCTTGCCGAGGTGCTCGCGGACGTCCTTGATGAACTGACCCGAGCCGTAGGGGCTCTCGACCTGGCCGTAACAGAACATGTTGCTGATGGGCAGGAGCTTGGTCTTGAGCAGCTCGATGCACTGCAGCGTGTCATCGACGGACCAGTTGTCGCCGTCGGAGAAGTGGAACGGATAGATGTTCCACTCGGCCGCGGGATAGTCAGCCTCGAGGATCTGGTGACAGAGCTTGTAGGCGCTCGAGATCATCGTCCCGCCCGACTCGCGCGTCTTGAAGAAGGTGTCGCGGTCGACCTCGCGCGCCACGGCGTCGTGGATGATGAAGCGCGTCTCGAGGCCTTTGTACTGCTTGCGCAGCCACGTATCGATCCAGAAGGACTCGATCCGGACGATCTCCTTCTGCTCGTCTCCCATCGAGCCCGAGACATCCATCATGTAGACGATGACCGCGTTGGCGATCGGCTCTTCCTCGGTCTTCCACGACCGGTAGCGCATGTCGTCGCGCGTCGGGATGATGATCGGATTCTTCGGGTCGTAGGTGCCCGTCGAGATCTGCCGCCTCAGCGCTTGCTTGTAGGTGCGCTTGAAGTGCCGGAGCGAGTTCGGGCCGACGCGGCGCACGCCGACGTAGCGGTCCTTCTGGTCGACGATCTTGCTCTTGCCCTTGTTGATGATGTTGGGCAGTTGCAGCTCCTCGCCGAGGATCTCGGCGAGCTCGTCGAGCGTGACCTCGGCCTCGAGCGCGTGCTGGCCCTCGTTCTGGCCCGCCTTGCCCTTGCCATCGCCTTCCTTGCCTTCTCCGCCGACGGGATCGCCGTCGTCGCCCTCGCCCTGACCGACGCCGCCACCTTGCTTGTCGGAGTAGCGAAAGCGCGGGATGTCGATCTGCGGCACGGGGATGGACACGACGTCCTTGCCCTGTTTCCCCATCAGCTCGCCGTGCGAGATGTACTTCTTGAGGTTCTGGCGGATCTTGCCGCGGACGATCTGCTTGAAGCGCCCGTGATCCTGATCGATGCGGAGGGACACGCCCCGAGTCTACACGAGTCGCGGCCGCCTGGCGGCCCCGGTCCTCATGGCGTCGCGGCGAACGAGACGATCCCGACACGGACCTGCGCGACGTCGCTGTCGTCCACGTAGAGGCCCGCCGCGGCGAGCACCGAACGGCCCGCGCTCGTCGCGGTGGTCGTGGCAACGTGCTGGAGCACGAAGTCCGTCAGCGCGTTCACGCGGTACGACGCCGGCAGGAGGGAGCCGAGCCCGGACGCCGCGGTGCCTTCGGCGGCGTCGTCCGGCACGAGCTGCGCGGACACCCCCGCCTCGGTGCGCGCGAGCACGGCGACACCTCCGGGAAGGGGATCGAGCGTCACTTCCACGGGCGCGCGGTCCTGCGGGAGCTGGAGCCACGGGGTCATCACGCAGGGCGCGAGCGCATCCGCAAGGCTGCAGCGCAGGCGGCGGAGCTCGACGATCGGACCGCTGCAGGTCGCGACCACGTAGTTGCCCTCCTGGAGCGCGCTGCGGTCGGCGATGCCCGGCGTGCACGAGGAGGAGGCGTCGAGGTCGGACACGGCTCCGGTGAGGATGCTCTCGTCGGGCCGCTCGACGAGGTTCGCGCCGACGAGGCGGGCGAGCGCGAGCCGCTGGTCCGCGAGGCGGAAGAGGAACGCCCGCCGCGTCCCGCGCGCCTCGAGCGCTCCACGCTCCGCGGCCGCGACCGGAAGGTTCACCTGCGTGCCCGCGCCGGCCGACGGTCCGACCGCCATGAAGAAGCTCTCTGCGCCTTCGACCACGCGGACGCCCCACGCGGGCTGGTCACGCATCACGCCCATGCCCGAGGCGAGCGCTGCGTCCGGGGGGAAGCGGTTCTCCGTGACCTCGGTTCGCATCGGCTGGAGTGGACTGGCGCCTCGCCCGTAGAACGCGAACGCGAGCGGCTGGAGGTCCGTGCCCGGGGGCTCGGTTACCTCGTTCGTCCAGAGATAGGCGGGCGGGCCTGCGCCCATGGCTTCGGCCGCCACGGACGTGGCGCCTCGGTACGCATGCTCGGTCACGAAGGATCGGGTCGGGACGCCCTCGGTCACGTCCACGTCGATCACGGTCGGCATCCCGACCACCGTCGGCGTCCCCGGCCCCGTGCGCAGGGTCGCCACATGAAGAGCCCAGAGATCGCCGGACGCCTCCGCGACGACGTCGAGGTCCGCGTGCGCGGGGTCGGTGCGGAGGGTGAGGGCTTCCGAGGGCGCCTCGGGGTCGGGCACCACGAAGCTCCTCGTCCACAGCGTTCCCGGAGCGCCGAGGCCCACCCGGGCCGCCGCCTCGTCGTCCTCGAGCGACGCCCGCTCCTGACAGCTGCCCTCGACGCAGACGCCGCCGGCGCAGGCGCTGTCGTCCGAGCAGCCGGTCTCGCACCGGCCCTGCCGGCACGCGACGAAGGCGTCGTCTCCGCAGTCTGCAACCACCATGCAGGCCTCCTCGGGCAGCACGCTGCACGTGTCGAGACCGCCCGGGCCTCGGAGACACCGCAATCCCACCGCGCAGCTCTGCGTGGAGGAGCAGGCTGTGCGGCAACGCCCTGCCGAGCAGGCCAGTCCAGGCCCGCACTCGGCTGCCGTGGAACAGCGCGCCCCGAGAGAGACCCGACCCTCGCAGCCCAGCGACGCCAGGCACCCGAGCGCCGCGGCGCCGAGCGCGTGAGCGAGCGTCCCTGCGCCCGGGAACTGTGGCCGGAGACGCTTCATCGCGGTCAGCGACATTCCCTCGTAGAAGACCCGGGGCGCGGCGTGCGTCGACAACCAAGCGGCGAGCTCACGCACCCATACAGGGTGCCCTCCTCGCCGCACCCGACACTGACGTCGAAGACCGGCGGGAACGAACGCATCCCGCATCCGCCGTCGCAGGATGCGCTGAGGGGTTCGCGCACGGCCGGAGTCAGCGACGTCTCTTCTCCATCGCAGTCGTAGTCGAAGGACGAGGCGCCGCTGGGGGTCGCGTAGGCGTCGCGGAAATAGGTCGTCTGTCTCGGGAACACGTTCAAGTCATTGTCTTGGCAGTCCGCCGCCACCGCGGGGCTCTGGACCGTCCAGAAGGGACAGGGCCCCGGGATGAAGGGCGGTGGGCCGCACGAGCGGAGGCTCGCCGCGCCCAGCGCCGCGTACCCGTCGCCGTCGCAATCCGCGTAGTAGGTGCTCTCCGCAGGCTCGTCCGACGGGTCACAGTTCGAGTCGACACCGTCGCACTCCTCGAAGCGACCCGGGTAGATGTTCGGATCCAGGTCGTTGCAGTCGGTGCCGCAGGGGGGACCGGCGATCCGGTCGCCGTCCTGGTCCGTCCCGGACGCAGGACCACAGGCTTGGTACGCCGGGTCGCAGGCCAAACAGGCCGGGTCGCCACAGTCGAGTGGTGGTCTCTCGAGCTCGCACGCACCGAGCGTTCCTCGGAAATCCATGGTCACCCGACAGACGTAAAACCCGAAGCAGACATCCTGAGAGCACCCGGTGTCGTCGAAGCAATCCGGTGTGCACGACGGCTGACAGCCATCCCCGTACGCCATGTTGCCGTCGTCACACGTCTCTCCGGAGTCGAGCACGCCATTGCCGCAGCCCGACGGGATGCAGAAGCCTCGCGAGCACTGGCCCGCGCTGCACGGGGTGCCGTCGGGGCTGGGCACGGTGCCGCACTCTCCATCGACGCAGGTCGGCTCGTAACAGTCGAGCCCGACGATCATGCAATCCGCCGGGCCGGAGCACCGCGCGCTCACGGAGCAGTCGGCCTCGCAGCCATCTCCGCCGATCGCATTGCCATCGTCGCAGGCCTCGACCGCTCCATCGATCTTCGGGCGGCGATCGAGGATGCCGTCCCCGCAGCGGGAGTTGGAGCAACGCCCCGACACGCACACGAGCGGCGCGTCGATCCCCGGCCGCACACACGGTGTCCCGTCGTCGAGGCCGTCGCAGGGGCTGTCGGCGGGAGTGGGATCGTTCAGCGCGCCATCGACGAGGGCCGAGCACGCGCCGAGGAGGGAGAGCTGACCTGAGAGCGCCAGAAAGCCAAGCGTGCGTGACCAAGACATCGCGTGCTCCTTCGTCAGAAGTGACCGGAACCAGAGAGACCGAGAAGACCGGGGGCGAGGAGTGGGTGCACCTCGAGCGCCGCGGTCGACTCGCCCGGGCTCTCGGTGGTGAGGTCGAGCACGAGCCAGACGAGCCCGCCCGCGACGGCGGCGGCGCCGACCGGCCAGAGGATGTCGGACACGAGCGCCAGCGTGCGCGCGTCGCTGGCGGCGGGGCCCGTCCGGTCCGGCGCCCGCCCAGCCTGGTCGAGCGCGACGCCACCGACGGCCAGACCCGCCACGAGCACGACGCCGCCCACGGCCATCGTGACGATCGGTCCGAGGGAAGGGCCGCGGCTCGTCTGGGTCATCGCCACGTTCACGTTCACGCTCTGGCCGGCGGGCACGGCGATGCCGGCGGTGAAGTCGTAGTAGCCGGCCGCCCGGACGCGGATCTCGTGGCTGCCAGGAGAGACCTGGAGCGGATCGCGGCGCGGCAGTCGCCCGCGGTCCTCGCCGTCGACGAGCAACACCGCGCCCTCGGGACCGCCGTCGAGCACGATCGCGGTGCGGGCGATCCGCTCGCGGCTCGCGGCGAGCCGGGCGCGCGCGTCAGCCAGGCGCTCGTCGTCCGGCGTGGTGCCGTTCACGTAGAGCTCGAGCGCGCTCGTCGCCTCGAGGAGGCGCCCCAGTCGCTCATACGCCTGCGACAGGTTGAACTGGAGCCCCACGCGCGCGTCGAGGGCGTACGCGCGCTCCCAGAGCGACGCGGCCGCCTCGTAGTCGCCCTGGCTGTACGCGGTCTGTCCCCGGAGAAAGAGGGCCCGCGCGTCGTCGGCGGGAGGAGGGGCCGCCTCTGCGCCCGTGGCCGGGCTCTCCTGCGCCCGGGCCGCGCCCGAGACCGAGAGGGACACGACGAGCAGAAACGACGACAAACCTGGGCGACGAGGCATCATGCGGGAGCTCCAACTTCCATGGGCCGTTCGGACGAATGGCGCGACCGTCGACCCGGTCACGGGGCCCGCTCGCGCTCGGCGATGCGCGCTCGGACCTCGACCATGCTCTGCTCGAGCGCGAGCCAGGCGTCGATCGCCTCGATGCGCGCGCGACCGGTGCGGCCATCCACGAGACCGCCGGAGGTGTCCGCGAAGCGGACGTGCTCCTGCCAGGCGACACGGGCGTCCTGCATGCGGCCGGGCATCCGCTCGAGCGTCGAGGCCACTCCGTGGAGCGCGCGCCCGACGAAGCGTCGGTCTTCGGTCTCGCGCGCGAAGCGGAGGCAGTCCTCGAAACCTTCGAGCGCCGCGTTCATGTCGCCCGTCGCGCGGCGCATCTCGGCGCGGTAGCAGAGCGCGTCGGGCTGCGACGGAGCCAGGGCGAGCGCCTCCGCGAAGGCGCGTTCGGCGCTCGGCACGTCGGCGGCGACGAACGCGGTCATCGCGGCCCGGAGCTGCTCGTGGTAGCGCGGCGGCACCTGGGCGGAGGCGAGGCTCGCCGCCAGGACGGGCGCGGCGGTCAGCCCGCGCAGCGCGGCCCGTTGCCAGAAGGCGGTGAAGATCCGTGCGGCGGTGAACCCGCGCTTCCGCTCCATGTTCCGCGAGCGTATCACGGGGGCGAGCGGACCGCGCGTATCTGCGCAGCGGCTCGTTCGGGCAGCACGACACAGACGCTCGTGCCCGTCGACACCTCGAAGCCCGCGTCGCCCCCGGTCCGGGGCAGAATCTCGATCACGAAGCCTCCCTCGCGGCCGATCGGGGGGTCGGCGACATAGACGTTGTAGTCGGTCGCACCCGAGGCCCCGAGCGCGCGCGCCACAGCGCGAGGCAAGCGCGCGGCCAGGAGCGCGAGCTGGGCGTCCGTGGCGCGCGAGAAGCGCGCGACGTCGGCGTCGAGCGCGAGCCGCACCCACCACGCACGCGGTGAGCCGTAGGGACAGTAGGAGACCACGGCGCCGTCGTCCTCGACGATGCGCGGCCCCGCGTCACGCTCCCACGCGACCATCGCGCGCACGAGCGAGCTCGCGGCGCCGTGCTGCGCGCGGTGTGCCTCGAACGCCTCGGCGCGCCGCGCGACGTGGGGCGGCACGAAGGGCAGGGCGACGACCTGCGAGTGCGGGTGGGGCTGCGAGCTTCCCGCGCGGCGGCCCTTGTTGCGAAAGAGCGAGACCGCGCGGGCTGCGGGCTGCGCTTCGAGGGCGCGCACGCGTGCGCGCCAGAGCGTGAGCACGTCGAGCGCCTCGTCCGCGCCCATGTCCGCGAGGTCGCGGTCGTGCCGGCGTGACTCGACGATCACCTCGTGCGCGCCGACCGCAGGCATCGCGCGGGCGAGGGTGTGTGTATCGGGGGGCGGCTCCGCAGCAACGCCCTCTCCGGACCGCGTGAGCGGGAAGCGGTTGAGCACGGCGCGCGCCCGCCACGGTGTGCCGAGCTCTTCGGTCGCGGGCTCCGCGTCGCCCTCGTGCCCGGGACAGAACGGACACCGCGCTGCCGACGGAGGCAAGCCGCCCGGCCGCGTCGCTCCGATCGCGAAGCGGCCCGGCGCCATCGTGACCCACGCGCCCGTCCAGGGGTCGTAGCGGAAGGCCGGCGCGCTCATGGCGTGGGGTGTCGCCCTCGGAGCAGCGCCTTCTGCACCTTGCCCATCGCGTTGCGCGGCAGCGTCTCGACCGCATGCACCGCGCGCGGGCGCTTGTGAGGCGAGAGCCGCTTGGCGACGTGGTCGTCGAGCGCGAGCTCGGCGAGCGAGGCCCCCGCCTCGAGGACCACGAACGCGACGCTGCGCTCGCCCAGATCGGGATCGGGCTCGCCGAGCACGGCCGCTTCCCGCACGCGTGGATGCTCGAGGAGCGCGGCCTCCACCTCGCCTGCGCCGACCTTGTAGCCGCCGCACTTGAGGAGATCGGTCGAGCGCCTCCCGACGATGCGGATGGCGCCATCGGGCGCCCGCGTCGCGAGATCGCCGGTGTAGAGCCAGCCCTCGTCGTCGAGGATCTCGCGCGTGGCCTCGGGCCGGCGGAGGTAGCCGAGAAAGACCGTCGGACCACGCACCGCGAGCTCGCCGACGGTCGCGTCGTCGCGCGCGGAGATCTCCTGACGCGCGTCGTCGACGAGCTTCGCCTCGACGCCGGCGATGGGCAGTCCCACGTAGCCGGGCCGCGGCGCGCCATCGCGCACGGCGAGCGTGATGAGGGTCTCGGTCATGCCGTAGCGCTCGAGCACGCGCTTGCCCGTCCGCTCGAAGAGTCGCTCGTGCTCGCGCACCGGCAGGGCCGCCGAGCCGGACACGAGCTTGTGCGCGGAAGCGAGCGCGTCGCGCACGTCGGGGTCACGCTCGGCGGCCTCGGCGAGGCGGTGGTGCATCGTCGGCACCGCGAAGAGCACCGCGCTCCGCTCGCTCGACTCCTCGGCGAGCGCGCCCGCGAGCTCGGAGGGCGAGAAGCGCGGCACCCAGCGCAGCCGGCCACCCCGGCGGATCGCGCCGAAGAGGCCGAGCACCAGGCCGTGCACGTGGAAGACCGGCAGCGCGTGCACGATCGTGTCGCGCTCGGTCCAGTCCCAGGCCTCGGCGAGCGCGTCGAGGCCGTGCGCGAGCGCCGCGCTCGAGAGCAGCACGCCCTTGGGCAGGCCGGTCGTGCCCGAGGTGTAGAGG
>JBKDQC010000539.1:0-5023 GCA_046342295.1 Deltaproteobacteria bacterium | reverse complement strand
GCCGGCTCGTGGATGATCTCCATCACGCCTCGCGCGGTCCGTAGCCGGTCCCGCTGGGCGTGCCCGGAGGGCTCGCATCCACCCGAACGCCGAACGTGTGCTCGTTGGCCGGAAAGGTCCCTGCCTTGACCTCCTCCACGTAGCGCCGACTCGCCTCGATCCCGACCGCGTAGAGCTCCGCGAAGCGCTTCACGAACTTGGGCTTGAGGTCCGGCGTGAGCCCCAGGAAGTCGTAGCTGACGAGGACCTGCCCATCGCAGCCGACCCCCGCGCCGATGCCGATGGTGGGGATCTCGAGCTCGCGCGTGATCTTCGCGGCGAGCGCTTCGGGGATGCCCTCGAGCACGACCGAGAACGCCCCCGCCGCCTCGACGGCCTTCGCGTCACGGAGCACCCGGGCCGCGTCCTCCTCGGTCTTGCCTTGCACGCGAAAGCCTCCCATCGCGTGCACGCTCTGCGGCGTGAGCCCGACATGGCCCATGACCGGAATGCCAGCGTCCACGATGCGGGCGATGGTGCGAGCCATCGTCTCGCCCCCCTCGAGCTTGACGGCATGCGCGCCTCCCTCGGCGAGGAATCGGCCCGCGTTTCGGAGCGCGGTCAGCTCGTCGGTCTGGTAGCTCATGAAGGGCATGTCTCCGACCACGAGCGCGCGGGCGCCGGCGCCCTGCGCAGCCGCCCGCCCGAGGCCGCGAACCACGGCGCGCGTGTGGTAGAGCATCTCGTCCACCGTCACGGGCAGCGTCGTGTCGAGTCCTTGCACGACCATGCCGAGCGAGTCCCCGACGAGCAGGACGTCGATCCCGCCCGCATCGAGCATCCGCGCGAAGGTCGCGTCGTAGGCCGTCGCGACGGTGATCCGGTCCGCTGCCCGCTTCATCGCGCGCAGCGTCGGAACCGTGACCTTGGGGGCACGCGCCGACTCCGGGGTCGAAGAAGCTCTCGAGGCCGCGCCGACGTCGGCCTTCTTGGGATGGGTCATGTCGTTCGCCCTCGGAGCCAGGGAGCGAGTCGGTCGCGGCCGGAGGCGTTCCGGTCCACGCCGCCCGAGGACTTCGTCGGTGTAGCACGCAGAGACTCGTCCGTGGTCCGAGCGCTGCGGCCCGCGCGGGCTTGGTATGCTGTGGTCTGCATGGAGAACCACCTGACGCTCCCGCTGTCCGCGGAGCAACTGCCCGAGGGCATCCGCCGCTTCTGCAGCCCCGAGACCCCGGAGCGCGCGCGACAACTGGCCGCCAAGGGCCTCGTGCCCGCCAAGGGCGGAGACCTGGTCGCCGTCCTGCTCCAGCTCGCAGTCGACGCCTCGCAAGCCATCGCCGAGGCCGCGCGCGCGACTCTCGACGGAGTCCCTGCGACCGTCCTCGAGGCGGCCTGCGACGCCCCGCTCCACCCCGCGTTCCTCCACGCGCTGGCCCGCCGCGTGGCCGACGACACGCTGCTCGAGCGGATCGTCGGCAACGCCGCGACCGCCCACGACACCGTCGCCGAGATCGCGAGGACCTGCTCCGAGCGCGTCTGTGAGCGCGTCGCCCTCGACGAGCAGCGCGTCCTGGCCGCCCCCCACGTCATCGAGGCGCTCTACAGAAATAAGCACACACGGATGTCCACGATCGATCGCTTGATCGATCTCGCTGTGCGCAACGGCGTGACCGTGGAGGGCATCCCGACCTTCGAGGCGCACGCGCAGGCCATCGCGGGCCAGCTGATTCCCGAGCCTACGGAGGAGCCGCAGCCAGGCGACGCCATCTTCAGCGAGGCGATCGCCTCCGACGACGAAGGAGACGCGGTCGAGCAGGACAAGGCCGAGGGAACCGAAGAAGTCCGGAAGAAGTACAAACCGCTGGCCTTCCAGATCGCCCAGATGAACTTCGGAGAGAAGCTCCGCATGACGCTGATCGGCAACGCGGCGGCGCGCTCGCTCCTCGTGCGAGACTCGAACAAGATCATCGCGATGGCGACCATCGCTTCCCCCCAGGTCACCGAGGCCGAGGCGGCCGGCGTCGCGAACAGCCGCCAAGTCTCGGAGGAGGTCCTCCGCTTCATCGGCAACAAACGCGAGTGGGTAGGAAACTACGAGATCAAGAAGAGCCTCATGTTCAACCCGAAGACCCCGATCGGGATCTCGATGAAGTTCCTGTCGCACCTCCTCATCTCCGATCTGCGGATGCTGTCGAAGAGCCGCGGCATCCCCGCCGCGATCAAGACCGCGGCGGCCCAGCGCGTCGCGAAGAAGGGGAGCTGATGTCCTTCTTCAAGCGAATCTTCGGGGGCACGAGCGAGGCAGAGGATCTCGCCGAGGCCGACCGTCTCTTCGACGCGAACAACCACTTCGAGGCGCGTCTGGCCTACGAAAAATTGCTCGAGCGTCGAGACGCGAGCGCGGCGACCAGCAAGCACGCCCAGGCCCGCATTCACATCTGCTTCGACGCGCTCGCGGAGGCGCGCATCGCCGAGGCGCAGCGGCTGCTCGCGGAAGGCCAACTCGCGCTCGCGCGAAGCGAGCTCTCGACAGCTGCCGAGCTCGCGCGCACCGACTCGGTTCGAAAGCGCGCGGCGCGGATGCTCGACGGCGCCGAGCGGCGCGACGCGCGCATGGTCGCGAGGACGTTGGTCGAGCCCACCGACGACGAGCGCTGGGTGATGCTGGCGGGGACCTGGTCGGACGCACAGACCGACGAGTACGACACCTACGGAGAAGAGTTCAGAGGGGCCCTGCTGGCGATCGACGCGGGCAAGCCCGCCGACGCGCTCGCGAAGCTCGAGGAGCTCGCACGCGCGCACGAGGGCGACGGCGTGTACCTCTTCGTCGAGCTCGCGCGCGCCCGCTCCCGCACGGGCGACGAAGCCGGCGCGGTCCGTGCGCTCTCGACGTTCCTCGACCGCGTGCCGGACGAGGACCGGAGCGAAGCGCGCATCAACGGTTTCGTCTTCCTCGCGCAGATGGCCGAGCGGGACGGCGACGACGAAAAGGCCGTCGGGGAGCTGCAGCGCGCGATCGATGCGATGCCAGACGATCCGCGCCCCCTCATCAACATGGGAGCCTTCCTCCGAACGCGCGGAGAGCCCGAGCCCGCCGTGACGATCCTCGAGGCTGCGCTCGGCTTGTACGACGAAGATCAGCCCAACTGGCCGGTGCACGTCGAGATCGCGCTCGCCAAGAGAGACGCGGGTCGAGAGGCGGAGGCGATCGAAGGTCTCGAGCGCATCGTGCGCTACTTCGTCGCGCGCTCGCAGGTCGACTCGCTTCCGGCGGTGGTCGCCGTGCCGCTCGCAGAGCTACACGAGCGGACGGGCAACCTCGGGCGCGCCGCGGACCTCTACTCCACCCTCGCTCGAGGCAACGACCGCGAAAACCACGTCATCTACCACCGCGAGGCGGGACGCATCCTCAAGAACCTGGGCCTGCGCCAGGAGGCGCGTCGGATGCTGACGCGCGCGAGCGCGCTCGCCGACAAGAGCTCCGAGGTCTCCCTCGACATCGACGAGATCCTCGCGGAGCTCGAGAAGGATGACGAATGACGCCGGCCCCCGAGGACGCCGGCGCGGCCGCCCGCGTGCTCGATCGGCCCGCGCCGGAAGACGCGATCGACCCTCGAACCGAACGTGCCCGCCTCGGGACCTTCCGCGGCGCACTGCGCACGTGTGACCTGGGCCCGCTCCGGCGCTCCCGCCTCTCGCGCGTGCTCGAGGAGAAGCGCTGGGTCTACGTGATGCTCGTGCGCCGGCCCTGGACGCTCTCTCTGGCCCTGGTCGATCTGGGCTACGCGACGACCGTCTTCGGCTTCGCGAGCCACGAGGTGCGAGGGCTGGTCGCGGACGTGCGCTCGAGCCCTGGGCTGCCCGGCCTGTCACGCGTGCGCCAGGACGGCGTGCACCGCATCGACGCGCGCGTGCGCGGCCTCCGTGCGCAAGCCTCGGTTCGCGAGCGACGGGGCGAGGACATCCTGGAGGTCCAGGCTTCGGCACCGCGTTTCGAGCTCCGCGCGTCGCTCGATCTCCGCGCCGCTGCGCCTGCCCTGACCGCGATCGCACCTGTGCGGGGTGGGACCGTCGACGTGACCGAGAAGCGCGCGCTCGCCCCCGTGCGGGGCGCCGCCCTCGTGCAGGGCGAGCGCATCGATCTCGACGGTGGTCTCGGCGGTTTCGACTTCACCGTGGGCCTCCTCGCGCGCCGGACACGCTGGAACTGGGCCTTCCTGATGGGAGAGACCGACCGCGGGGAGCCCGTCGCGCTGAACCTCGTCGAAGGCTTCGTCGGGGCGCCCGAGTGCGCGCTCTTCGGTGCCTCGAGCCTCCATGCGATGAGCGAGGGTCGCTTCACGCTGCCCGCGGCCATGGACCCGAGCGAGGGAGCGAGCGAGAGAGCCAGACGCCTCGCGCCCTGGCACATCCGCACGCGCGATGGGGAGTGCAACCTCGTCTTCACGCCCCGGGACGTCCACGACGAGGCGCTCGACCTCGGCCTGGTCCGCTCCCGCTTCGTGCAGCCGATCGGCTCCTTCTCGGGAACGATCCGGCGCGGTGAAGACGTCCTGCGGATTCCCCACGCGCTCGGTGTCGTGGAGGATCAGAACGTGCAGTGGTGAGACGGGCGCGGGAGCAGCGGCGAGGCTCGGAGGACGGTCAACCGCGCGCGTCGCGACCGATCTCGTCCCCCTCGCGCATCTCCCGCGCAGTGGCCTCGGCCCACGCAGCGTAGTCGCCGCTCACGATGTGTGCGCGCGCCTGTCGTGTCAGCTCGAGATAGAAGTGGAGGTTGTGCTGCGTGACGAGGCGCGCACCGAGCATTTCGTCGGCGCGCACCAGGTGGTGGAGGTAGGCGCGCGTGAAGCGCGTGCAGGCCGGGCACGCGCAGCGGGCATCGAGCGGCGAGGCGTCGAGGCGATGCCTCGCCTGTTTGAGGTTCACGCGACCGCGCCACGTGAGGGCCTGACCGTTGCGCGCGTTGCGCGTCGGGAGAACGCAGTCGAAGAGGTCGATGCCCGCCGCGATCCCTCGAAGGAGGTCGTAGGGCGTGCCGACA
>JBKDQC010000538.1:0-2609 GCA_046342295.1 Deltaproteobacteria bacterium | reverse complement strand
GATTGCCGGACACCGTGTGGTTCCCCGAGCATGCCTATCGGGCGTTGCCCGACGACGACGTGTCGCTCCTGCTCTTTCCAGTCGACGAGCCGGATCTCTTCGACGCCGTGCTCACGGATCGGGCCGGCAACGTCCTCGAAGTGCGGGTGAAGCAACGGCACCCGGGCACGAAGTGGATCTGGGGGGCCATCAAGCTCGGTGGTCGCGCGATGCACCGTCTCTTCTCGCTCTGGCACGAGCGCGGACGGAGCGAGGAGTATGTCGGCACGCTGCTCAACGCATACCTTCGCGAAGGTGGGACCGTTCGCTCCGTGAAAGCGGGCAAGACCTACGTCGACGTCGGGACGCTCGCCGGATACCGCAGGGCCGTCCGCTTGTTGAATCGTCCCCAAGAGCCGCGACCGTCCACACCGGACCATTCCTTCGACGTCTGAACACATGCGCATCTTCCAGGTGATGGGCGGGAGCGCTTCCATGCTGGTGTCTGGGAACCGGACCTGGATACGCAACCTCCACGAGCCGCTGCTGGATCTAGGGCACGACGTCGTGCTGACCGACGCCGCGGAGGGGTGGGACGCGATGCAGCGTCGTGACGCGCGCGCACGAGCGCGCTTCAGCGACCGCGTCGTCGACACGTTTCGGCGCGAGCACCGGCGTCGTCCTTTCGAGCTCTTCTTCGCCTATCTGATGGACGGGATGATCGAGCCCTGCGCGATCGACGAGATCCGGAGAACGGGCGTCCTCACCTGCAACTTCTCGTGCAACAACATCCACCAGTTCGACCTGGTCGATGGGCTCGCACCGCACTTCGACTTCAACCTGCACGCTGAGCGTGCCGCGCGCGCCAAGTTCGCGGCCATCGGAGCGAACGCGCTCTGGTGGCAGATGGGGTCGAACCCGGTTCACTTCCGTCCCCGTCCACTGGCGCGCAGCATCCCCGTCTCGTTCGTCGGCGCCAACTATGCGCTGCGCGCCAGGTACGTCGCGCGACTGCTCGAAGCCGGCATCGACGTCCACGCCTATGGCCCCGCGTGGCAGTACGGCTCCTCCACGCGAATGCGGTCGCTCGGCAAGCGATGGTTGCTCGCGGTGCGAGCGATCGCTGCGCTGGACTTCCACGAACGGATGGCGGCATCGGCGGAGCTCGCCGATCACGACCGACGTCGGGCCCTCGCTCGGCGCTTTCCACGGCACCTGCACGCTCCGGTGAGTGACGAGGAGCTCGTCGAACTGTACGCGCGCAGTCACGTGTCGCTCGGCTTCCTCGAGGTGTACGAAGGACACGCGGCGAGCGGCCCGGTCCTGAAGCACCTCCACCTCCGGGAGTTCGAAGCGCCGATGTGCGGCGCGCTGTTGGTCACGGGCCGCTCGGACGAGCTCGAAGAGTTCTTCGTCCCCGAGCGCGAAGTCGTCACCTACGGCGACACGGAGGAGCTCGTGGACAAGGTCCGCTACTACCTCGCGCACTCGGAGGAGGCGCAGCGGGTGCGGAGCGCAGGCCATGCTCGCGCTCTGCGTGATCACACCTGCCATCGGCGGTTCGAGTCGCTGTTCCGTTCCGTCGGGCTCACCTGACTCAGAGCGTGAGTCACTTGCATTGACTCACGCTCTGACGTTTCTTGCCGGAGGGTCTGGCCGCAGCCCATCGAGTAGCCGCCCCCCGTTGCCGGGGGGCGGCTCTCACAGAACCTTACTTGTGCCGTTCACATACGGCTCTTCGGGACCGCCGTTTGTCACCCCGGCGGACGGCCGGTTCACGACCTCGCTAACCCCAGCATCAGCGCAAGCTGGTGCGGGACGACGACCTGCTCGGACCTCTGCTTCCAACGGGCCTCGATCGACACGAGCCCCCGTGCATCCCAGTGGGAGTTCCGGAGTGCGCGGTCGACCGCAGGCGTGTGGCTGAGCGCCCACGTCGACTTGCGGTCGTCGTAGACGGTCCTCCACGCCGTCTTGGGGCGGATGCCGAGCTTGATGAGCTTGTGCGCGATGGTGGGCTTGCGTTTCCAGTGGCGAAGCTGGATCGCGCGCAGCCGTCGCCGGATGTGCGCGTCCAAGCCCCGGAAAGTTCGTGCGGCCGATCCCGTGCAGATCCCGAAGAACCCGATCCATCCCACCAGGTACACATTCAACGCCGTGATGCATGCCTCGAGCGTGTTCCCGTGGTTGCGTGGCGTCAGCTCGCGGATCCGGGTGTCGATGCGCTCTTTCGAGCGCGCCGACAGCAGCACCTCGACCTCCCCGTCGAGCGGCTCGCGCCGCATACGGAAGCCGACGAAGTGACGCTCTTCGGGACGGGCGAGGGCGCTCTTCTGCTCGTTCACCTTGAGGCGCAGGCGCCTCTCGATGAACTGCTTGATGCTCGCCATCACCCGCTGACCGGCACGTTCGCTCCGCACGTAGACATTGCAGTCGTCCGCATAGCGCACGAAGCGATGCCCACGCCGGTCGAGCTCTCGATCGAGCTCGTCCAGCACGACGTTGCTCAGGAGCGGCGAGAGAGGACCGCCTTGCGGCACTCCTTGCTCCACGTCCATCACCACGCCGTCCGGCAACAACACCTTGGCCTTCAGCATCCGGCCGATGAGTACGAGCACGTTCTTGTCGGT
>JBKDQC010000537.1:0-1870 GCA_046342295.1 Deltaproteobacteria bacterium | reverse complement strand
GCGCAGAGGGCCCGCGCGCGGGTGACCTCTCCGTTCGGCGGCCGTGTCGCCGCGGGCTCGCAGGGGCCGCTGGCACGCGGCGCCCGTGTGACCGCGCGCCGCGCTGGCCCGGGGGTCTGCGACGGCGCCTCGAGCGACGCGCGTCGAGGCGGCGGTTCTCGCTGCCCGCGACGGTCCCCGCCTCGTCAGTCGCGCGGTGCGTACCGAGGCGCGAGCCCCCGGCGGGCGCCTGATCGCGGCGTGCGCCGTCGCGTCGAGCGAGAAGTCCACGAAGATCGCGCGCGAGCAGCTCAGCACCATCGCGAAGCACGAGAGCGGCCTCATGCTCGAGCCGACGCGCAGCAGTCCGAAGCCCCCCAGTCGAGCTGCGCCTGCTCGCCGGGCTCGGTCTCGACGCGGAGTTAGCCCTTGCGTGCGCGGGCCACGCGGATCTTGCTCACGAAGCGGCGGAGGACGGCTGGACCACCCGCGTAGCCGCGTTCCTTGAGCTCGATGAGGACGCGTGGCGGTGAGCTCGGGGTACTCGGTGAGGCGCTCGACGAGGTAGGGCTTGAAGGGGTCCAGGATGCTCTTGGCCGCGGGCTTGGGCTCCAAAGCGTCGGTCGACCTGACCCGGCGCACGACCGTGTGGTGCATGCCGAAGCGCCTCGCGGTGGTCTCGACCTTCCAGCCGTCGCGGAGCACGAGGCGACGCATCTCGGCCTCGACCTCGGGCAGGACGGTCATCGGCGCACCCCCGTGGCCGCGAAGGCGACGAGGCTCTCGGCGCTGCGGTGCTCGTCGAGCATGCCGAGGAAGCGGTCGCGCGAGCGGCACGTGGTCGGGACGCTGACCCACTCGAGGCGCACGGCGAGCTCGGGCGCGTCACCGAGGAGGGTCGCCCATTTCTGTGGGTCTCGGCGGATGTCCTGGGCGTCCGCATCGATGACAGCGTGCAAGGGCCGCCCGTGCCAGAGCGAGAGCGACTCGAGCAGCGCGATGAGGGCGCGCGGGTGCGAGGGTGAGGACGAGAGGCGGGCGCGCATCGCAGGCCTCTGACCGGGCACGCTCAGCATCAGCCGCGTCTCGGGACCGCGGCTCGATGCTCATCCAGAGGGGGCTCGACATCGATGTGGACCTCCAGCGCCGACGCCGTCGCGGGCGATGTGCTCGCGCTCGCGTCGGGCTCAGGTCGTCTTGCCGGTGCCGGCGGCGGACCGCGATGTGTATCCGTCACGCGTCGCCGATGGCGCGCGCGCTGCCGGTCGCGATGATCGAGCCGGCCCTCCTCGCTCGCTTGATGCCGCGCGTGCGCCGCCCGCCTCGAGCGACCCCGCGCTCGCGTCGAGCAAGGGCGCGAGCAGTACCGCAAGCGCCGATCGCACGACCGGCACACGAGGAACGCGCCCGCGCAGTGCGGGCACCGGCGAGGCAGGAGCAGTTCCACGGGTCGTCCGCCCGCGCGAACCGCTACGCGCGCGTGCGCTCCGAGGCACGTCCTCGGACCACCCTCGGGGGTGACATCTGCAAGGCACGCTCGAGGGAGAGGTCCGGTCCTAGCCGCGGCGCTTGGCGAGCCGTGGTGTCGGCCGGCTGATGACGCGCAGCCACGAAATCGCGCGCTTCGCGCGCAACGCCCTCGACGTCACCTGGACGTGAGCCTTGAGCCAGGGCCGGAGGTGCGCCTTGATCTGGGCCGCCAGCGCAGTCGCTCCTCCGATGTCGGACTCATCCTCCTCGAGCCAGAGGAGCACGAGCGGAGTCCCGCCCGTCAGTGCGCCCACGAGACGCTCGTGACCTGGCTCGCCGACAACACGACTACAGGCTAACGTCATCCCAGCGAGCGTGTCGCGTACCATCTCTGAGACATCAACCGCGAGATATTCCGACT
>JBKDQC010000536.1:0-2133 GCA_046342295.1 Deltaproteobacteria bacterium | reverse complement strand
GTCTTGAAGTGCTCGGTGAGGTACTGGATGCGCTCGGTGAGGATCGCGATCTGGACCTCGGGCGAGCCGGTGTCGCCCTCGTGCTGTCGGAACTTCTCGACGATCTCGGTCTTGCGGGTGGCTAGAATCGCCATGGGCTGGGTTCTCTCTCGGAACGAGCTCCGACCTTCGGGTCGTCGGCGGACCTCCGCGGCGCGCGACCCGGGACGGGGCCGCAAGCTGCGGACGACAGGCAGAAATCCCTGAAGAAACAGGGCACCGCCCGTAGCGGAGCGCGAGTATGGGAGGGGGTGTGGGGAGGGTCAAGCGCGCGGCACGTGCGCAAGAGGTGACAAGCCGCGGGAGGTGCCATATACCCGCACGCTCGCCGCGAGAAAGTCTTGGCGGCGGTCTGGGCGCGTCGGCTTCGAGGCCGGAGCGCTCGCCAGGCGGGCGACTCCGAGCGATCATCTCGGGACTTGCGAGTGCAGCGATGCACGAAAGGGAGAGACCACATGCGTTCGACTGAACTGATTCTTGCTTCGATCACCGTTCTCGGTGGCGTGGGCCTCGTCGGCTGCGGCACGACTCCGGCGCCAGCGGACGCGTTCACTCCGTCGACGGACGACTCGGGCATGGTCGTGGGCGAGGATGCGCCGGCGGCTGGCACGCCGCGCGCCGTCGTCGGCACCGCCAGCATGAACATGCCGGCCGACACGGCCTGCCTCGGCAGCAACACCGCGCCGACCGCCGGCGCCGAGGTCGGCGGAACCATCACCTTCCAGGCTCTGGCGCTGACGCCGTTCCCCGTCGCGATGGGCAACGCCGAGGTCTACCCGGGCGCGTCGATCCGGGCGACCTGCGACGGCGACTGCGTCGAGGGCACCACCGACGCGATGGGCCGCCTCATGGCGGAGCTTCCGGGGGGCGGCTGGTTCGGCTACCGCCTCGCGGCGGCGGGCACGGGCTCGACCGCCTCGGTGCCCGTCATCGGCCAGTTCTACACGTGGGGCAGCGAAGCCGGCGGAAACGTCACCGTGACGGCGATCAGCTCGAGCGTCGCGGACATCATCGCGGGCCAGCTCAACCGCGAGCTGAGCCCCACGACCTCGGCCGTCTCGGGCTCGATCCGCGATTGTGATGGCGAAGAGGTCGCGAACATCCAGATCCGCTTCTTCCGCGGCGACACCGAGATCGTGAGCGGCGCGGCGGACGACGTGACCTCTCCCCGCATCGTCGGCCTCGGCGACGGCGCGATCCCCTCGCCCAACCGCAACGGTCTCACGGGCTACCAGGGGCGCTTCGCGGGCATCGTCCCGTCGGCGGGCGGCGCGGTCCGCATCGAAGCGTACGGCGTGATCGAGGACGGCGGCTCCCCGGTGCTCGTCGGCTGCGAGGAGGTCCTCGTCGAGCCGGGCACCGTGACCGTGGCGGTGATGCCGGCGCTCCGCGGCGACTACGCGGCGGGCAGCACCTGCGCGGGCCGAGGCGAGTGATTCGTCTCTTCGCGCCTCGGCGCGGAGCAGACGCCTGAACGAGAGGGCGAGATCGCGAGATCTCGCCCTCTTCGTTCGTTCCGGCGGGACTCACGCTCAGCCGGCGATCGGGATGCGCTCGCGGAGGAGTCGAGCCCGTTCTCGGGCGAGGGGCACCTTCGGTCGGCCCGGATGATCGAGCACGAGATCGAAGGTGCCGGCGCCTGCGGGCTCGATCGCGAGGATGCGGTCGATGCGCACGATGCACGCGCGGTGCGAGCGGAAGAAGACGTCGGGGAGGCGTCCCTCGAGCGCCGAGAGCGTGAGGTCGAGCGCGAAGCGATCCTCGCGGGTCACCGCCCATACGAGCTCGTCCTTCATCTCCAGGTAGACGACCTCGTCGACGTCGACGACCACGTAGGCGCTCTTGCGCCGCACGGCGAGGCGGGTGAGGGGCGAGCCTGCGGCCGATGGCGCGCCGAGGGCCGTCGTGAGCTCGGGGCTCGCGAGCCGCGCGCGCACGCGCTCGAGCGCGCGCTTGAGTCGCTCGAGGCGCGCGGGCTTGAGCACGTAGTCCGCAACTCCGACCTCGAAGCCGCGGAGCGCGCCTTCGTCGTGGGCGGAGACCACGACGATCGGAGTGCGCGGCGATCGCACGTGCACGGCCTCGGCCAGCGCC
>JBKDQC010000535.1:0-4729 GCA_046342295.1 Deltaproteobacteria bacterium | reverse complement strand
GCTCGAGCTCGAGCCCTCGCATGCAGGTGCGGTCTCGGCCCTCGTGTCGCTCACCTCGGCCGAGGAGCCGTCGGTGCGCCTCGCCGCGGCGCGGATGCTCCGGCCTCGCTTCGAGGCGGCGGGCGCGTCGCGCGAACTGCTCGGCGTGCTCGATGTGCTCGCCGGCGCAGACGACGCGGTCGACCGTCTCGAGGCCCTGCGCCGCGGCGCAGAGGTCGCGGACGCGTTGGGGGACGCTGGCGGAGCCTACGAGCGGGCGGCGACGGCCGTGCGCGGCGCGGCGACCGAGCCGGATCTCGGCTACCTGCTTGGAGAGTCCGACCGGCTGGCCGCCGCTTCCGGACGATGGAGAGAGCACGCGGCGCTGCTCGAGGCGATCGCGCCCGAGGTCGGCGACCCGGACCTGCAGATCGAGACGTACCGGCGCGTGGCCGTCGTGCGCCGGGACCGACTCGGAGACGCTGCCGGTGCGCGCGCGACCTACGAGCGCATTCTCGACCTCCGCGCCGACGACGCCGACGCGGTCGCGCAGCTCGAGTCCCTCGTGCAGGCGGCGGAGGACTGGCCGGCGCTGCTCGAGGTCGTCCGACGCAAGACCGACTTCGCGCAGGCGGGCGAGCGCGTCGCGCTGCTCGTGCGCCAGGCCGAGCTCTGCGAGACCAAGCTCGCGGACGTCCCGCGCGCGATCGTTGCGCTCGAGGAGGTGCTCGTCGAGGCCGATCCGCCGGCCGTCTACGCCTCGCTCGAGCGGCTCTTGGGCGCCAGCGAGCGCTGGTCGGACCTCGTCGGCCTGTACGAGCGACAGATCGAGAAGAAGGTCGGCAACCCCATCGAGGTCCGCTTCCACCTCGGCAACCTCTACGCGCAGAGGCTCTCGGATGCCGAGGCCGCGATCGAGCAGTACCGCGAAGCGCTGGCCCTGGGCCCGCAGGGCAAAGGAGCCCACCAGCCGACGATCGAGGCGCTCGAGCGCCTGCTCGAGTCCGGCGAGCACAGAGCTGCGGCGGCGGTCGTGCTCGAGCCCGTCTACCTGGCTCGTCTCGAGTGGAAGAAGGTTCAGCGCGCGCTCGAGGCTCGCCTCGAATCCGAACAGGATCTCGAAGCGCGCAAGGCGATCCTCGCGCGTCTCGGGCAGCTGCACGAGGACTACCTCGAGGATCTCGACGGCGCGTTCGCCACGTACGTCCGCCTGTTCCGCGAGGACCCGCGAGACGAGGCGGCCTGGGACACGCTCGCGCGCCTGGCGAAGGTCCTCGAGCGTTGGGAGCGGCTCGCCGACACCTACCGCGAGGCGCTCGCGGGGGCCGGTGTGGACGACGCTCAGACCTACAAGCTCGCGATGCTCACGGGCGATCTCTTCGAGAGCCGAACCCGACGCGCCGACGCGGCCGTGGAGATGTACCAACTGGCGCGCGCGTACGCGCCAGCGGAACGCGCACCATTCGAAGCGCTCGAGCGCCTGCTGACGCGTGCCAGCCGCTGGGCGGACTTGCTCGAGGCCTACCGGGCTCGGATCGATGTCGCCGACAGTGACGAAGAGAGGCTCGTGCTGCTCGGCAAGAGCGCCGAGATCGAGCGCGACAGGAACGCTGACGCCGACCGTGCGATCGCCACGTACCGGTCCATGCTCGAGATCGACCCGACGCACCAGACCGCCACCGAGGCGCTCGAGTCGCTGCTCATCGCCCGCGAGCGCTGGGACGACCTCGTCGATCTCCTGCGTCTTCGGCTCGAGCACGCGGGCGGTCGCGAGGACGAGATCAGCCTCAAGGCGCAGCTCGGTGAGGTGCAGGCCAAGCGCCTTGGAGACCTCGACGCGGCGATCGACACCTACGAGGACGTGCTGCGGGCCCGTCCGGACCACCCGGGCGCGGTCGCAGCGCTCGAGGCGCTGATCGTTCAGTCGGCCCACCAGCTTCGGATCATCCGGATCCTCGAGCCGATCTATGCGCTCACGGATCAGTGGAAGAAGCAGATCGCGATCCACGAGGCGGAGGCCAAGCTCACGACCGAGCCTGCCGAGCAAGTCCGTTTGCTCTCGGAGATCGCGCGGCTGCACGAGGACCGCGGCCACAACAGCGCGCTCGCGTTCTCCGCGTATGCGCGCGCGTTCGCCGTGGACCCTGCGCACGAGGAGGTCCGGGCCAACGTCGACCGCTTGGCGGGCGCGCTCGAGGACTGGAACGGCCTCGTGTCCTGCTACGAGGCGGCGCTCCGACACACCGAGGATGCCATCGTTCAGTCCTCGCTTCTTTCGACGATGGCGCGCGTGCACGACGAGAAGCGTGGCGATCCGCGGGCCGCCATCCGAACCTTCGAGCGCATGCTCGTGATCGATCCCTCGGACACGAGCCCCCTCGACGCGCTCGAAGCGCTCCACACCATGGTCGGCGATTGGGCCGGCATGATCGCGACCCTGGAGAAGAAGGTCGAGCGCTCGTACGACCCGGTCGAGCGAGGCGAGACCCTGCGCCGCGCCGGGTCCGTCGCCGAGGACCTCCTCGGAGACATCCCCATGGCGCTCGCGCTCTACAAGCGGGCCATCGCGGAAGATGACTCCGATGCCATCGCTTACGAGTCGGTCGACCGCCTCCACAGCGAAGCGTCGGACTTCGCCCAGCTCGCGCCCGTGTTGACCCGCCGCCTCGAGCTCGAGACCGATCCGGAGACCCGCGCAGACATCGCGCTGCGGCTCGGCCAGATCGCCGAGGAGCAGCTCCACGAGCCCGACGTGGCGATCCGCGCCTACCAGCAGGTGCTGGCGGATCGCGACGGTGAGCCGGCCGCGGTCCTCGCCCTCGGGAGACTGTACGAGCGGCAGGCCCAGTGGCCCGAGCTCCTCGAGAACCTGCGCGCGCAGGCCGCGACCGCGGTCTCGTCGGCCGAGCGCGTCACGTTCCTCTTCCGCGCGGCCGAGATCCTGGAGCGGGAGCTCGACGACGTCAGCGAGGCGCTCGTCACGCACGAGAGCGTGCTCTCGATCGACTCGCGACACGAGCCCTCGATCGCGGCGCTCGTGCGGATCTCGCGCCTCGAGGACCACCGCGCGCAGGCCTCTGGCATCGTGATGCCGTACCTGGAAGCGCAGCGTCGCTGGCAGGAGATCGCCGAGCTCGAGGAGCTCGCAGTCGCCGCGAGCTCCGACCCCCTGGAGAAGCTGCAGCACCTCCGGCGCCTCGCGCAGCTCCACGAGGAGGGTCGCGGCGACGCGGCGGCAGCCTTCGAGGCCACGCGGCGTGCCCTGTCGGAGGACGCCTCCGACCGCTCGCTCGTCGATCAGCTCGAGCGGCTCGGCGGCGCGCTTGGGCGCTGGGAGCAGGTGGCAGACACGCTCTCCGCGCGCGCCGGCGGCGCGATCGACGCCGACACGGGCCTCGAGCTGCTCGGGCGTCTCGCCCGCATCGCGGAGGGCCCGCTGGCCGACGACGCACGCGCGATCGACGCGCACCGTCGGCGCCTCCAGATCGCGCCGGACGACGAGAGCTCGCTCGCCGCGCTCGATCGGCTGTACACGAAGGGGAGCTCGTGGACCGAGCTCGTCGACGTCCTCGAGCGTCGCGCGCAGGCAGCGGCGTCCGGTTCTTCGGCGGAGCACACCGAGCTCCTCATCCGGCTCGGAGCGCTCCGGTGGGAGAGGTTCGGGGACACGCCCGCAGCCTTCGCGGCCTTCCGGGAGGTCCTCGAGCGCGATCCATCCGAGCCTCGCGCGCTCGGCGCGACCGAGGGGCTCCTCGCGGACGAGCGTCTCGTCGCCGACGTGGTCGGGGTGCTGGACGCCGCGTACCGCGCGACCGGAGCGACGCGCAAGGTCGCAGGCCTCTACGACGTCCGCATCCGCCTCGCGGACTCGGACGGCGAGCGCGTGCGTCTGTGGCTCGAGCTCGCCCAGCTTCGCGAGACCGACCTCAGCGACGCGGCCGGAGCGCTCGAGTGCGTGGTCAAGGCCTACGAGCTCGACCCGCGCGACGAAGCCCTCCTCGCGGACCTCGAGCGCCTCGCCGGCGTCTCTGGTCGCTTCGAGGCCCTCCGCGGCCTGGCGGAGCGGGTGGTGGAGACGACTGGCAAGGATGCGCTCGACTCGACGATGAAGCGGGACCTCCTCGTGCGCGCGGCCGGTTGGTACCGCGACCGGCTCGGAGACCCTGCTGGCGCAGAGACAGTGCTGCGGGCGGCGCTGTCCGCAGACCGCGAGAGCCCCGAAGCGCATGCGGGGCTCGTGGAGGTGCTGCGGGTTCCGGGCCGCGAGCGGGCGCTCGTCGATGCGCTCACGGCGTGGGCGGAGGTCGAGCTGGAGGAGCCCTCGAAGATCGCGCGTTTCTTCGAGGCGGCGCGCCTCGCGGAGTCGGCGCTCGGGGACGCGAGCTCGGCGCGCGCGGCCTTCGAGCGTGCGCTCGAGGCTGATCCCGCGAACGTCGAGGCCCTCGACGAGCTCATCCGACTCGCGGCGGTCGAGCAGCGCTGGACCGACGCGACGGCGTTGCTCGAGAGACGGATCGACGCGGAGAGCGAGCCCGAGCGCCGCGTGGCGTACCGGCGCCAGCTCGCCACGATCGTGCGCGACCGGCTGCGCGAGCCGAGGGGCGCCATCGAGGCGTGGCAGGCGGTCCTCGACGAGGTGCCGACCGACCTCGAGGCGATCGGAGCGCTCGAGGGGCTCTTCGAGTCGGACAAGCGTTACCGAGACCTCGAGGATCTCGTGCAGCGCCGTCTCGACATCGCAGAGTCGGAC
>JBKDQC010000534.1:0-2440 GCA_046342295.1 Deltaproteobacteria bacterium | reverse complement strand
CGCCACCGAGACGCAATACCTCGTCGCCGGCGCCCGCATCGTCTGGGACTCCGAGGCCGACGGCCTATTGCCCCCCATCGACCGCAACCGCCGCGCGACCATCAACGTCACCGACCTCCTCGGCACGACCGGCGCCGTGGTGGACCTCCTGAGCGGCGACCTCGTCGAGGTCAGCACCTACTACCCCAACGGCGCCCGAGAGAACCTCTGGACCAACGACGCGTTGGTGCCCATCGAGCCGATGGGCTTCACCACGAAAGAAGCCGACGAGGAGATTGGGGTCACCTACTTCGGTGAGAGGTGGCTGATTCCCAGGCTGGGCAGGTGGGCCACGCCGGACCCGCTCCACATCCACGCGAGTGGCGGCGGCGAGGCGCTGAACAGCTACCACTACGTCAGTGGCAATCTGCTGCAGGCCGTTGACCCGCTGGGGCTGAACGCAACCGTTGCGGAGCACGTGAATACACGTGAGCGCATAGTAGAGCGGAGAATCCATCTCGGATACCTCGCGGTACGGTCCCGCCCCCTGTCGGGGAACGTTCCCCGAAGTGCCGATGCTGGCACGCCACTGCCGGTCACCGAGGAGGAGTTGCGGCGGGCCGCTGAGGACATCGAGAGCAGACTTCGAGATACGTACCGGGACTTCGAGATTCAGGATGGCGGCTACACCTACCGCTACACCTTCGACATAGAAGTCGAGTTCGACGCGTCGCTGGAGCCGGTGCAGCCGCGTCCGACGGACGGACAGCTCGATACTGTTCCGGCTCGCGAGGCGCGTCTCAGTGCGTTGGAGCGAGGGCTCGAAAACGTTGTAATCGTGGCTCCGCAGAACCCCGGAGTGCCGCATGCGCCCAGGATTCCTGGAGCGATAGGTTTGGCAATAGGCGGCACCAACGCAATCGTCGTTGGTTTAGATCAACTCGTGGGCAGGTCGTCAGCTCAGTACGCGTTCACGGGGTCGCGGGAAGGAGCTTGGGTGAAGGGCGACGGTGGAGCGCAGCTACAATGGTGTCTTCGAGGAAGGCGAGCGGTTGACGTTCGTGCTTCTTGAGGGTCGCGAGAACGGTCATGGCCCTTTCGGCGAAGCGGTCGCCGCGATCGCTCTGCGAGCCGAGGCTGGTCTTGCGCCAGAGGACGAAGTCGCGGAGTTCCCTCTCGGCGTGATTGTTGGTGGGCTCGACGCCTGCAACCTTGGCAAAGGTGAAGAGAGCCTCTTGGTGCTTCAGGATGTCCTCGCAGGCGCCGGACACACCTCGGCGCTGCAGCGCGACGAGCTCGTCGAGCATTCGGTGAATGTGCAGTTCGGCCTGGGGGACGACCACACGAGAGAACTCTTCGCGCGTCATCGTGCCGTCGCGGACACGGTGCCAGTGGTGGAGCATGCCCTGTGTGATGAGAACCAAGCCGTCGCCGAGGTTGGAGACGGCTTGGTCGGAGTGCTGCTGGAACTCGGCGAACTTGCGAAGCAGATGGGCCCAGCAGATCTGTCGCTTCTCCATCGCCCAGAAGGTGAACTGCTTGCCGCGGTCCGTCATCAGGATGCCGGTGAGGCTGCTGACGAGAGTGCGCAAGGACTCGGTCGTGCCGTCGGCCACGATCGAGAACACCGTGGCCAGGCGGCTCGCGTACACCCAGAGAGTGCGCTGTGCTCCGGACTGTCGCCACGAGGTGGCGTCGAGGTTCTTGGCGTCGGCAGCATTCACAGCTTCGGCGGCCTCGCCATAGGCAGTCTCGAGCAGGTCCGCGACTCGCGCCTCGGTGTTGCTGATGGTGCCCAAGGACAGCGTGATGCCCAGGACGTCGGCGAGCATCTCTTGCACTTGTCGGCGGCTCATCTTGTAGCCGGCGATGAAGAGCGTGATGAGCGCCATGAGGTGCGGACCGACCATGCCGCGCGGTACTCCGCGAGGAAGCTTGGCGCGCGTCACGCAGCTGCAGTTGGGGCACTGGACGGCGTGCAGGACCCACTGCGAGACGTCGGCCACGATCCTGGGGATCTCGACCACCTGGTGAATGAGCGGCTCGCCGTGCGAGAGCTTGGGCAGGCCGCCCTTGCAACCGCTGCATCTGGTCGGGAAGCGGTCTGTGCTGCGGGTCGCGGGCAGCAACTCGCGTCGGTGGCCTTTGTGCCCGGGCTGGCCGCCGGCGGACTTGGCGGACGGCTGTCGGCCCGGCCGCTTGTCGCGCATGCCCGGCGGGTCGCTCGAAGGCGGCTTTCCGGAGTTCGACGAGTTGCGGCCAAGTTCGGTAAGGAGCGCCTCGATCCGCGCATCCCGAGCAGCCACCGCCTGGCGAAGGGCAGCGTTCTCCGCCTCGAGCTCCGTCACGCGGGCCTCGAGTCGCAGCAGACGCTCTTCCAGCGAACTCACACGGCGAGTCGATCATGCTCTTGATCCCGTGTCGATCCCCTGATCACACGCGCTACCCCGTGAACGCGTAC
>JBKDQC010000533.1:0-3882 GCA_046342295.1 Deltaproteobacteria bacterium | reverse complement strand
CCGCCCTCACTCCGTCTCCCGGCCGCATGGCGTTCGATTCAAGCCACGCGCTCTGCACGAGCCTGCTCGAAGAAGGGCGCGTCGGGCTGGTGCCCGGGGTGGCCTTCGGCCGACCGCGCGAGGAGCTCACGGCGCGGCTTGCGTACGTCGACTTCGATGGGCCTCGCGCGCTCTCGGCGGTGGGCGTCATCCCCAAGGAGCAGCCCGTAGACGAGACCTTCCTGCGCAGGCACTGCGCCCCGACGGTGCATGCCGTGGAGCGAATCGGCGAATGGCTCGAGGCGCGTCGTGCGTGAGGGCCCGCGGGACTTGGCGCCCTCGCTCGACATCGATCCTCTTCGCGCCGGACCTGCTCCAGTGCCAGCCGCGACGGTGGTCTTGCTCCGCGACAGCGCTCGAGGGCTCGAAGCGCTCCTCGTGCAACGTCACCGCGCCACCGCTTTCATGGGTGGCGCCCATGTATTTCCGGGCGGCAAGCTGGCCCTCGAGGATGCGAGCGAGGCGGTGCGAGCGCGCTGCGTGGGGCCGAGTGACGAGACTCTGCGTCACGCCCTCGGGCCGAGCGAGGAGATCGACGCCGTCACTGCGCGGGCACTTCACGTGGCGGCCATCCGCGAGACCTTCGAAGAGGCTGGGGTCCTCCTTGGGACGAGCGCGCGCGCGCGCGGTGCTCTAGACGCGGCGCGGGCGCGCTTGAACGCAGGCCAGGCCTGGGACGAGGTGCTCGGGTCCCTCGACGCGAGCCTCGCCTTGAGCCGACTCGTCCCACTCTCCCGATGGGTCACCCCCGCGGTGGAGAAGAGGCGGTTCGACGCTCGGTTCTTCCTCTGCGTCGTGAGCCGCGAAGAGTCCGAGCACGCCAGCAGCGAAGCCCACGAGACGATCGCCTCGCGCTGGCTGTCCCCGCGCGAGGCGATCGCGCTCCACGAGGCCGCGAGCATCGACCTCCCCCCACCGACGCTGAGAACCCTCGAGCTTCTCACCGCACACCGTCGGTCGGAGGACGCGGTGCTGGCAGCCCGTGCGAGCACACCGCCCCTCGTATGTCCGGTGTTCCACGCGACCGAGGCGGGCTGGATCCTCGCGCTGCCCGGCGACTCGATGCATCCGGACGGCACCCCGGCGCTCGGCGGCTCGACGCGCTTCGTGTGCCGCGACGGCCGCTGGTTCTCGTCCTGACCGGCGCGACTTCGTGGGCATGACGCCGTGACACGAATGTCATGGAGAGGTCGAGAGGCCATCGAGATTCCCCTGCGAAACGCGAGCAACATCCGCCGGCACGACCACTGCTTAGGTTCGATGCACTTGATTCTGACGCTCGCGCCGACTCGGATGCCCAACGCTCTTGGTCACCCCTTCACGGCTCCACATGCTCCCGGTGGGACGCGGCCTCTCCAAACCTGCCTCACCGCCCCCTTGGCTTGTCTTCGCTTGCGCCGGCTTCGCTTCCGCTTCGCCCTTCACGCGCTTGCTTGCTTCTCGTCGCTTCACTTCTCCTGGATCTCTCGGCTTGCTTCTCGTCTTCGTCGTTGCCTCGCTTTCGCTGCTTCGTCGTTGCCTCGCTTTCGCTGGTTGGTCGCTGTCTCGCTTGGTTCGTCGCTGCCTCGCTTGGTTCGCTTCGACCTGATCACGTCGTTGTTCGCTCGATCGCCGAAAATGAATGGGCTCTTCGGGTCGCGCCCGAGGAGGGAAGAGGGCGGGCTCACGAGGCCCGCCCTTCTTCTTGGTGTCGTTGGTTCAACGGACCTCGCGGGAGCAGCATTCCTCGGCGTATGCTCCCCGCGATGCGCGGACGTCTCAACCTCACCAACACGGCCCTCGCGACGCTGCTGTGCGTCGCAGGCTGCGCGTCGTGGACGAACGAGATCCGCCAGGCCGAGCGTGCCTACGACGAGGCGCGACCGGACGCGGCGCTGGCGTGGCTCGACGTGGTCGGCGACGACAACCTCGGCCGCATGGAGGTCCAGGACCGCGCGCGCTACCTGTACGTCCGGGGAATGACCGAGTTCCGACTCGGCCGACGCGACGACGCCCTCTACCACCTGGCGCTCGCGCGCGAGATCAGCGGGACCGACGGTCTCGGCCTGCGACGCGAGCAGCGCGAGCTTCTCGAGCGAACTCTCACCGAGCTGGCCCCCACGGAGCGGATGACGTTCCGCGCTCGCGCTGCGACGCCCGACTGACGAGCCAAGGGAAGACTCCGTGGCCCAGGGGTCCACGCGGCACCATCGCTCTCGGGCACGGTCCCTCGACGCGGAGAGGGCGCCGTCGGTGGCGCCCTCTCCCATTCGTCGCGTCACTCGCTCACGGGTCTCAGCGCCGTCAGCGTGTCCTTGGTCGCGAGCTTCTCTTTCTTCAGGTCCGCGAGGTCACGTTGCTCGTTCGCCGTCAGGTAGAGTCGCGCTTCGTACCGAGCCACCCTCTCCTTCAACTTCCGGTGGCGACGCTCCAACCGATCGATCTCCTTCTCGTTCACCCGCATGGGACCTCCGTCGGTGAGTAGGAA
Source organism: Deltaproteobacteria bacterium (assembly GCA_046342295.1). Classification (GTDB taxonomy): domain Bacteria; phylum Myxococcota_A; class Polyangia; order Polyangiales; family Sandaracinaceae; genus JAFLCL01. The sequence continues at coordinate 1,376 of JBKDQC010000533.1, read as the reverse complement.
CGACCTGAACCAAGCTGATACCCAGATGATGGCGGAATGCTACCTGCCCGCCACCGCGGGGATCAACCGCCAGCCCCGTTGGCTCTTCCCGGTTCTTCTCCTCCTCGGCGCGGCGCTCTGCCTTCCTGCTCCGAGCGGCGCCCAGGAGCTCGGTGTCCTCGAGGCCGTCGTGGCCTTCGTACGCGCGCATCCAAGCGCCAGTGGCCGCGTGACGCTCGTGCGGTACATCCACGCCCACGACCGAACCACGAGCGAGCCCGGCTTCCTTCGCGTGAGCGCTTCGGGTGCCCTGCTGCGTCTGGGCGCCCCGGAGACGCCGCGCTTGGAGATGTCGATTCGACCGGACCGGATCGAGACGTTCGACGCGGGTGTCTCTCCGCCCCTCGTGCTGATCGCCCGCGGGGAAACCCCGCTGGCCCGGCTCGCGGCGGTCGCGGCTGGCGAGGCGCCGAGCGTGCACCTCCGCGAGCGCATCCTCGAGCGGGCTCGCGGTCACGTCCGGGCCGAGGTCGTCCCGAGCGCCCCGTGGCCGGGGCTCGAGCGCCTCGTAGTCGACGTGCTCGACGAGGGGCCCGAGCGCGGGCGCGTGGTGCGTTGCCTCTGGCTCGACGGTCTCGGGAACTGGCAGCGCCTCGACCTGGAGGGGCTTCGTTTCGCGGGCGCGGCCGCCTCGCCGGCCGGCCTCGAACTCTCACCCCACCCCGAGGCCCGACGTGTCGAGCTGTGACGTCGCCGAGGAGCCTTCCTCCTCGCGTGGATCTCGACCCGCCAAGAGGGGCTCGAACCGCGCCGCCACGCATGGCCATGCGTCCATTCCCACGGCCTCGGGCGCGAGCCGGGCAAGCGCGCGCAGGCGCTGTCGATCCCGAGCGAGCTCGGAGAGGGTGCGCGACAAGGCTGCTTCCGAGCTGAGCACGACGGCCCCGCCGCAACGTCGCGCCAGCTCTCGGTGCACGGGGTCGTCCGTGGCCAGCACCACGAGCCCGTGCGCGAGAGCCTCGCGGGGCGCGACGGGGTAGCCCTCCGTCACGCCGCGCGGGTCGTGCGCAGAGGTCGCGAGGAAGATCTCGCATTGCGCGAAGAGCCGAGCACGCGCCGCCTCGTCGACGGCGCCCACGAAGCGCGTCGTGTTCGCCCGAGCGAATCGCTCGAGCCGCCCACGCTCGGGGCCCTCGCCGGCGATGACCAGCTCGAGGCCGGCCGACTCGGCCGCGGCGATCGCCAGCTCGACCCGCTTGACCGGAACGAGGCGAGCGAGCACCAGCGCCCGCACGGGCCGAGCCTCGGGCCGCGCGGCGGGCCGAGCACGCCTCGCGATTCCCATGGGAATCACGTGCGCGCGCGGATCCTCTCCGGCACCGAGCCTCTCCCGGAGG
>JBKDQC010000532.1:0-5984 GCA_046342295.1 Deltaproteobacteria bacterium | reverse complement strand
CAGGTGGACCACACCAGAAAGAGAGCACCAGGTGCACGCATAAACATCCGATCTCGGGGCGAAGCCGTCCGCGCGCCCCACCATGCTTTCAGCGGGTGCGCCGCGGACGAGGGCCGACCTTCGCGGTCCGGACCGCGGTCGAGCGACGCGGCGCGGCGTCGACTTCGACGCCGCGGAGGAGGATGTCGACCAGCCCGCGGACGAAGGCCTCCGCAGGCATCGGGCGCGGATCGGCGTGGCCCACGATCACCTCCATCGCGACGAAGTTGTAGAGCGCCCCCATGAAGGCGCGCGCCAGCACCGACACGTCGACGTTCCGGAGCCGGCCGAGCCGTCGCTCGCCCTCGAAGTAGCCCTCGAACAAGCGCCGCCCCTCGACCGCCCGGTGCTCGCCGCGCGCGTCCTCCGGACCGCCCCGCTCGAGCTTCGGCTGGCTCGACCAGGTCATCATGTGGAGCGGCACGATCTTCCGGAAGAACGCGATGCCGAGGACTGCGACCTCCTCCAGCTGTCCGCGGAGGCTGCCCCGACCGACGCGCCCCTCGAGGGAGCCCACGAACTCCGCGGAGTCGCCCTCGAGCGACATCGACATCGCGGCGTGGAAGAGCGACTCCTTCGTGCGAAAACGCTTGAAGAGCGTGCCTTCCGACACACCGGCGCGGCGCGCCACCTCCGACGAGGTCGCGCGGATGCCGTGCTCGAGGAAGACCGCACGCGCGGCCTCGAGCAGGGTGTCGTCGGAGATGGTGACGGGGCGAGCCATCGAGTTCTTGAGTGACCGCTCACTCACTGTGGTCCGCACGATGGGGCGTCAAGCCCGGCGCGGCCGGGTACCATCGCGCGGGCATGAGCCAGTCCCGCCTGCTCACCGAGCGCCGCTTCGGCCCCTTCTTCCTCGCGCAGTTCACCGGCGCCTTCAACGACAACGCCCTCAAGCAGGCGATCATCATCCTCTTCACGCTGACGATGAGCCACGAGGAGGCCGAGCAGGTCAGCCAGCTCGCGACCGCCCTGTTCATCGCGCCGTATTTCTTCTTCTCGGCGACCGCGGGGCAGCTCGCGGAGAAGATGGAGAAGGGCCGGCTGATCCAGCTCACGAAGCTCTTCGAGATCGCCATCATCGGCGTCGCGACCCTGGGCTTCTACCTCCATTCGCTGCCGTTCCTTCTCACGGCGCTGACGATGCTCGGCCTGCAGGCCACCCTCTTTGGACCCGTGAAGTACGCGATCCTCCCGCAGGTCCTGCGCTCCGAAGAGCTCGTCGGCGGCAACGGCCTCGTCGAGATGGGCACCTACGTCGCCATCCTCGTCGGCGAGATCGCGGGCGCCCAGCTCGTCGCGATCGAAGACCGCGGACCGTTCCTCGTGTCGACGCTGATGCTGGCCTTCGCGGTCTTCGGCTACCTCGCTGCGCGCGCGATCCCCCCCGTCCCCTCGAAGGTTCCCGACCTACCGATCGGGATCAACGTCTTCGCCGAGACCTGGCGCGTCATGCGCTTCGCGCTCGAGGTGCGCGCGGTGTGGCTGTCGATCCTCGGCATCTCGTGGTTCTGGCTCTTCGGCGCGCTCCTCATGATCCAGCTCCCGGTCTTCGTGAGCTCGGTCCTCGGGGGGACGACCAGCGTCTTCACGCTCTGCCTCGTGATCTTCTCTCTCGGCGTCGGCGTGGGCTCGCTCCTCTGCGAGCGTCTCTCGCGCGGGCAGATCGAGCTCGGTCTCGTCCCCTTCGGCGCCATCGGTCTGTCGCTCTTCGGCGTCGACCTCTACCTCGCGACCGCGCACCACGTCCCGCGGGGCATCGATCTCGGCTGGCAAGCGGTGCTCGCGGACTCGGTGCACTGGCGGATGCTCCTCGACTTCGGTCTCATCGGCGTCTTCGGAGGCTTCTACTCGGTGCCCCTCTTCGCCGTGATGCAGTCCCGGAGCGATCCCGCCAAGCGCTCCCGCATCATCGCGGCGAACAACGTCCTCAACTCGCTCTTCATCGTCGGGGCCGCCGCGCTCTCGTTCGTGGGCCGCAGCGTTCTCGAGCTCACGATCCCAGAAGTCTTCCTCGCGGCCGCGCTCCTCAACGCGCTCGTGGCTGCGTACATCTTCGCGCTGCTGCCCGAGTTTCTGCTCCGCTTTCTCACGTGGCTCGCGATGAGCGTGATGTACCGCCTGTCGATCCGCGGCATCGAGCGCGTCCCCGACGAAGGCCCCGCGCTCGTGGTCGCGAACCACGTGAGCTTCGTCGACGGATTCCTCGTGGGCGCGGCCGTCCGGCGTCCGATCCGCTTCGTCATGTATTACAAGATTTACCAGCTCCCCCTGCTCCACTGGCTCTTCCGCTGGGGCCGCGCGATCCCGATCGCGGGGCGCAAGGAGGACGAAGCCCTCATGGAGCGCGCCTTCGTCGAAGTGAAGCAGGCCCTCGACGAGGGAGAGCTCGTCGGAATCTTTCCGGAGGGGATGATCACCTACTCGGGCGAGATCAACGAGTTCCGCCCGGGGGTCGAGCGCATCCTCGAGGAGTCGCCCGTGCCCGTGGTCCCGATGGGCCTCCGAGGCCTTTGGGGAAGCTGGTTCAGCCGCTCCGACGGTGTGGCGATGGTGAAGCTACCGAAGCGCTTCTGGTCGAAGGTCGAGCTCGTGGTCGGCGCCCCGGTGCCCGCGGCCGAGGCGACGAGCGCTCGACTCCTCGCGGACGTGAAGGCCCTCCGCGGCGATCGACGCTGAGCCCGCACGGTCGTGTCACTGAGGGCCCGCGACCATGGCCCCACCCGGTCGCACGCCCTCCCTCGGAAGCCGTCCCCGCGCGCTCGAAACCGATACGCCCATGGCAGACCTGGCACTCCACATCGACGCGTTCTGGATCAGCCCCTACGCCATGTCCGCGTTCGTGGCGCTCGAAGAGCTGGGCGTGCCCTACGAGCTCGTCGAGGTCTCGATGGCCGATGCGGAACATCGCCTCGCATCGTATGCGGCGCCGACGGGCCGGGTTCCCGCGCTCGTCCATCGCGGCGCGGCGCCGGGCGGTCGCGACCTCTGGCTCGCGGAATCCCAGGCGATCGACGAGTATCTCGCTGAGCTCTTCCCTCCCCCGCAGCATTCGCGGCTCTACCCGGAGGATCGCGTCGAGCGCGCCATCGCGCGGCAGATCCAAGCCTGGGTCCGGAGCGACCTGTTGCCGATCCGCGAGGAACGCTCGACGCACACGATCTGGTATGGGTCGACGACCCCGCCGCTCTCTCCGAAGGCGCTCGCGACCCGCGACAAGCTCGTGCGCGCCGCGAGCGCTTGGCTCGGCGAGCGCACGCAGCTCTTCTCGAGCTGGTCGGTCGCCGACGCCGACCTCGCGCTGATGCTCCGCCGCGTCGTCGCCGACGAGCTTCCTGCACCGCTCGTGCGGTTCGTCGAGACGCAGCTCGCGCGGCCCTCGCTCGCGAAGTGGCACACCCACGCACGCCCGCCGTACCGCCCCTACTGACGAACCGCGTCGGCCCCTCTGGGTCGCTCAGCGCGGGCCGACGATCGCCAGCCGGCACTCGAGGGGGCCGTTCCAAAGAGGGATCAGAGCGTCCGGCGGGGGCAGCGCGCCGTCCGGCGGCGCGCCGCCGAGCAGGAGCGCCCAGCGCATGCGCGACCCCCGTCGCATCACGCGTCCGAGCTCGTCCCAGAGAGACGGATCGATGGCGATGCGCTCACCGTAGGGGAGATTCGCGACCACCGTGCCAGCCGGGCGCGTCGGCTCGAGCGCGCCGAGCCTCGCCACGGAGAAACGCACGGCCGCTCCGACGCGCCGGGCGTTCTCCTGCGCGCTCTCGACGCTCGCCGCGCTCGCGTCGGAGGCCCACACGTCGGGCCCCTCGCGCCGCGCGAACGAGCGGGCCTTGTCACGCTGCTCCGCGAAGCGCACGCGGAGCGCGGGATCGACCGAACACCAGCGCTCGATCGCGAAGCGTGAGCGCAGGAGGCCAGGCGCGACGTCGCGGGCCCAGAGATCGGCCTCGATCGCGAGCGTGCCCGAGCCGCAGGTCGGGTCCATGAGCGGGCTCTCGCGATCCCAGCCTGAGAGGCGCAGCACCGCGGCCGCGAGCGTTTCCTTGAGCGGAGCCTCGCCGTGCACGAGCCGATAGCCTCGCCGGTGAAGCGCATCGCCGGAGGCATCGAGGAACACGCGCGCCCGGTCACGCTTGAGGTGCACGAAGACCGGCGCGGCGGGGTCTTCGCGGTCGACGCTCGGGCGCTCGCCGATCACGTCGCGCAGCCGATCGACGATGGCGTCCTTGGTCTTGAGCGACACGAAGCGCTCGTTGGCCTGCGCGCTCTCACGCGAGACGCACGAGACGGCGAGCGTCGTCGTGGCATCGAGCCACCGCTCCCAAGGGATCGCGCGCACGCCCTCGTAGAGCGCCGCCGGGGTATGGGCTTCGAGCTCGCCGGCCACGGGTACGAGCACGCGCACTCCGATGCGCGTCCAGAGACAGATCTGGAACGCGACCTCGTGCTCACGCCCGACCCCATCCCGATCCGGGTGAAGCGGCACGCGCACGCCGCCGCGATCGGCCTTGGCCCCGCGGAAGCCCAGCTCCCGGAGCTCGTCGCGGAGCGCGACCTCGGTCCCGCGCAGCGCCGTGACCCAGAGCTCGCTCACATGCGCTCGACGGGCTCGATCCCCAAGAGCACGAGCCCCCTGCGAAGCTGACGGCCCGTGAGCGCGGTGAGCGCGAGCCGGCTCGCACGCGTCGCGCCCTCGCTCTTGAGCACCTGGCATGCCTCGAAGAACGACGAAAAGTCGCGAGAGAGCGCGAAGAGGTGGTCGGTGAGGAGGTGCGGCTGACACGTCTCCGCCGCCGCGTGGACGACGTCGGCGAACTTGAGCAGCGTACGCGCGAGCGCCTTCTCTTCGGGCGCCTCGAGGTGCACCTCGGGCACACGGAAGCCGGCCTCGTCGATCTCGCCCTTGCGAAAGATCGACCCGACGCGCGCCGCGGCGTACTGCATGTACGGGCCCGAGTTCCCGCGGAATTCGATGAGCTTGGCGAAGTCGAACTGGTAGTCGGAGAGGCGGTTCTGCCGGAGATCGGCGTACTTCACCGCCCCGATCCCCACGGCGCGCGCGACGCGGAGGAGCTCCTCCTCGGGGAGGTCCACGACCTTCTCGGTCTTCATCACTTCGAGCGCGCGGGCCTCGGCCTCGTCGAGGAGCGAGGCGAGCGTGATCGCCTTGCCCTCGCGGGTCTTGAGGGGCTTGCCGCTCTCGTCGAGCACCGTCCCGAAGCTGACGTGCTCGAGGCGCATCGTGTAGCCGAGGCGCGCAGCGACCGCGAAGAGCTGCTCGAAGTGCAGCGACTGCCGCATGTCGACGACGTAGATGGCGCGCGTGGCGTGGAGCACCTCGTGGCGGTGCATCACGGTCGCGATGTCGGTCGTCGAGTAGAGAAACGCGCCGTCCTTCTTGCGGATGATGAAGGGCTCTTTCTGCTTCGCGAGGCGGCCCGGCGCCGGGGCTCCGGTCTCCGCCCACTCGTGGAAGAACACGCAGAGCGCCCCTTGATCCTCGCGCGCGATCTGCGCCGCCGCGACCGCCTCGATCACGCGCGGCAGCATCGGGTCGTAGAAGCTCTCGCCGAGCCACTCGTCGAACGAGACGCCCATCCGCGCGTAGGTCTTGTCGAGCTCGGCGCGCGTGGTGTCGACGAACTTCTGCCAGAGCGCGCGGCTCTCGGGGTCCCCCGCCTGAAGCTTCGCGAGCTCGGCGCGCGCGGCATCCGCGAAGGTCGAGTCTTCTTCGGCGAGCTTGCTCGCTTGCTTGTACACGGACTCGAGGCCCGCGATGTCCAGCCCCGCGGGGTCGCCGGCGCGGAACTTCCGCAAGCCCGCGATCAAGACCCCCAACAGCGTGCCCCAGTCTCCCCTGGGGTTGTCGCCCATGACGTGCTGTCCGACGAAGCGGAGCATCGAGACCAGCCCGTGCCCGAGGAGGGTCGCGCGCAGGTGTC
>JBKDQC010000531.1:0-2278 GCA_046342295.1 Deltaproteobacteria bacterium | reverse complement strand
ATCGAGGAGGTCGCGAAGGTCGCCGCACCCGCGGCGTCGGCCATCGCCCAGCTCCTGCCGCCGCTCCGCGCGCACCTCGAGGCCGAGTCGCTCGACCGTGTGCTTCGTGACATCGAGCTCCCGCTGGTGAGCGTGCTCGTCGCGCTCGAGCGTACGGGCGTCGCGATCGACGTCGCCCGCCTCGGCGCCATGGCGACCACGCTCGAGGCGCGGCTCGTCACCCTCGAGGAGCGCTGCCATCAAGCCGCCGGTCACGTCTTCCAGGTCGGCTCCCCCCGAGCGCTCGAGACGGTCCTCTTCGACGAGCTCGGCCTGCCCGTGAAGAAGCGGACCAAGACCGCGCGCTCGACCGACGCCGACGTCCTCGAGGAGCTCGCCGAGCTTCACCCGCTGCCCGCTGCGATCCTCGAGCTCCGCGCGGCGCAGAAGCTCAAGAGCACCTACGTCGATGCGTTGCCCCGACAGATCGATCCTTCCGACCGTCGCGTGCACACCCGCTTCAACCAGGCGGTCGCGGCCACGGGTCGGCTCAGCTCGAGCGAACCGAACCTACAGAACATCCCGATCCGCACCGAGGAAGGCCGCGCGATCCGCGAGGCCTTCGTCGCGCCGCCCGGTCACGCAATTCTCTCCGCGGACTACTCTCAGATCGAGCTCCGCGTGCTCGCACACCTCTCGGAGGATCCGGAGCTCTCGAGCGCCTTCATCGAGGACGTCGATGTCCACATCAAGACCGCGAGCGCGATCTTCGGGGTTCCCGAGGCTGCGGTCACCCGAGAGCAGCGCGGACGCGCCAAGACCGTGAACTTCGCGGTGATCTACGGGCAAGCCGAGCGCGCGCTCGCGCGGAGCCTGGAGGTCGTGGAGGCCGAGGCCAAGCGCTACATCGCGGCGTTCTTCTCGCGGTACGCGGGCGTGGCGCGTTACCTCGACGAGCTCGTCGCGGAGGCGCGCCGCACGGGCTCGGTGCGTACGATGCTCGGGAGGCGGCGCGAGGTCCCGGACATCCTCGCGCGGAACTGGTCACAGCGCTTCGCCGCCGAGCGGATCGCGCGCAACACGCCCATCCAGGGCACGGCGGCTGACATCCTCAAGATCGCGATGATCCGGATCGACCGGCGCCTGCGCGAGGCGGGCCTCGCGACGAAGATGATCCTCACGGTGCACGACGAGCTCGTGTTCGAGGTGCCCGAAGCGGAGATCGACCGGGCGCGCGCGCTCGTCCGCGGCACGATGGAGTCGGCGGTCGAGCTGCGTGTCCCTCTGCTCGTCGAGGACGGCGTCGGCCCCACGTGGGGCAGCGCGCACTGAGCCGAGGCTCGCTCCCGATCACGAATCGCCGGAACCCATCGACGTCCCCCCACGAGCGAGCGGGCATCCCCTTCACCACGCTCCGAGAGCCCCGGCGGTGCGCGTGGGCTGCTCGTGCTCCTCAGCCCTCGGTCTTGGCGAGTCGCTCGAGCAGCAGCGGCGTGACGACCTCGGGGCGCTCCCACGCAGACAGGTGACCGGCCTGAGGCACGAGCGCCAGCTCGGAGCCCGGAATGGCGCCCACGATCTCCTCCGAGCACGCGATGGGCGTTGCGACGTCGTCCACTCCGCACACGACGAGCGTCGGACATCGAACCTGCACCAGCTCGCGCCGGATGTCTCTCCTGTCGAACTCGACACAATCGACGGCATGGCCGATCGAGGCAGGGTCCATCGCCGCGAGCCGCTCGCGGAATTCGCGGACGATCTCTGGTCTCTCGAGCCGGGTGCGCGGCGAGAAGAAGATCGGCTCGAGGCGATCGAGGAGCGGGGGCACGGCCCCGAGGCGACGCGCGACGAAGGCCATCGCGCGATACCGGGGCAACTTCTCGGCGCTCTCGGCGTTCGCGTTGGTATCGAGCAGGATGAGCGAACGCACCCGTTCGGAGCGGCGCAGCGCGGCGCGCATGGCGACCATTCCGCCCCACGAGAGGCCCACGAGCGCGGCCGCCGAGACGCCCGCGGCGTCCATCACCCCGAAGAGCGCATCGACGCAGTCCTCGAGCGTGTATCCACGGGTCGTCGGGCTGCTCCGGCCATGTCCGGGGGCGTCGATGTTGATCACGCGGTGGCGCGTCGCGAGCGCGCTCAGTTGCCCGGACCACATGCCGCCATCGCAGAGCAGCGAATGCCAGAGCACCACGGGGGCACCTTCGCCGCGCACCTCCACGAACAAGCGACCACACCTCGTCTCGACCAGCATCCGGCGGTTATACGCGGGCTCGGTGCAGGCGGGGAGGTCGCGTAC
>JBKDQC010000530.1:0-8706 GCA_046342295.1 Deltaproteobacteria bacterium | reverse complement strand
AGCACGAGCATGCCCATCCCGATCGCCGTCATGAAGCGCGCGCCGCGCTGCCCGTAGTACTCGTTGACGATGTCGGTGAGGACGAACGCCACGGGGAACGTCACCGTGCCGGCCGACATCTCGAATCCGCCCATCACGAAGTACTTGCCCGCGACCAGATCGGCCACGAGCAGCGACGTGACGAAGACGCCGACCAGGACGACGAAGACCTGCTGACGACGGTCGAGGACGAAGGGCATCGGGGTGCTGACTAAGGGAAAGCCGAAGGGGCCGCAAGGTCCCTTCGAAGAAAGCTAGGTCCTTGGAGAGGCGACGGTTGCCGGACCTGGACGGCATGCGATGGTTGCCGCCCGCGGGATTGCGCGGCTCCTCGACGAATCCACGCCCGAGCGAGCACCCTCCCGCGCGGCCTGCACGAGCGAACATGCCCGAGATCAGCGAGACCACCCTCTGGATCGGCTTTCTCGTCTTCCTCGTCACGGTGCTGACGATCGACCTCTTGGTCTTCCATCGGAAGACCAGGGTGGTCTCCTTCAGCGAGGCGCTCCTCTGGGCCGTCGTGTGGGCCATGTTCGCGCTGGGGTTTGCGGGCCTGCTCTACGTGATCCCCAACATGGGGCCAGCCCGCGCGCAGGAATTCATCACTGGCTACGTCCTCGAGCAGGCGCTGTCCGTCGACAATCTGTTCGTCTTCGTACTCATCTTCGCGCAGTTCGCCGTGCCCGCGGCGTACCAGCACCGCGTGCTCTTCTGGGGCATCCTCGGTGCCATCTTCCTGCGGGGCACGTTCATCCTCGCAGGCTCGGCGATCGTGCACCGCTTCGAGTGGGTTCTGTACGTCTTCGGAGCGTTCCTGCTCTACACGGGGGGTCGCCTCTTCTTCAAGAAGGACGACGACGGCGAGGAGGAGAAGATCGAAGAGAGCCGGATGGTCAAGACCGTGCGTCGCTTCCTGCCGATGACGTCTGGCTACCGCAAGGAGGCGTTCTTCGTCCGGGAGAACGGGGCCCTCATGGCGACGCCGCTCTTCCTCGTGCTCATCGTGGTCGAGCTCTCCGACCTGATCTTCGCCGTGGACTCCATTCCCACCATCTTCGGGGTGACCACCCACGGCCTCATCGTGTTCACCTCGAACATGTTCGCGATCCTGGGCCTGCGATCGGTCTACATCGTGCTCGAGCGCCTGCTCCCGATGTTCCGTTTCCTCGAGCGTGCGATCTCGATCATCCTCGTCTTCATCGGCGTCAAGATCCTCCTCCGGCACGAGATGCTCGGAGCGATCCACATCGGGGAAGGCATCTCGCTCGGGATCGTGCTCGCCCTCCTCCTCGGGTCCGTCCTCCTGTCGAAGCTCGTCCCGGAGAAGGAACACGAGAAGAAGAGCGGGAAGGACGAACAGGAGGGGAACGCGGCGAAGGCGGATGGGTCTGCAACCCCCGCGACGCCGACGGCTGCGGGAACCGAGGGCCCGAGCCCCGACGTGCTCGGAACGGGTCGCTGAGCCCCCACGTCCCTCGACCCGAGCGCTCTCACCCATCCGGCGCGAGATGAGCCCTGACCGTCTCGACCGCCACGATCGAGAGGAGCTCGAGGATCTCTTCGGGGCCGCCTTCTCCCGTGCAGGTCAGTTGGCCCCTCTCCGACGCACAGCGCAGCCTCTCGCGGCGTGGCTGGCGGGTTCCTTCGAGGCGGGCACGGACCCGGGCTTCGAGGTCCGGAGACAGAACGAGCGTGATCGTGGGCGCGGGGAACGTCGTCGTCTCGAGGCCTCGTGCCGGGCGCAGGACATCGCGTGCCATGGCTGACCAGCACCGCGCCCCGAGGCGCAGCGACGACCCCGTCAGCCTCGCCCGACCCCGATCGAGCGAAAGCTGGAGCGACAGCGAGTGCTCGGCACCGGCGTCATCCACCGACCAAGCTGCGAGCCGCACTTCGCCCCGCTCCGGAAGTTGCGCCCGGAGCAGGCTGCTCATCCATTGCAACCGCGTCACCATCGGCTCGCGGGTCGGGACTGTGACCCAAGCGAGCTGCTCGCCGCGCGGCCATCGCACTGCGAAGAGGTCCTGGCCCACGGGTGCGTTCTCGCGCAGCGGGCCTTCGAGACGCAAGGTCATCGTCGAGTTCGGGCCCGCGCCCATGCCGCGAAGAAGAAGATACGCGACCTCGGCGAGCGCATCGTTCGGGATCTCGTCCGTGGCGGGCGTCGCGACGACACGCGGTACCGAGGCCGCGAGCCCGCGATGGCTCTGCTCCACCGTCGCGAAGCCCACGCCCGCAGAGCGTGCAGACAGCGTCGCGGCGGCGAGCTCGCGGCGCGAGGCGTCGCGAAGCTCGGGACGGATCGCCCTGAGGACGTCCTCGAGCGAGGCGAGATCGGGAGCGCTGGAGACGAACGCGTCACGCACGCTGGGGTCGTCGGGGCGGAGGGCGTAGGCACGGCCCGCGAGCGCGCGTGCTGCCGCGAAGTCGCCGAGCTCGAGATGAATCGCGATCGCAGCGCCCACGGCGGCGACGTCTTCGTCGAGCTCGAAGAGTCGCTCGAGGAGCGCGGTCCGTTCGAGCGACAGCGACCGCCTCTGACCCGCATCCCGAGATACGCTCGCTGCGCGGGCGCGCGCGCCGATCTGTCGGCGGATCGCGGCTCTCGAGTCCAGATCGATCTGGCCGAGGGGTACGACACGATCGCGCTGCGACAGCCTGCGTGCGCGCTCGGAAGCGAGCTGCTCGTCGGTGATCCACGCATCGACCATCGGCCACGGGAACGCCCAGAGTCGCTCGGGCACCGCGCCTCGCAGACGGAGCGAGGCGGCTTCGGGCGGGAGTCGGGAGTCCCCGAACGCCGCGAGGAGACTCTCCCACGTCAGGCTGCTTCCGGGCTCCCCACGAAGACTCCGGCTGAGCTCGAGGCCGCGCGGCACGACCTCGATGAGCTCGATCGCGGTGGCCTCCGTTCCCGCGAGCGCGACCACCGACGCCTCGAGCAGGTTCGGGCGCGACGTGAGCTCGCGGGCAAGGGTGGTCCGTACGTCCCCGGGCGCGATCACTCCGAGCTCGACAGGCATCGCGATCTCCAGCGTGTCCTGCGCGACGAGCTCCGCGACGCGCGGAGGCCAGCAGCGGCCCTCGCATGGCTCGTCATCCCAGCGCGCCTCGAACGGGAGCGCGTCGAGGATGGCGGCTCGCTCGTGCGTTTCGATCGGCCTCGAGAAGCGGAGCCGCATCACCCGTGCGGCCTGCGCGTGCCCGGTGACCGTGCACGACGCGAAGGACGCGATTCGCGGCAGCTCGAGCTCCCGGCCCAACACGTAGCCGAGTGAGCCCGTCCGACTCCGTGCGCGAAATCTCGCGAGCCGGCTGCGTTGCGCGTCGGAGAGCAAGGTAGGCCGCGCGACGCTGCACTCGCTCGCGCGACCCTCGATCGACCAGAGCAACTCCGTGGCCTGCGAAACGCGACCGCCGCGCGCGTCTAGGGACGAGCGCGGCGGCGCGGGCGAGCTGCTGCATCCGATCGCGACGAGCGCGATCAGCGCGATGCAATCAGCGGATCTCGGCGTCGATGGTGAGCCCACGCGTGCCCACCAGCATGACCGACGGGCCAGTCTCGAGCCGCTCGTAGCGACGGACCGTTCGCTGGAGGTTGATCGTGACCGGGCCGCGAACCGCAGGGAACGCAGCGAGCGACAGGGTCTCGCTGCCGTCATCGCTGAGCTCCGCGTACGCCGCCGCGGCCGGGTCGCTTCGGCTGAAGACGAGCACGGAGACCTCGGCCTCCTCCCCGGGCACGGTCGTCCAGCGGAGGGGCAGCGCGGAGGCCTCGAACGAGCGGGCCACGTCAGGGGCGGGCGAGGTCACGACGAAGCTCGCCGGCATGCGGAGCGCGCCGGCGAGGCGCGTGAACGGGAGCGTCCCGGCTGCGCCGCGGATCTCGACGTCGAAGCGGAGCGCCTCCGGCAGACTCGTCCCGAACATCGTGCCGTAGCCGACGAGCGTCGCGCCGCGCCTCACGCGGAACAGGTCCGCGGTCGTGCCCCCAGCCGTGAGCCGAACGGGGCTCCCGACCTCGAGCGACGGTGTCTCACCGCTCATGCCGGTCGGGCTCGGGCCGAAGGCGTCGCGTGCGAGCGCGTCGCACGTCAGCACGTACGGAGCCGGACCGCGCTCGAAATCCCAGAACTGCGCGGCCGCAGCGCTCGTCGTGCTCACCGCGTCACGCGCCCCGCCGAAGATGCGGGTCTCGACGCGGTTGGCCCGGACGACGGCGCTCACGTACCGGTAGGGGAATGCGATCGAAGGCGCCGTGGTGCACGAGTCCCCACCATCCACGAAGTCGGTCTGCTCGACGTAGGTGTTCCCGTTCGCGAGCCCGCGGGCCTCGATGATGGCCCCGCGTCGGGCCGCGCCCGTGACCGTGTAGGTGCCATCGCGCCCGGTCCGGGTCGTGGCGCTCGAAGTGACACTGCCGCCGGTGAGCCGAATCTCCACGCCGGGCATCGGCGTGCCCGCGCAGTCGGTGACGACGCCCGTGTAGCAGACGGGGAGCACCGGGACGTCGCAGTTCCAGGTGCCGGGTCGCCCGACGTTGCCCGTGAGCACGAGGCCGCCTCCGGGCGCGCGCACCGCGCAGGCTTCGCCTTCCTCCACCCAGATCGCACGCTCCGGGTCGAACCACCAGAGCGGCATGCAGTCGCCTTCCTCGAGCGGCGGCACGCCTGGCGGCATCGGGCCCACGGGCACCTCGATGCCCGCGGTCGTGCCCGGAGCGAATTCTCCGGGGCCGGTGGAGGTCTCGATGTCGATGTCCACCATGCCGAAGCTCACGAGGGGATCCTCGGTGCCATCCCCGGACTCCCCGACGAAATCTCCCGGAGCCCCGTCGAGATCCTCGGTCGGGTCGATTGGGGTCACCGCGATCTCAGCGTCCTCGACCGGCCTCCCGGTCGCATCGACGAGCGAAGCACCGAGCACCGTGACGCGGGTGCCGTCCGTGGAGACGGTGCCGCCTCTCTCCCCGTCGACCATCACGCCAGGCGATGCGGGCAGAAGAGACACGTTGACGATCACACGCTCCCAGCCCTCGACGCGAACCCGGCGGTGGGCCGACAGGAACCCATCGGCGCCGAAGTGCGCGACGTACTCTCCGGGTGCGAGCGGGATCGCGTAGTTGCCGCCAACGCCCGTGACTGCTTCGCGGCCCGCCGGCGTCAGCGTCACGCGAACGTTCTCGAGCAGCGCGCGCGACTCGGCGTGCGAGACCACGCCGAGCAGGAGTCCCTCGACGGGGCCGGTGTAGGGCTCCGTCATGTCGCTCTCCCCCGTGCCGGCGTCGTTCTCTGCCGAGAACGCGTCACCGCCGACATCGGCACCGGGCTCCGTGTGCGCGTCGATCGCGCCGGTGTCGCGTCCCGCGTCGGGACGCGTCGTCGGGGGCGTCGCCGGCGGCGTGTTGCATCCGGCGAGCAGCGACGCGCTCGCGATCCCGAGCGCGGACAGAGAGATGAGAAGACGCGTAGGATCCGCTGACCTGGTGTGCATGGGGCTTCCTTGGGCGAGGGTCGATCCAGGGGTGGGTACTCTCGACCTCTCTCCGTCGAGGATACCGCACCGTCGCCGAGCCCTGCAGCAGGGTTCATGCCGACGAAAATCACCTGCGACCCTGCTATTCACGGGGTCGCGAGTACCCACCCTGCTTCGATCGCGCCGCCCCCCGGAGCCTTCAGACTCCAGCTCGCCCGATCAAGAACGCTCGCAGCACCTCGGCGATGCGCTCGCTCGCGTGGCCATCCCACCCTTCGGGCACCCGGGCATCGCGGCTCTCTCGCGAGAGAGCGCGCTCGGCCTCGCGGCGGATCACCTCGGGATCCGTTCCGCAGAGCACGTTCGTCCCCTCGCTGATCGTCACCGGACGCTCTGTGTTCTCGCGCAGCGTGAGACACGGGATCGACAGCGCCGTGGTCTCCTCCTGGATGCCGCCCGAGTCCGTGAGCACCAGGCGCGCTTGCGAGGTGAGCGCGAGGAACTCGAGATAGCCCAGCGGCTCGACCAGGCGCAGGCCCTTCATCGACGCGAGGCGCGCGCCGAGCCCGAAGGTCTCGAGCTGCTTGCGCGTCCGCGGGTGCACCGGGAACACGATCGGCAGCCGTCGCTCCACGCTCCGGATGCCGTCGAGCAAGCGCGAGAAGGTCGCAGGATCGTCGACGTTCGAGGGGCGATGGAGCGTGAGCACGGCGTACTGCCCCGCCTCGAGGCCGAGCTCGCGGAGCGTGGGCGTCTCCTTCGCGCGCGGAAGGTGCGTGAGGAGGGAGTCAATCATCGTGTTGCCGACGAAGAAGATCCGCTCCTGCGGCGTCCCCTCACGGAGCAGGTTCTCATCGCCGTCGCGCGAGGGCGTGAGGAGGATCTCGCAGAGACGATCGGTGACGACGCGGTTGACCTCCTCGGGCATCGCCCAGTCGTACGAGCGCAGGCCCGCCTCCACGTGCGCGCACGGGATGCGGAGCTTCGCGCAATCGATCGCGCCCGCCATCGTCGAGTTCACGTCGCCAGCGACCACCACCAGCGCGGGCTTCTTCGCGAGGAGCACCTTCTCGAGCTCGACCATCACCTTCGCGGTCTGTTCTGCGTGGCTGCCCGAGCCCACCCCCAGGAAGTGATCGGGCCGCGGCATGCCGAGGTCGGTGAAGAAGACGTCGCTCATGGCGGCGTCGTAGTGCTGGCCGGTGTGCACCAGCGCCACGTCTGCGAAGCCCGCGCGCTCGACGGCGCGCATCACGGGCGCGATCTTCATGAAGTTCGGGCGTGCGCCCACCACGTGCAAGATGAGAGGTTTCATGCGCTCCGCTGCTCCGACTCGAGGGACCGGCGCGAACGTCGGACGCGGCGCGATGGCCGCGCGATGAGCCCCCGCAAGACGTCCGCATACCGCGCGGCGAGGACGCCGCGATCGAATTCCGTGGTCGCGACACGGTGCCCGGCTTCGCCCATCCGCGCGCGGCGCTCCGGATCCGCAGCCAACGCGGCGATTGCGTCGAGGAGCGCCCTCGGGTCGCTCGGCGCGAAGTAGAGGCCTGCCCCGGCCCGCTCGACGAGACGCCGCGCCTCCCCGTCGACCCCGAGCAGCATCGGTCGCGCGCAGCCCATGCTCTCGAAGAGCTTGGAGGGCAGCACGGTCTTGAAGAGCGGGTCGTCCTTGAGCATCACGAGGCTGATCTCGGCGCGGCGCAAGAGCTCCGGCACCCGCGCTCGCGGCACCCGTCCGGTGAAGACGACGTTGTCGAGACCCTCTCGCTGCGCGCGCGCCTCGAGCTCTCTTCGCTCCGCGCCCTCCCCCACGACGACAAAGAGCAGTTCGGGTCGCTCCCGCTTCGCGAGGGGGGCCGCGTCGAGCACGGTGCCGAGGCCATGCGCCATGCCCACGGTCCCTGCGAAGCAGACGACGAAGCGCCCCGGATAGGGGTCCGGATCGGGGCTCGGCCCGGGCACGAAGAGATCCCGATCGACCCCGTTCGGCACGAACGAGAGCTTGTCGCTCGGCACACCGCGCTCGGTCAGGATCTGTCGGAATGATTCCGTCACGACGACGATGTGGTCGGCCTGCCGGTAGAGCGACTCCTCGATCGCGTGCAGGCCGCGCACGACGGGGTGACCCTCCCGGAGCGCTCCCACCGCGACGACCGAGTCCGGCCAGAGGTCCCGGATCTCCAGGACGAAGGGGACCCGGAGGACCCTCGAGAGCCACGCGCCGGCCACTCCCACGAGGAGCTGCGGGCTGGTCGCGATCACGACATCAGGGCGATCGACGAGGAAAGGCCCGAGGCAAGACGCGCTCGTACAGAACGAGGCGTACGCGGCCGAGCGCTTCACCAACCCCGCATTCGCCGCCGCGTAGATCGGCGCCCGCACGACCTTCACGTCGCCGTCGCGCTCACGCACGGGGCGGCGCGCGTCGAAGCCGGGATAGATCCGCCCTTCGGGATGGTTCGGAAAGCCGGTGAGCACCGTCACGTCGAAGCCGTGCTCGCCCGCCCAGGCCCGCGCGAGGCGGGAGACCCGGTTGGCGGGGGCGTTCGACTCGGGGGGGTAGTACTGAGAGACGAAGAGGACCTTCATCGGGTCTCCTGAGAGCTCCACCCTCATGGTGGCGCAGCGACCAGCGTGTATTCGACGCGGCCGGGACCGCGCAAACGGAGCCGCTGTGCGGGCGTCCTCGCCCCGAACCGGTGGGAGACCTCCGCTCGCTCGATGCGGAGGCCCACGCCTCGGCTGGCCCACACCTCGAGGACGTGGCGACCGGCGGCGTCGCGGACGACCGCTCCGCCCGGCGAGGGTGCGGCGGTGAGCCCAGGGGCGAGGGGAATCGCCGCGCTGATGTCCGACGCGCCCTCGACCTCGTCCGAGATGCACAGTTGGTGCGGTGCGAAGCGGAACGTCCTCCGCAGCGTCCTCACATGATGCGGGCCGAACGCGCGGGCCTCGCACACCAAACTGTCGGCGTGCCACCTCGCCTCGATCGAACGAGGCCGCCACCCACATCGGAAGCGGCTCCAGATCTCGGCCTGCTCGGAGTGTTGCGGGCCCTCGAGCGTCGGGGTCGCGTGCGCGCGGGTCCTGCGTGTCTCGAGACGGGCGTCGGGGTCGTGGGAGGCGTGTACTCCCGGGGCGACGACGACGCGCTGCGCCGACTCGTCCTTGTCGAACGCGCAGGGGTCC
>JBKDQC010000529.1:0-5370 GCA_046342295.1 Deltaproteobacteria bacterium | reverse complement strand
GGCGCGGATGGCGGCCTCGAGCGCGTCGTAGAGCGCGTCCCCCTCGAGGAAGAGAGCGACGTCGGCCGCCGGCAACGGCGGCGCCTCCCCAGCCGCGATGGCCATCCGAGCGAGGCTCGTCCAGCGCGGATCGTCCATCTCCTCGTCGAGATCACGCATCGCGCGCAGGAGCAGGCGCGAGCCCTCCTGGCGCTTCAGCTTGCGCCGACGCAGGCGCCGAGGGCCGAAGAAGTAGTACACAAGAAGGCCGACGAGCGGCAGCCACGCGAGAAAGCCGAGCCACGCCAGGGTCGCGGTGGGGGTCCGCCGCTCGAGCAGCAGCGTCACGGCCAGCACGAGAACCCACGCGAACTCGACGAGGGGGAAGACCGTCGTCCAGAAGGACATGCTCGATCACCTTCCGGGTCGCGGACCTGGTCCCGCCGCCGGGGGACTCGCTCCGGGGTGGGCGGAGCCGGGCAGCGGTGCGGAGAGCGCGCTCCGGAGACGGCCTCGGCTCACGACACGCCGAGCAACTCGACCTCGAAGACGAGCGTCGCTCCTCCGGGGATCACCGGCGGGAACCCCCGCGCCCCGTAGCCCATGTCGGCGGGCACGACGAGCTTGCGCTTGCCGCCGACCCGCATCCCGAGCACGCCCTCGTCCCACCCGCGGATCACCTGACCGCGGCCGAGCGTGAACGAGAATGGCTCGCCGTGATCGCGCGACGCGTCGAACTTCGAGCCGTTCGTCAGCGTGCCCACGTAGTGCACGGTGATCTTCTTGCCGGCCACGGCCTCCGCGCCGGTGCCCACCACGAGGTCGGTTTTCTCGAGCATCGCCGCTTCGTAGACCGATTCACCGTTCCTGGGAAGGCCCCTGTCGACGACGCGCAACCGGGCCGCGGCCTCGCCGATGAGGCCCGCATGTCGTCGATCTCGTCGGTCGCTCGGGACGAGCCAGGCTACCCGCGTCAGCTGCTTCGCCTGCGCGACCCGCCGGCGCAGCTGCGACTTCGAGGGGCGCTCCCGTCGCTCGTGCGCGCCGTGGCGATCGTCGGCACGCGTCGGCCTACGGAGCGGGGAGTCCACGTCGCGCGCACGCTCGCGCTCGAGCTCGCGCACTCCGGGTGCGTCGTGGTCTCGGGCGGGGCGTTCGGGATCGATCACGCCGCGCACCTCGGGTGTCTCGAGGCCGGGGCGCCGACCCTGGTCGTACACGCCAGCCGCCTCGACGCGACCAATCCCGCCGAGCACCGCCCGCACGACAACCGCATCGTCGCGCGAGGGGGCTGCGAGCTGAGCGAGCGCGCGGACGACGCGCCCCCTCGGCCCGCCACCTTCCTCGCTCGCAATCGGCTCGTGGCCGCGCTCTGCCGTGCGGTGGTCGTCGTCGAGGCGCCGCCTCGATCCGGCGCGCTCTCGACGGCGGCGCATGCGCGCGCGCTGGAGATGCCGGTGCTCGTCGTGCCGCGGGTGCCCGAGCAAGAAGAGGCGCGCGGCTCGAACGATCTCCTGCGGGCGGGAGCCCTGCCGTGCATGAGCACGACGGACGTGCTCCGCGTGATCGAGGGACTGCCGCTCGCGACATCCGGCGCGAAGTCTGTTCGAGTCCGGACCCGCGACCGCGCGAACGGCCGGCGGTCGAGGCCCGAGTCCGCGCTCGCAGGCGCGAAGGGGGCGGGGGCGTGCCGCCCCGATGACCCGCTCTCGCCGGACGCGCGGGCCGTGCTGGCCGCGATCGAGGAGGGTGGCGAAGACCTCGACAGGATCGTGCGGAGGGTCGGGCGCCCGGTCCCCGAAGTCCTCGCGATCGTGGCGGATCTCGAAGTTCGGGGACTGCTCGTCCAGTCTTCGCGCGGAAGCTTCGAGGTCCTCGGTTGACGCGCATGGCGCGGGCGCTACCCCTGCGCCCTCCATGGCTCAGCTTCGATCCTTCGACCCCCGGTGGCTCGCAGCTCTGGCGCTCGTCTTCGCCGCGTCGGGCTGCGGCGGCGACGCACCGGCCGACGCCGGCGCAGGCTTCGACGCGGGCGAGACGCTCGACGTCGCTCGGCCGCCGGGCGACGGCGGGTCTCGCGCGGCGCTCGGCACGTGCGCTGCTCCGCGCCGCGTCACACTCGTGCTCGGTGAAGCGATGACCCTCACGGGCGACACGAGCGCGGGAGCGCCGGGCGCGCTCGCGCTCGGCGACGCGTGCCGGAATCCGGACGTGCTGGAGGTGCCGCCCCAGGAGGTCATCGCCCTCGAGATTCCGGGCTCGGGGCAGGTCGGGGTCGCCTTCGACCTCACCGAGGGCACGGCGGCCACGTTCGACACCGTCGTGGAGGTCCGGACGGCCTGCGAGACGACGCCTACGGAATCAGAACGGTGCTTCGACGACGCCGCGATGGACGAGCCGCGGAGCGCTGGAGCCTTCGCTGCCGCGGGCGGGAGCACCATCACCCTCGTGGTGAGCGGCTTCGCCATGGGCCCGGGCGGCGCTTCGGCGTCCGGGCCGTACACCCTTCGGCGCGAGGCGCGCAGCAACGCGGCGCCCACGCTCACCGCCGCGACGGCACGTCGCGTCGACGATGATCGGCTCGAGATCTTCGCGACCGGAATGGACGCCGACACGAACGCCGTGGGCGTCGGCGTGCAGCTGCTCGCGTCCGATGGCAGCACGATCCCGCTCGATGCGACGAGGCCCGACGACATCGGACCCTACCTCTACCCCTTCGACGAGCAGATCGCGACCGCCTCGTTCGCGATGCAGCGAGTCACCGCGCCGGGCAGCGCCGACTTCGACGGCGTCGGCAGCGCCGTTTCGCTGCGGCTCTTCACCTACGACGTCTACGGTGTGCGCAGCGCCACGCGAGACGTGAACGTCGACGTGGTCAACGAGGTGGGCTTCGGAGCCAGCTGCGACCCGGTGCGCATCTGCCGCTCTCCGAGCCTTTGCGAGGCAGGCACATGCATCGCCTCGCCCGAGACGGTCGCGCTCTGCGCCAGCGCGACGGCGCTCCGTCTGATGGCTCCCGCCGACGCCGCGCCGAGCGTCGAGACGCGCTCGATCGCCCTCGAGCCCGGCGTGGGGATCGCGAGCGGTCAGGGGTGCGAGTTCACCGCCGACGCCGACGAGGCCGTCCTCGCGATCACGGTCCCGGCGGGGCGATTCGACCTCGTCGCGACGACGAACCTCGAGGCCAACCCCGAGGCGCTCGACACGGTCCTCTACGTCCGGACCGCGTGCGAGAACGAGACGACCGAGGTCGTCTGCGACGACGACTACGCAGGCGCTCCGGATGGTGATTACCGGTCGGTCGCCGAGGTCGAGGACATCGCCGAGGGCGTCTACTACCTGTACGTCGATGGTTACACCCCCTTCGACGTCTCTACCTCGGTCTCGCTCGAGATCCGCCTCCGCTCCGTGCTCGGGAGCGGCGCGGGCTGCGATCCCGCAGGCGTCCTCAACCGATGCGCCGTGGGCCCGTGCCCGGCTGGGCCCGAGGCCCGCTGCCCGTGACCGGCGAGGTGCTCGTCGTCGGAGGGGGCCTCGCTGGTTGCGAGGTGGCGTTTCAGCTCGCGGAGCGCGGAGTCGCGGTGCGCTTGGTCGAGCAGAAGCCGGACAAACGCACGCCCGCGCAGGTCGGAGACGGCCTGGCCGAGCTCGTCTGCTCGAACTCGTTCCGCGGGGCGGCGCTCACGAACGCGGTCGGCCTCCTCAAGGAGGAGATGCGCCGCGCAGGGTCGGTGGTGATGGCGGTCGGCGATGAGGTGCGCGTGCCCGCCGGCGGCGCGTTCGCCGTCGATCGAGAGGCCTTCTCGCGCGCCATGACCGCGCGCATCGCCGCGCATCCCCGCATCCGGATCGAGCATCGCGAGGTCTGCGCCGTCCCGGACGAGCGCCCGACCGTGATCGCGACGGGTCCCCTCACGGGCGACGCGCTCGCGGCCGCGATCGCGGAGCGTGTCGGCAGCGAGCACCTCGCCTACTACGACGCCATCGCTCCGATCCTGAGCGCGGCCTCGATCGACGAGACGAAGGTCTTCCGGGCGAGTCGCTACGACAAGGGCGGCGACGACGCTTACGTGAACTGCCCGCTCGACAAGGCCCAGTACGGCGCCTTCGTCGAGGCGCTGCGGACGGCCGAGAAGGTCGCGCCGCGGGCCTTCGAGAAGGTGAAGTACTTCGAGGGCTGCCTGCCGGTCGAGGTGATGGCCGAGCGCGGCGAGCGCACGCTCGCGTTCGGCCCGATGAAGCCCGTCGGGCTCACCGACCCGCGCACGGGACGCTGGCCCTACGCGGTCGTACAGCTTCGTCCCGAGGACGAGGACCGATCCGCGTACAACATGGTCGGTTTCCAGACGCGAATGAAGTGGCCTGAGCAGAAGCGGGTCTTCTCGATGATCCCGGGCCTCGAGAGCGTCGAGTTCCTGCGCTACGGGAGCGTGCACCGGAACACGTTCGTCGATGCACCGCAGGTCCTCGCAGACGACCTCTCCCTACGCGGCACTCCCGGGGTCCACCTCGCGGGGCAGATCGCGGGGGTCGAGGGGTACGTCGAGTCAGCCGCGTGCGGGCTGGTGCTGGGGATTGCGCTCGGTCGCGCCCTCCGCGGCGAGGCCGCGTTCGCCGAGAGCCTGCCCCCGCGCGCGACGGCGCTCGGCTCGCTCTGGTCGCATCTGCGCACGCCGAGCGAGCGTTACCAGCCCTCCAACGTGGTCTTCAGCATGTTCCCACCGCTCGGGCCAGACGCGGACGGACGCGAGCGGGCAGGGCTCCGCAAGCGCGCACGCTACGCGGTGCTCGCGGAGCGAGCTCTCTCCGACCTCGCACCCTGGCTCGCGGCGGTCGGCGCGGACAAGCTGCCGACGGCCCGCACCGGCGGCGAGACCCTCGAGGACGATCCGGCTCCGGCCGAGCCCACACCCGCGATGGGCTGAGGAGCGAGAAATCACGATGTCCGACGCCCCGAAGACCGAGACGAAGAAGACGCCCTGGTACGTGCCGGTCATCGTGGTGCTCGGCGCGGCGCCTGCGGTCTTCTCGCTCTACATCTTGTACTTCATCACCGACTACTCGATGGCCCACGACGAGTCGCGCTGTCCCTACGCGCACGTAGAGACGCGCGACGTCAGCGCGGGCGTGCGCGTCCGAGAGGAGAGCCGCCGCTGCATCGACGAGGTCGAGGAGCACCGCTGGCTCGTCGAGCGCGGCACCGCGCCGCCCAACGAGCTCGGTCGCTATCCGCTCGAGTCGGCGCAGATCGCGCAAGGCTTCCCCTGGGAGGCACGGGTCTCGGACGCGCGCGTCGTGATCAGCATCCAGACCCAGGGCCGCGGCGAGATCGTGGTGCGCTAGCCGCGCCCCAGCGACGGCCCGTGAGAGCACGTGGCACTCGGATGGATC
>JBKDQC010000528.1:0-3995 GCA_046342295.1 Deltaproteobacteria bacterium | reverse complement strand
GATCACATCTCGCCGGCCGGCAACATCAAGGCCGACAGTCCCGCGGGCCGATACCTCCAGTCGCGTGGGGTCTCGCCGCGCGACTTCAACCAGTACGGCGCGCGTCGAGGCCACCACGAGGTGATGGTGCGCGGCACGTTCGCGAACATCCGCATCAAGAACGGCGTCGCCCCGGGCACCGAAGGCGGCGTCACGCGATTCTTCGGCAAGAGCGCCGAGGACGGGCCCGTGCTCGCGATCTCCGACGCCGCCGAGAGATATGCGAGCGAGGCCGTGCCGCTCGTCGTGATCGCCGGCAAGGAGTACGGCACGGGCAGCTCGCGCGACTGGGCGGCCAAGGGCACCTACCTCCAAGGAGTGCGTGCGGTGATCGCGGAGAGCTTCGAGCGCATCCACCGCTCGAACCTCGTCGGGATGGGCATCCTTCCGCTGCAGTTCGTGGGTGGAGAGAGCGCGAGCAGCCTCGGCCTGACGGGCCTCGAGACGGTCGGCATCCACGGCATCTCCGAGGGGCTCACGCCGGGCAAGACTCTGGAGGTGGTCGCGAGGCGCGCAGGCGACGAGATCACCTTCGCCGTGCGCTGCCGCGTCGATACGCCGGTGGAGGTCGAGTACATCCTGCACGGCGGCATCCTCCAGTACGTGCTGCGTCAGATGGCGCGCGCATGAGGGCTCTCGTCAGGGCCCGGAGGCGAACATGAGCTTGGCAGGCATCGAGCAACCGGAGACGTGGGTCGCGCTGCTCTCCTTGGTCGCGATGGAGGTCGTCCTCGGGATCGACAACATCGTCTTCATCACGATCCTCACGAGCCGCCTGCCCGAGCAACACCGGCAGTCCACGGCGCGGATCGGCATCGGTCTCGCGCTCGGCATGCGCATCGCGCTGCTCTTCGCGATCCGCTGGATCATGGGCCTCACCCACGAGCTCGCCAACGTCTTCGGTGTCTCGATCACCGGCAAGAGCCTCATCCTCCTGGTCGGCGGCCTCTTCCTGATCGGCAAGGCGACCCTCGAGCTCCACAAGAAGATCGACGAGAAAGACGAGTCTCCCGTCGGGGTGAGCCCCGGGGGCGCGGGCGCCGAGGTGAGGGTCGTGATCGCGCAGATCCTCCTGCTCGATCTGGTCTTCTCGCTCGACTCGGTGATCACGGCCGTGGGCATGGTGCCGCCTGAGCAGATCTGGGTGATGGTCGTCGCCATCCTCGTGAGCGTCGTGGTGATGCTCGTCGGCGCCAAGCCGATCAGCGAGTTCGTCCTCGCGCATCCGACCATGAAGGTGCTCGCGCTCGCGTTCCTCGTGCTCATCGGCGTGATGCTCCTCGCCGAGGGCGCCGGCTCCTCGATCCCCAAGGGCTACATCTACTTCGCCATGGCGTTCTCCTTCTCGGTCGAGCTGTTCAACCTGCGGGTGCGTCGCCGAGCAGGCAGGGCTGTCTGAGAGCAGTGGCACTCGGATGGATCGATGCGGGTGCCACGGGCTCGCATCGGCGGGAGGGAGGCTCTCGCCAATTCACTCGGCGAGAGGGAGGGGCTTCGGCCAGACCCTCCAGCAAGAAATGTCAGAGCATGAGTCAATCCAAGTGATTCATGCTCTGACAGCGCAGGAACAGGCTCTTCCTGCCGACGGTCTGTCCCAGAGCGGGTCGCGGCGGCCTGCGGTAGAACGCCCGCATGAAGGTCGAAGGACGACGTCGCTCCGACAACTTCGAGGATCGCGGCAGCGGTCGGCGCCGTGGCGGTGGCGGTGGCGCGGGCGCCGGTCTCCTGCAGTTCGTGTTGCGTCGCTTCGGCCTTCGCGGCGTGATCGTCGCGGCCCTCGGCCTCCTCGGTGTCTACTTCTTCGCGCCCGAGAGCCTCCGGCGCGCGGTGTTCAGCGCGGTCCTCGGAGGCCCTGCGCCGGGCGCGGGATCAGGCGGCGCTGCGCCGCCCGGCGACTCGGCGTGCGGCGCCTCGACCACGAACGCGGCGGCCTGCGATTTCTCCCGCGGGGTGCTCGCCTCCACGGAGGACGTCTGGTCCGCGCGGTTCGCGCAGGGGCAGCTGCCGAGCTACTCCGGAGCGGCGGTCTCGTCCTACCTGCCGCCGACCCTCGTCGTCTTCTCGGACGCGGTCTCGACCGGTGGCTGCGGCGACGCGTCCTCCGACACGGGGCCGTTCTACTGTCCGGCGGATCGGCGGCTCTACATCGATCCCAGCTTCTATGACGTGATGGCGCGACAGCTCCGCGCGCCAGGCGACTTCGCGCAGGCGTACGTGCTCGCGCACGAGGTGGGTCACCACGTGCAGAACCTGATCGGCGCGATGAGCGTCGCCGTGCCGGGAGAGACGGAACCGCAGACCTCTGTGCGCGTCGAGCTGCAGGCCGACTGCCTCGCGGGCGTGTGGGGCCACTCTGCCCGCGGCGCACTCGAGATCTCGGACGAGGACCTCGCGGAAGCCACGAACGCGGCGCACGCCATCGGCGACGACACGCTCGGGCACCGCGACGAAGCCACCTTCACGCACGGCTCGAGCGAGCAGCGCATCCGCTGGTTTCGCCGTGGCTTCTCGAGCGGAGACCCGCGGCAGTGCGATACGTTCGCGGTTCGCAATCACGGGCAGCTCTGACCTGAACGGAATCGCCGAGACGTCTCGCCGACGCTGTGGAGCGAGGACCGGTCAGGACTCACGCACGAGGCGAACGAACGCGCGGATGCCGGCGAGCACCTCGGCGCTCTGCTGCGTCCTCTCGACCGTGCGCTCGAGCTCGCGGAGCACGCGGTCGAGCTTCTCGTCGGTGACGGCGGCGCTCTTGCGCCAGGCGCCCGCGTCTTGCCGTGCGCGCGTCTCGATCACGGCAAGCTGCTCGCGGAGGGCGTCGCGCTCGGCCTCGCGCGTCTCGTCGAGCTCACGCAGGCGCCGCTCGATCGACTGAATGGACTCGGCGAGCGAGAGCGCATCTTGGCGCGGCACCTCGGCCTCACGCGCGGCGAGGCCGAGGCGCATGCGCGTGTGCACGTAGAACGCGTGGATCGGGCGGAGCGCCATCGACGCCGCGAACGCGACCGCGAGCACGAGGCCAGGCTCGTCTCCGAGGAAGCCGCGCGCGAAGATGGCCAGCACCGCGCCGAGCGCGTGGAGGCCGACCGCGAGAACGAGCGCGCGACCCGCGCTGGCCCTCGCGAACGCGACCTCGGCCGCGTCCACCTCGAGCCCTCGACGTCTCGAGCTCTCCTGCCGCGCCAGCACGTTGCGCGCCTCGAACACGAGGTCCCACGGGAGCCGCACGACACCCACGAGCCCCACCACGAGCGCGAGCACCGCCCCCGCGCGGCCGAGCGCGCCGCCGTCGACCCATCCCAGCTGGTGCGCGACGAGCGCGAACAGTACCAGCGCCACCGTTCCGACACCGCCCAGGCTGCGCACCAGCATCACGACCTCCGGTGCCCCCGTCAGCAGCTCCGATGCCAAGGGCCTTCCCTGCGCCGCACTTCGAGGGACCGGGCCCGTCGTCGTGCGCATGTACATTCAATGTACACAGGATGCGCGCTCTGTGCACAGCCACCCCGCGCCGCGCCCGCGCGCGACGACGCTCACGGTCGCCAACACCGTGCCTGCGACGGTCATCTCGTACGAGGTGACGCTCGACGGTCGCACGCAGCCGATGTCCACCGTGCACACGGTGCAGGTGCTCCACACCGCGGAGTGTGATTACACCTCCCTCGGTACCGAGCTCGCGACCTCCGAGGCGATGGGCTTCGTCGATGGGCTCGGCCGTGTGCGCGCGACGCTCGCGCAGGGCGAGCGGGACACGGGCGCACATCACTGGATCCGCAGCGGCCTCGCGCGGAAGATCTCTCGCTCACGACCACTCGGTACCATGCCGCCTCGACGACGGTCTGCGACCCGCTCGACCATGGGTCGGGCCTTCACGCCGACACGTGCACGACGAGCCGCTCCGACGGCTTCGGGCGCGTGATCGATCAGATCCTGATCGCGTCGACCGCGTTGGGTAC
>JBKDQC010000527.1:0-24718 GCA_046342295.1 Deltaproteobacteria bacterium | reverse complement strand
TGCGCCGTGCGAGCGTCTCGGCGCGCGCGTTCACGAGGAGCTGCCCCGAGGCGCTCGCGAGCCCGAAGCGGGCGAGACCGAGCCGACGCTCGGGCACCTCGACGAGGATGGGGCTCTCGCGTCCTGGGCCGATGTTGTACGAGCCCGGTCACGGCTCGGCGCCCGAGGCGATCGTGGCGGCGAGCTCGGAGGCGAGCTCTCGGGCCTTGCGGGCATTGGCGTACCGTCCGCACATCGCGGTCCTTCTTGGGGCCCTTCGCCCGAACGGTCGATTGGCACCATTCTGCTCTCGACCACGACGTGGGCCGTGGCATCATCGGCCTCGTGAACCGACCCGGGGCAAGCGACCAAGAGACCCGCAAAGGGCGCGGCCGTGCCGCGACATCCGCGACGAACGCGAGCAAGAACGCTGCGGGCCGGGCCTCGCGGCCGAAGCCCCCGACGCGGGACGCCAGCAACGGGCACGACGCGGAGGTGAGCCTCGTCAAGGCCCGTCCCTCGCGGGCGGAGCGGGCGGGCGCCGAGGAGCGTATGCGCCGCATCGACGACGTCTGCTCTGCGTGGGCGGCGATCGTCGCCGAGCGCATGGCGGCCGACCAGCAGTTCACGGAGCTTTACGAGGCCTACCGCACACGCAGCGCGGATCTCCGCGGCCTCTTCGCGTGGGACGCGCTCCATGCGGCCGAGGCGCACCTCGCGCTCGTCAACGCCGCGCTCGCGCGCCACATCGGCGACGACGGCCGCGCCGACCCGCGCGCCATCCTCGCCGACCTCCGGTGGGAGCAGCGCAAGCTCGCGGCCGTCTACGCGACCAACGCGTTCCTCGCGGTCCTGAACCAGATGTCACCGCACAAGGCGAAGTGGGCCAACCTCGAGGAGTTCGACCCGCGCATCGCGGTCCTCTCGCTCGCGCACCAGACCCTCGGCTACGCGCTCGAGTCTCTTCGATTGAGCGCCCCGGGAGACCTCACGGAGAAGATCCTCACGGCCTCGCAGCAGGAGCACGTCTGGGCGTCTCGCTTCGAAGTCTCCGCGGAGGAGTCGCGCCTGCGCGGCGCGTGCTCTGCGGCCGCGTGGTTCTTCCGGAGCGTGGGCGCCGCCGAGCTGACGACGGCCGAAGAGATCTTCGCGCTCTACGTCACCCGCGCGAAGTCTCGCAGCTGACGCACCTCGGCGGAGGCAGCGCGTACCGCTGCCGCTCGCCACGGGGGCCGAGCAGCATGTTCAGCGCCGGTCCGAGCGTCCCGAGGATGCTTCGAGGACCGAGGCGAGGCGCGCGGACCATTCACTGCGCTCGCGCGTGGCGTGGAGGGTGACTCCGGCGAACGCCGTCGCCGCGCTGGCGGTCGCCACGCCCATGGCCACGATGCGCGAGCCTGTCAGAAACCACGCGCCGCTGATGTGGGTGCGGTGCAGGATCACCCACTCCGTCAGCTGCCGCCGCGCCTTGGAGTCGTACGAGTCCAGCTTCTCCCAATCGTTGAAGATCCGAACGGGAACGGGCTGCCGCCACAGGATCTTCGTGCTCTCGATCCACCGGGTCGCCATGGGCAGGGCCATGTGGCCGGCCGCGCGGGTCACAAGCACCCCGTCGATGGGGTGATGCATGAGGAGGCAGCCGCGATCGTCGATGGCCTCGAGAATCGGGCGCTGTTCGGCGCCCTTCGGCAACGCAGGGAACGCGGTGCGGAATCGGGTGGGCTCGGTCATGAGAGGTTCGTGAAGACCTGCTGGACGTCGTCGTCCTGTTCGAGCGCGTCGGCGAGCTCGAGCACTTCCTTCGCGCGGGCTTCGTCGAGCTCGGTCGCCGTCGTCGGGATGTACTCGGACTCCGCTGAGACGAGCGGGAGCTTCCTCTTCTCGATCGCCGACTGCAGACGCCCGAAATCCTCGAACGCGCAGCGGACGATCACCTGCCGCTCTCCCTTGTCGTTCGCGCCCTCGCCGAGCTCCTCGAGCCCGTGGTCGATGAGCGCGAGCTCGACCTCGTCGTGGTCGTAGCCCTCGGGGGAGAGGCGAAAGACGCCCATGTGCTTGAAGAGGAACCCGACCGTCCCGGCCGGCCCCATGTTCCCGCCCCAGTCCTTGAAGGTCGAGCGCACGTTCGCGACGGTGCGCTGTGGGTTGTCCGTGGCCGTCACGACGAGCACCGCGACGCCGTGAGGCGCGTAGCCCTCGTACACGATCGTCTCGTAGTCCTTCTGGTCCTGGCCCGCGGCGCGCTTGATCGCGGCGTCGACCTTGTCCTTGGGCATGTTCGCGGCGCGGGCGTTCTGCACCGCGCGCCGCAGGGCGGGGTTGGCCTCGACGTTCGGTCCGCCCGACTTCACGGCGATGGCGATGTCGCGCGAGATGCGCGTGAACGCCTTCGCCATCTTGTTCCAGCGGGCGAACATCGTGTGCTTGCGGGTCTCGAAGATGCGTCCCATGGCGCCGCTTCTATACCGCAAGCTTGCCGTCAGTCGCGCGGCGGGCGCTTCACAGCTCCGTGCGGCCGTTCGCGATCGTCTCCTCGTACACACGTGTGCGCCGCGTTCCGCCCTCGACGCGCGCACGCGCCTCCGTGCGCACCTCCTCGACGAGCGCGCGGAACGCCTCGATCGGCTGGGCACCGCGCAGGTTGTGGCCGTTGATGAAGAACCCGGGGGTTCCCGTCGCGCCGAGCTGGCGCGCAAGCGTCTGGTTGGCCTCGATGCTCGCCCGGTGCGTGTGTCGATCGAGCGCAGCGCGGAAGCGGGGCATCCGCACGCCAGGGATGCTCGCCGCGTAGCGCTCGAGGTCCTCGCGCGCGAGCGCCTGCTGGTTCTCGAAGAGGCGATCGTGGAAGGCCCAGAACCCACGTGCGCCCGTCTGCGCGAAGACCTCCAACGCCGCCGCGGCGGCGGGCATCGCGTTCGGGTGGAAAGGCAGCGGGTTGTTCATCCACACGATGCGCAGATCGCGCCCGTACTCGGCACGAAGCTGGCGGAGCGTGGGCTCGACCCGCGCGCAGAACGGACATTGGAAGTCCGAGAACACCACCACGGTGACGAGCGCGTCGTCGGGCCCGAGCACGGGCGCCCCGTCGATGGGCACACGGTAGACAGCCCTCGGATCGGGCTGCGGCGTCGGGGGCGCCGCGGCGCGCGCGGTGGGTCTCTCGATCTGTGTGCGGCCGTCCTGGATCACGCGTTCGTAGACGCGTGTGCGCGGCACGCCGGCGCCCACCAGCCGCCGCGCGCTCTCTCTCTCTCGGTCGATGACACGCTCGAACTCCTCGAACGGCTGGGCGCCCATCAGCGGTACACCGTTGATGAAGAAGGAGGGAGTCCCGTTGGCGCCGATGCGGTTGCCCAGCTCCGAGTCCTCCTCGATGCGCGCGCGGTGCGTGTGCTCGTCGAGCGCGCGCCCGAAACGCGGGAGATCGAGGCCGAGCCGAGCCGCGTAGCCCTCGAGGCTCGCGCGATCGAGAGCCTCCCGGTTCTCGAAGAGGAGGTCATGCATGGCCCAGAACCCCGCAGGACCACGCTGCGCGAAGGCCTCCATCGAGGCCTCCGCGGCCGGCATCGCGTTCTGATGGAACGGGAGCGGCTGGTCGCGGAGCACGCCGCGCACCTCGCCCGGGTAGGCCTCGAGGATGCGGTCGAGCGTCGCGACCGCACGCGCACAGAACGGACACTGGAAGTCTTCGAAGGCCACGATGGTGACGAGCGCATCCTCGGGCCCGCGGCTCGGCGCGCCGTCGACCGGTACGCGGTAACGCTCCTCGGCGTCTTCGAGCGCCTCGGCCTGCGCGAGCAGAGCGCGCTCCCGGCGCTCGATCGCGACGACGTAGAGGAGCGTGGCGCGGCTCTCCGGTGTGAGACCGAGGACCGGCACGTCCACGCCCGCCGAGAGCCGCAGCGTGCTGCCCGAGAGCGAGAGCATCTCCTCGGCGTTCTCGAGCACCCGATCGCCGTCCACTCGCCAGCCCGAGAGCTCTCGCCGATGGCTGATGCGCCCGTCCGGCAAGAGCGTCGCGACCGGCTCGCCATCCGCCGCGACGAGGCGTCCGTCGAGCTCGAGGCGCCAGGTCGGCGCGCCATCGACGGTGATCGCGCCATCGGCGCCGAGCGCGATCGAGCGGCCGTCGGGCATCGTCACGCGCAGCGGGGTGCGCACGACGGCGGTCCATGGCTCGGCGCCCGAAGGCCCGCTCGCCTCGAGCCGCGTGAGCGTGCCGCCACAGCCCACGAGCGCGAGCGCTGCGACCCAGAACCAGAGACGGTGACGATGCATGAGCCCTCCTCGAGCCGCCGGCATCGCAAACCTCACGGGCGCGCGCAAGCCCACGCGCGCGCTCGCCTCGTGCCGAGAGGACCCAGGCCGGCCCCGCGGGATCACTCGTGGGCGAGGGGATGGGCCTTGTCGTAGACGGCCATGAGGCGATCGACCGAGACGTGCGTGTAGCGCTGCGTGGTCGCGAGGCTCGCGTGGCCGAGCAGCTCCTGGATCCCGCGCAGGTCGGCGCCCGCGTCGAGGAGGTGCGTCGCGTAGGAGTGTCGCAGCGCGTGTGGGTGCAGATCACCGCGACCCGCGCCGAGCGCACCGTAGCGGCGCACGATGTTCTGGATCTGGCGCACGGTGAGCGCCGTGCCTTTCTCGCCGAGCCAGAGCGCGTCGCGCGCGCACCCGGATCCGCTCCGCGACGCAGCATCGCCTCGACGCGGAGGATCGACGGTCTCGGCGATTGTGTTCGAAGCGCGCGCGAGGAGGAGGGGACGCACCTCCAGCCACGCGCGCAGCGCCTCGAGCGCGGGGCTTCCGAACGGCGCGAGGCGCTCCTTCTGGCCCTTGCCCAGCACGCGCACGCGCTGATCCGCGAGCTCGAGCGCGTCCACGCGGAGCCCGCGCAGCTCGCTCACGCGGAGTCCGGCGCCGTAGAGCATCTCGAGGATCGCGCGGTCCCGGAGGCGCAGCGCCTCTTCCCGCTGCGCGTCTTCGGAGGGTGCCTCGACGACACGGAAGGCCTCGTCGACGGTGAGGAAGCGCGGCAGACCCTTGCGCACCCTGGGGCTCTTGAGCTGCGCTGCGACGTTCTTCGTGACGAGGCCCTTGCGGAAGAGAAACCGGTAGAAGGCCCGCACGGTGGCGACCTTGCGCGCGATCGTGCTCGGCTGATCCCTCTCGAAGAGGCGCGCGAGCCAGCCGCGGAGCGCGACGAGCGAGAGTCGTTCCGCGTCGAGCGGCAGCGACTTCTCGCGGCAGAACGCCTCCAGCCCGAAGAGCGCGCGCGCATAGGTCATGCGTGTGGACCCTGGGCTCCGACGCTCGTGCTCGAGCCAGTCGAGGTAGGTCCGGATCTGCGTGGCGAGCGCGCTGGTCATCGCGCGAGCGTAGGCGCGCGCGCTGCGCGCTCGAAAAAACCGGCACTCCACGTGAGACGAATCGATCCAGACGGGGACGGCCCCGCTTCCGACACCGGGACAGTCCGATCATCGCGCCGTGACCCGCGCGTGCGCGTCGAGCGCGGCACGCACGGCGCGCGCGACCTCGAGCGCGCCCGCGGTGTCGCCGTGCACGCAGATCGTCTCGTGTCCCGCACGCGCGAGGCGCAGCGCCTGGCTCGCGGCGCGCGCCGGATCGGCGATCAGCGCGCCCGACTCGCCGCGGGGCACCAGCGTGCCGTCTTCGCGCATCGCGCGGTCCGCGAAGCCTTCGCGGGCATACGGCAAGCCTTCGCGGGCACAGCATTGCGACAACGCGCCGCCTGGAGGGCCGACGATCACGACCGGCCCCAACGCCCCGACGACGGCGTGCACGCAGGCCTCGGCGAGCCCCGGTTCGCGGTTCGCGTCGTGGTAGAGCGCGCCGTGGAGCTTGGCGTGCACGAGGGGCACGCCGCACTCGCGGGCGACCCGCGCCAGCGCCCCGCACTGCGCCCCGAGCGAGCGCACGAGCGCTTCGCGGTCGATCGCCATCGTCGCGCGTCCGAACCCAGCCCGGTCGGGGTAGGAAGGATGGGCGCCGGCCCGGACGCCGTGCGTGCGGCATGCGCGGAGCACGCGCGTCATGGACGTCGCGTCTCCCGCGTGACCGCCGCACGCGATGTTGAGCGCGTGGGCCAAGGTGTAGAGCGCGTCGGGCTCGTCGTCGCGCTCGCCAGCGTCGATGTTGAGGCGGACCGGTCCGTGGGTTTCCACCCCGTGCATCCTAAGGGCCCGCGCAGAATTCACCTATCCGCTTCGCCGCCGCGGCATCCCCGCCAGAGCCGCCCGCTCTCCTCGAAATACCCCCAGTATTCCTCGTCGCTCGGTCAGCACTGCGGGGCGCCGCGACGCCGATCCGATCAGGTTAGTTCTGCGCGGGCCCGAAGGCAGGTTCGCGCCCGTCGGCGCGCGCTAGGATGCGGCCCCTCGGAGGTTCACGACGTGAGTGACAAGCAGGATCGCTGGAGGTCGACGACCATCGTGGCCGTGCGCCGCGACGGGCGCGCGGCGATGGCGGGTGATGGCCAGGTCTCGCTCGGCAACACCGTGATGAAGTCGGGCGCGCGCAAGGTGCGCCGCATCGCGAACGGCCGCGCGATCGCGGGCTTCGCGGGCGCGAGCGCGGACGCGTTCACGCTCCTCGAGCGCTTCGAAGCCAAGCTCGAGGCGCTCCGCGCTGGCGACGCACCGAGCGCGCTCTCTCGCGCCGCGGTGGAGCTCGCGAAGGAGTGGCGCACCGACCGCTTCCTGCGCCGCCTCGAGGCGATGCTCGTCGTCATGGACGCGAGCACCATGCTGTTGCTCTCGGGCACGGGCGACGTGAACGAGCCCGACGCCAGCGAGGGCGGCTCGATCGTCGCGATCGGCTCGGGCGGGAGCTTCGCGCTCGCGGCCGGCCGCGTGCTGCTCAAGCATACGCAGCTCACCGCGCCCGAGATCTGCCGCGAGGCGCTGCGCACGGCGGGCGAGATCTGTGTCTTCACGAACACCGAGATCACCGTCGAGGAGATGGGTGCATGACGGTCAAGAGCTTCACGCCGCGCGAGCTCGTCGGTGAGCTCGACCGCTACGTCGTCGGTCAGCACAAGGCCAAGAAGGCGGTCGCCATCGCGCTCCGCAACCGCTGGCGCCGACAGCAAGTCCCGCCCGAGCTGCGCGACGAGATCGCGCCCAAGAACATCCTGATGATCGGTCCCACCGGGGTCGGCAAGACCGAGATCGCGCGGCGCCTCGCGAAGCTCGCGAACGCTCCCTTCGTGAAGGTCGAGGCCTCGAAGTTCACCGAGGTCGGCTACGTCGGCCGCGACGTCGAGTCCATCGTGCGCGACCTCGTCGAGCAGGGCTTGCATCTCGTCCGAGCCGAGGCCGTCGAGAACGTCAAGACGCGCGCGCACGACGCGGCCGAGGAGCGCCTCGTCGTCCTCCTCGCGAGCAAGCGCGCCGGTCACGACCGGCCGCCTCCGCCTCCGGCCCCTCCGCCCGCGCCGGTCCCGCCGGGACTGGGCAACCTCGGCCAGCTCTTCATGGGCATCCCGCAGCCCCCGGCTCCGCCCCCTCCTCCGCCCGAGAGCGTGCTCGCCGAGCTCCGCACCAAGCTCCGCGCCGGCTCGATCGACGACGAGACCTTCGAGCTCGACGTCGCGGATGACCACCTGCCGATGGTCCAGATGTTCTCCGGCATGCAGGGCATGGAGGATCTCGAGAAGGGTCTCCGGGATGCCTTCTCGAGCGTGCCCGGCATGAAGGGCCGCACCAAGCGTCGCCGCGTGAAGGTGAAGGAAGCGCTCAAGATCCTCGAGGCCGAGGAGGCCCAGAAGCTTCTCGCCGCGGACGCGATCGTGCGCGAGGCCATCGAGCGCACCGAGCAGGCGGGCATCGTCTTTCTCGACGAGATCGACAAGGTCGCGGGGCGGCAGGGCGCGCAGCACGGTCCCGACGTGTCGCGCGAGGGCGTGCAGCGAGATCTCCTGCCGATCGTGGAGGGCAGCACCGTCCACACCAAGTACGGTCCCGTGAAGACCGATCACGTGCTCTTCATCGCGGCGGGCGCGTTCCACGTCGCCAAGGTCTCGGACCTCATCCCCGAGCTCCAGGGGCGCTTCCCCATCCGCGTCGAGCTCGAGTCGCTCGGCAAGGCCGACTTCATCCGCATCCTCGAGGAGCCCAAGAACGCGCTGACCAAGCAGTACCAGGCGCTGCTCTCGACCGAGGGTGTCGAGGTCACCATCACGCGCGACGCGATCGAGGCGATGGCCGAGCATGCGGGGGAGGCCAACGAGCGCATGGAGAACATCGGCGCGCGTCGGCTCCACACCATCCTCGAGGCGGTCTTCGAGGAGCTCTCGTACAAGGCCGCGGAGATGGGCGGCGAGAAGGTCACGGTCGACCGCGCCTACGTCGACGATCGCCTGCGCCCCATCGTGAAGAACGAGGACCTCTCACGCTTCATCCTGTGAGTCGGCCCGAGGGGCCAGGCGTCCCCTCGCCCTCGAGGAGCGGGGCCGCCGCCCCCCGCCCTTGCCGGGGCGTGGCGCCGGCGGCAGGCTCGCGGCCCCCATGCACGTGCACTCCGCCCAGAAGTCCCACGCACGCCTCGGCGACGCCTGGACCCTCGAGACCCTCGAGTCCGTCGCGCGCGGCGAAGCCCTCGTCGAGCTCCCCGCCGAGGCGCGCCACCGGATCGATCGCTCGCGCAAGCTGGTGGACGATCTCGCCGCGCGCGGGGACGCCGCTCCCAACGTGTACGGTGTGAACACGGGCTTCGGCGCCCTCGCAGAGACGCGCATCGCGGCCGATCAGGTGCGGGCCCTCCAGCGAAACCTGGTGCGCAGCCACGCGTGCGGCGTCGGGCCGCTCCTTCCTCGCGAGGCGGTCCGCGCGATGATGGCGCTGCGCGCGCAGACGATCGCCATGGGCTTCTCGGGCGCGCGCGCCGTGATCGTCGAGCTGCTCGTCGAGATGCTCAACCGCGGCGTGTGCCCCTGCGTGCCGTCGCAGGGATCCGTCGGCGCCTCGGGCGATCTCGCGCCGCTCGCGCACCTCGCGCTCGTGCTCATCGGGGAAGGGGAGGCCCACGTCGCGCGCGGGGGGCACGCCGGTCCGGTCGTCTCGGGCCTCGAGGCCCTGCGCGCCGCGGGGCTCTCGCCGATCGAGCTCGAGGCCAAGGAGGGCCTCGCGCTCATCAACGGCACGCAGCTCATCCTCGCCGTCGGCGCGCTCGCGGTGCGGCATGGTGAGCGCCTCTGCACCACGGCGGACCTCACGGGGGCGATGAGCCTCGAGGCGCTCGAAGGCAGCGCGCGGCCCTTCGACGCACGCGTGCAGCGGGTGCGTCCGCATCCCGGGCAGGAGGAGACTGCGAGCAACCTCCGCGCCCTCCTCGCCGACAGCGCCATCGCCGAGTCCCACAAGGACTGCAAGAAGGTCCAGGATCCTTACTCGCTCCGCTGCATGCCGCAGGTCCACGGCGCCACGCGCGACACGCTTCGCTGGGCGCGGCAGGTGCTCGAGCGCGAGCTCGTCGCCGCGACGGACAACCCGCTCGTCTTCGCGGACGAGGATGGCCACGGCGAGTTCATCAGCGGCGGCAACTTCCATGGGCAGCCGCTCGCCATCGCGCTCGACGCCGCCTGCATCGCGATCGCCGAGCTGGCCAACTGCGCCGAGCGCCGCATCGAGCAGCTCGTGAACCCGGCGATGAGCTCGGGGCTGCCGCCTTTCCTCGCGCCTCGGAGCGGGCTCGACTCGGGCTTCATGATCGCGCAGGTCACGGCGGCGGCGCTCGTGAGCGAGAACAAGGTGCTCTGCCACCCCTCGAGCGTCGATTCGATCCCGAGCTCGGCGGGCAAGGAGGACCACGTGTCGATGGGCACCATCTCGGCGCGCAAATGCGCGCAGGTCGCCGCGCACGTGCGCACGGTGCTGGCGATCGAGGCGATGGTCGCCGCGCAGGGGCTCGATCTCCGCAAGCCGCTCGAGAGCGGGGTGGGCGTGCGCGCGGCGCACCAGGCGCTCCGCGCCGCGGTGCCGACCCTCACCGAGGATCGCGTGCTCTATCCGGACATCCAACGCTGCGAGCGTCTCGTCGACGAGCACGTGCTCGTCCACGCGGCGGAGGCAGCGGTCGGACCGCTCCGGTGAGGACCGACCACGACGGTCCGACGCGTCGCGGGCTGCGCTCCGGTGGGGCCGCGCGCCGAGTGCCGGCCCCGGGCGAACCGTCACCGCAAGGCGTGACGTTCCAGCGCCTCGCGGGGGATGAGCTCGAGCGCGCGCGCGTGGGTCGCCTCGAGCACGACCGGAGGCGCGACCCCGGCGGCGTGGGCTTCGGCCCAGCGTGAGGCGCAGAGACACCAGCGATCGCCCTCATGGAGCCCGGGAAACGAGCCGCGGGGCGTCGTCAGGTCGTTGCCGGCCGCGGCGGTGAACGACAAGAACGCGTCGGTGACCTCCGCGCACACGACGTGCACGCCGTGGTCGTCCGGTCCCGTCGTGCAGCGACCGTCGCGGAGAAAGCCCGTCCTCGGAGCTTGCCCGCAGAGCGCGAGCGCCCCGCCGTCGAGGTTCGGCTGCGACGTACCGGGATCGACCTCGGGCATGGGGCAGCTGCTCGAGGCGACGTCCGCCTCGGTCGCCTCGCCGCCCGCTGGGACCGCGGCTTCGCGGGCCGGCTCGGACACGCGCGTCGGGATGCCCGAAGAGAGGCCTGGCGCCGCGGACCCGGTGGTCTCCGCCCCGGCGCCGCATGCCGCGAGGAACATCAACCCGACGAGGATGACTGCGCGCACGGTGCGGACACTGGAGCCGCCCCGCCCGGTCGAGAAGTCCCGCGCGCGGCGGGTCTCGTCGCGGGGGGCGCCTCGCACCGCTCCGGGGCGCTGCTACGGTGCGCGCGTGCACATCGATGCGGCAGCAGCCGTGCTCGACGCCGTGTTCGTCGCGCACGCCAAGGATCACGAAGGGCTGCCTCCGCCGATGCTCGCGGAGGTGGCCTTCGGCGGGCGCTCGAACGTGGGCAAGTCGAGCTTGATCAACAAGCTTGTGAACCGGAGAAAGCTCGTGCGCACGAGCTCGACGCCGGGCGCGACCCGGGGGCTCTCGTTGTTCCGCGCGACGCTCCGGCTGCCGCCCTCCGAGACCGCGCTGCGCGACGCGAAAGGCGGCGATCCAGCCCAGCGTGCGGCCGCGGCGAAGGGTGAGCGGGCCCAGGTCGACCTCGTCGACCTCCCCGGCTACGGCTTCGCGCAGCGCAGCAAGTCCGAGCGCAAGAGCTGGGGCCCGATGATCGAGGGCTACCTCGAGAAGCGGGTGAGCCTGAGGGTCCTGGTCCTCCTGGTCGACGTGCGCCGCGGGCTCGAGGAAGACGACGCTCAGTTGCTCGAGTACCTCGCCCACGTGAAGCGAACGTCGATCGTCGCGATCACGAAGATCGACAAGCTCGGTCGCAACGACCGCGACAAGGGGATCCGCGCGATCGCGGCGGACGTGAAGAAGGCGAGCCACGGGCATCGGGTGCCCGTGCAGGTGATCGCGACCAGCGCCGACACCGGTGAGGGTATCGACGCGCTCTGGTCCGCGATCCGAACGCACGCCTTCCTCGGCGCGCCGTGAGAGACCGACCACGAATCGATCTCGATGGGTCGGACCGACGAGGTCGTCGCGACGCTGAGGACGCTCATCCGGTAGCGCGGGCCGCGACGGTGGCGGGGGCGCAGTCGCCAGGAGGCGCCGATTTCGGCCTCGCGCGCCTTCGCGAGGTGTCGTTCTTCGACCGAGGTCACCCGTGCGGGGCGCTCGACGTGCGCGATGTCGCCGCGGTGGGGATCGAGCGCGCCAGCCGCCTGGCGCACAGGCGGCGAGGCCGCGCTCAGGCGGGCGGGAGCGTGAACGGAGCGCTGTGCGTGACGAGCGGATGGGCGCAATTCCACGCGGTCACGCGGAAGCGATGGCGACCCGCCGGAGCCGGCGCACAGCGCGTGCAGTCGCACTGTGCATCGCCCTGCATGCCGGACCAGGCAACGATGGTCAGCGAGGCGTCGCGCGCGACGGTGACCCGATCCGCGGGCGAGGTCTCGCAGCGGTCGCGGAGCAGGAGGCCGGCGACGCCCACGCTCTCCCAGCGCCCGTTCACCTCGCGCTCCACGGCGACGTCACGATGCAGGTGCGCGTCGAAGTCCCCGGGATCGACGTTGACGACCCGCAGGCCCATGCCGCGCTGACCGTCCGTGCGCGGAACGAGGTCCAGGCGCACCTCGTGGCACCGCACCTCCGGGACCCCCGGTTGCACGGGCTGCGCCAGGAGCGGCAGCGCCAGCACGAGCATGGAGATCGCCGCGGCGAGCGCGAGGGAGCGTCTCATCGCGCAACGCTGAGGACCATGGTCGTCGGTGGCACGCATGGGGAAGCCTCGTGTTCGCGACGAGACCCGGGGCAAAGGAGGTCGTCGCGATGGCCGAGAAGGTATCGTACCGAGCGGTTCCGATCGAGAGGCCGACACGCCGTGCTCCGTGATGCACTTCAGGCGGGCGCGACGGATCTGGGCGCTCGCGCGGCGACGTGAGAGGCTTCGCCGATGGGGGCTCGATGAATCGCTTTCGCTTCTTCGCACTCGATCGCGTGCAGGTGTTCGTGCCCGGCGTGGCGCTCGTCGGCGGGCTCTTGGCCGGCTGTCCGAGCAGCACCGGGGGCAACGTGACCCTCGAACAACTGCCGACGCGTCTGGCGCCGAGCTACTGCGCGCTCTTGGATCGCTGCGACAACCCCTTCCTCGCGTCGTCCCTGTTCGCGGGGGTGACCTGCGAGGCGTCGATCGAGCCGTTGCTCTCGGATTTCTTTCTCGGGCGAGCGTCCGACGCCGTCCGCAACGGCACGGTCCTCTATCGCGGCGATCGTGTCGATGCGTGTCTTTCGTCCCTCGACGCCGCCGCATGCGAGCTCAACCAACTCTCGGTGGCCGCGTGCAGCGACATCTTCGAGGGCACAGTCGCGCCCGGCGGCAACTGCACGTGGGATGAGGACTGTGTGTCCGGCTACTGCGCGATCAGCGATGGCGTGTGCCCAGGTACCTGCGCTGCGAGGATTCCCTCGGGCGGGAGCTGCATGGGGGCGGGCTGTGACGTGGGCCTCACGTGCACCGATGGCCGTTGCGCGGAGCCTGCGGGCGTCGGCGAGCTGTGCGATGGCAACAGCGGACGCGACTGCGGCGGAATCGATCTGACGTGTGTCGGCAGCGAGGGCGACATGCCCGGCACCTGCCGTTCGTGGTCGCAGATCCTCGACGGCAACGTCGGCGACGCCTGCTCGATCCCCAACGACCTCTGCGATGACGGTCTCTCGTGCGTATTCGTCGGCGCGGCAGGCGGGATGGTCCGCTTCGAGTGCGCCTCGCCGGTGGCGGCAGGCGCGAGCTGCTCGCAGGGCTTTCCCGACCCATGCCCGGACGGGCAGTTTTGCATGATGGGCGCCATGGCGGGCATGGGGACGTGCACGGCGCTCCCAGGCGCGGGCCAGGCGTGCGGGAGCGGTGGGTGCCAGCCCGGGCTCCGGTGCGCGGTGCCTGTCGGGACGTCGATGGGCACCTGCGTCACCCCTGCGCGCCTCGGCCAAAGCTGCACCGCGGACAGTGCTTGCGTCAGCAACAGCTGCGAGGATGGGGTCTGCGCGACGCCCGGCTGTTGAGCGCGTGCCGCGCTCTCTCCGAGGCTGAGAGCCTCGAAGCAACCACGCGTGCTCGGGGGCAGCGGCGTCGGCCTCACCGCGCGCGCTCCAACTCCGCGAGGTCGGGTGACGCGGCCCAGCCCCAGGGGCCGGATCAGGAATGGCCCCTCCGGCCAGCGCGCGGGGAGCGCCGAGCGCGAGGCGTGCAGGCGGGGCCGGGGCCCCGCGCGCCGCCTCGGCGTCAGCGAACGGAGGGCAGGGGCCGCCCGGACCCGCAGGAGATTCCGTTCAGCGATTCGCGATGTGGATCGCCTCGCCGAGCGCGTGCTTGAAGCTCTCCATCATCGCCTCTCCGAGCGTTGGGTGCGGGTGGATGGTCAGGCCGACGTCCTCCGCGTACGCGCACATCTCGATGGCCAGAGCCGCCTCGCTGATGAGGTCGGAGGCCTCGGGGCCGACGATGCCGACGCCCAGAACCTCGTGCGTCTCGGCGTCGACGATCGACTTGATGAAGCCATCCGTCTGGCTCACCGCCATCGCGCGGCCGGACACCGAGAAGGGGAACTTGCCGACCCGCACCTTGCGCCCCTGCGCCGCGGCTTCCTTCTCGGAGAGGCCGACGGTCGCGATCTCGGGCTCGGTGAAGATCGCCGCGGGCATCGCCCGCCAGTCGCGCGCCGCCTTGTGGCCCGCGATCACCTCGGCCGCGATCTCGCCCTCCTTGCTGGCCTTGTGCGCGAGGTAGCCCCCGCCGATCACGTCTCCGATGGCGTAGACGCCGGGCACGTTCGTCCGGAACTGGTCGTCCACCACGATGTGACCGCGGCCGTCGAGCTTGACGCCGAGGGCCTCGAGGCCGAGGTCCTTCGAGCTCGGCTTGAACCCGATCGAGCAGAGCACGCGCTCCGCGAGAATCTCTCGCGTCTTGCCGTCCGGTCCCTCGACGACCACGCGGGCCTTGTCACCGCCCGGCTGGCCCCGGAGGAGCTCGACCTTCTGCGCCTTCGTCTTGAGGAGGACCTCGCCGCCCGCCTTCGTGAAGGTTCGCTCGACGACCTTCACGAGGTCGAGATCCGTCGAGCCGAGGAGCTGGTCGAGGAGCTCGACGACGATCACCTTCATGCCGAGCTTCTGGTAGACCATCCCGAGCTCCATCCCGATCACGCCGCCGCCGACGATGACCATCGTCCCTTCGGCCTTCGTGAGCGAGACGGCCTCTTTGGCCGTGATCACGACCTCGCCGTCGAGCGGGATCGTCGGGAGCTTGAGGACCTCGGCGCCCGTCGCGACGATGATCCCCTTGGTCGCGTCGAAGACCTCCTTCGTGCCATCAGCCTTCGTGACCTCGACCGAGCGGTTCGAGAGGAGCTTGCCGGAGCCCTTCACGATCTCGCCGCCGGCGCCCTTCACGAGCGAGCTCACGCCGCCGGTGAGCTTCTTCACGATGCCGTTCTTCCACTCCTGCATCTTCACGAGATCGACGGCGACGCCGCTCACGGTGATGCCCATCGAGGAGGCCTTGTGCGCCTTCTCCACGAAGCCGGAGGCCGCGATGAGGGCCTTGGAAGGGATGCAGCCCCAGTTCAGGCAGACGCCGCCGACGTCGGCCTTCTCGACACAGAGTGTCTTGAGCCCGAGCTGCCCGCAGCGGATCGCCGCCACATATCCGCCGGGGCCGCTGCCGATCACGATCACGTCGTAGGTCTTGTTCGCCATCAGAGTACCTTCCACCTTCGTCTATCGA
Organism: Deltaproteobacteria bacterium; assembly: GCA_046342295.1. Classification (GTDB taxonomy): domain Bacteria; phylum Myxococcota_A; class Polyangia; order Polyangiales; family Sandaracinaceae; genus JAFLCL01. The sequence goes on along the minus strand of JBKDQC010000527.1, from coordinate 9,370 downwards.
GCCATCCACGCCGCGCGCTCCCGAGAGACGCGCCGGCGTTCTCGGTCAGTGTCCAGCGTGGCCGCTCGCGGCGGCCGGCAACGAGAGGAGCAGCGCCTGCTGCTCGCGGAGGTGCCACGGCAAGGGGGCCGCCGGCGAGTACACGTCTTCGAAGAGCGTGCCGCGCGCCGGCGGCGGGAGCTCTTCGATCGCCGCGATCGCCGCCTCGAATTCCTGCTCGAGCCGCGCCTCGAGGCGCGCCTGGCCCGCGTCGTCCAGGATGTCGGCGCGGCGCAGGTAGCGCTCGAAGCGCGCGATCGGGTCACGCTTGGCCCACGCCGCGACTTCGTCGTTCGAGCGGTAGCGCGTCGGGTCGTCGCTCGAGCTGTGCGGGCCCATGCGGTAGGTGACGTGCTCGAGGAACGTCGGACCCTCGCCGCGGCGGGCGCGATCGACCGCCTCCTTCACCGCCCGGTAGCACGCGAGGACATCGTTGCCGTCGACGCGCTGGCCGCGGATGCCGTACGCGTGCGCCTTGATGGCGAGCGTCTTGGAGGCCGACTGTTTGGCTGTGGGCACACTGATCGACCAGTGGTTGTTCTGACAGACGATCACGACGGGGGGCTTCTCGATCGCGGCGAAGGTCATCGCGGCGTGGAAGTCGGGCTGGCTGGTCGCGCCGTCGCCCAGGAAACCCACGCAGACGACGTCGTCCCGCCTGCGCTTGGCCGCCATGGCGGCGCCCACGGCCTGAGGCACCTGCGGCCCGATGCACGAGCTCCAGCCGACCTGGTTCACGGCGCGGCCGGCCTGGTGGCTCGGCATCTGGCGACCCTTCTGGAGGTCGGCGCTGTTGCCGTACACCTGCGCGAGCCACGTCGAGAGCGGGACGCCGCGGCAGAGCATGATCGCGCTCTCTCTCAGCGCGGGGAACACCCAGTCGCGCGGCTCGAGCGCGAACGCCGTCGCGATCGGCGTGGCCTCCTGCCCCGTGATCGTGCCGAAGAAGCCGATCTTTCCTTGCCGCTGCTTGGCCAGCATGCGCTCGTCGATGCGGCGGATGCGGAGCATCTGCTCGTACATCGCGAGGAGGAGGCTCGACTCGAGGAAGGGGTCGCGCTCGGGGTCGGCGGAGCCATCCTCGCGGAGGACCTGGAAGAGACCGAGCGTGGGGTCGTCGCCGGGGAGCGTCATCGGGCGCGCATCCTACCTGCCGCCCCGCACGCATCAACCGCCGTTTCTCGGGACGGTCGAGCGGATCGCGCGGGCCCCAAGCTTGCGCGGCCTTCGCGGTCCAAGGGGCCGATGTCGGGCGCGGCTCTTGGTTCCCACACACGCGGTGCGCGGCCCCGGGATGGAATCCCGGTCTCCGTCGCCCTCGCGGCCTGGAGCGCATGTGCCGCGCTCGTCTCGTCGCTCGTGCTCCTCGGCGACGGCTCCGACGCCGACGCCACCCCCGCGGTTGGCGTCGCGCGCACGGCCACCGCCGGCCGCCTCCCGGACGGTCGCGACGAGGCGGGCTCGCTGGCGGTGACGGCCGAGCGCGTCCGCGCCAGCCTGCCCATCCGCCATGCCGCCTCGCTCTATGGCTGGGGGACGCTCCGCCTCGACGCCGAACCGCTCGAGGATGAGATCCGCGTCCGCGCGATCGTCGATGTGCCCACGCGTGCGCGCCGGTGGAGCGCTCCGTGCGATCTCGTGCTCCGGGTCGACGGGGTCGAGGTGCGCGCGCGCGCCGAGCCCGTCGGTTCGCGGCTCAAGAGTGGAGCCTACTTCGACGCCGTGCGCTTCGAGCTCGGCATCGACGCGGTCCGCCGGCTCGCGCGCGCCGGAGAGATCGAGGGGACACTGTGCGACGACCCGCTTCCCCTGGGCCCTGCGCACCGGCCGACGCTGTCGGGCTTCGTCGAGAGCTTCGACGGCATCGCGCTGCCCGCGGTGCCTTCGGTCGAGACCGCGCGCGAGCGCATGCCGACCGACCCCGACGAGCTCCCCGACGATCCCGACGCGCATCTCGAGCCCGCGTGACCGCGAGGCGCGGCGCATCGCGCGCGCGAGGCGCGTGCTAGCAACGGAGCGTGCACCGAGGTCTCCTCCATTCCGCCGTCGTCCTCGCGCTCGCGCTGGCGTCGTGCGGCTCGCGCGCGGTCGATGCCACCCCAACCGGCGCGGCGCGCGCGTTCGTCGAGGCGATGCAGCGGGACGAGGATCCCCACGCGCGCGAAGAGGCCTATCGCCTCCTGTGCCCGGCTGCGCAGATCGCGCTCGCGGAGCGCGCACGCCAGGCGGCCTCGCTCGGAGGCCGGAGCTTCGACCCCTGGGAGATGCTCGCGGAGGATCGCGCGCTCGTCCTTCACGCGCCGCGTCGCTCGGGCGCCTACCGGGAGCGCGGGCTCCCCGGAGACACCGCGCGCCGCTTCGTCGACGTCTTCGACGAGGGGGGCGAGGCCCGCGCGCTCGAGCTTTCGCGGGTCGAGGGGAGCTGGTGCGTCGAGCTCCTCCTCCCCGAGCCCGAACCCGGATGACTCGGCCCGAGGGGCGGCTCGAATGAATCGCGGTTCATCGCGCCAGGGCTCGTGCTACGCCTCGCCCTCGAGGTGTGACGATGACCGACGTCGTGATCGCAGAAGCAGTTCGTTCGGCCGTGGGCCGTGGGCACAAGGGCTCGCTCGCGCAGCGTCGCCCCGACGAGCTCGCCGCCGAGGTGGTGGCGGGGCTCCTGGCGCGCGTGCCGCAGGTGGCCGCGGCCGAGGTCGAGGACGTGATCCTCGGCTGCGCGATGCCCGAGGGTGAGCAGGGGCTCAACATCGCCCGGGTCGTCGGCATGCTCGCGGGCCTGCCGGAGACGACGGCGGCGATCACGATCAACCGCTTCTGCTCGAGCGGCCTGCAGGCGATCGCGCTCGCGGCCGGGGAGATCCTCACGGGCGGAGCGGACGTCGTCGTCGCCGGCGGCGTCGAGTCGATGAGCATGGTCCCGATGACCGGCAACAAGCTCTCGGCCTCCCCGGAGGCGATGGCCAAGGTCGCGGCGGTGTACACGCCGATGGGCATCACCGCGGAGAACGTCGCCAAGAAATTCGGGATCTCGCGCGCCGAGCAGGACGCGTTCGCGCTCGCCTCGCAGCAGAAGGCCTCGGCGGCGATCCAGGAGGGCAAGTTCAAGGACGAGATCGTGACGGTGCACGGCGTCCGCTACGACGGCCAAAACCGCCTGCTCTTCGGCTTCGACACCGATGAGATGCCGCGCCCCGACACGACGCTCGAGGGGCTCGCGGCGTTGCGCCCGGTCTTCGCGAAGGACGGCTCGGTCACGGCCGGCAACAGCTCCCCGATCTCCGACGGTGCCGCCGCCGCGCTCGTCATGAGCAAGGCCAAGGCCGACGCGCTCGGCGTCAAGCCCCTGGGCTACTTCCGCCACTTCGTGTCGGTTGGCGTCGACCCCTCGATCATGGGCATCGGCCCAGTGCCCGCGGTGCGCAAGCTCCTCCAGAAGACCGGGCTGCGGCTCGATCAGGTCGACGTCGTCGAGATGAACGAGGCCTTCGCGAGCCAGGCGAGCTACTGCAAGAAGGAGCTCGGGCTCACGGACAAGCAGCTCAACGTGAACGGTGGCGCCATCGCGCTCGGCCACCCGCTCGGCTGCACTGGCGCCAAGCTGACGGCGACCGCGCTCTACGAGCTCAAGCGCCGCGGAGGCCGCTACGCCATCGTCACGATGTGCATCGGCGGCGGCATGGGCGCGGCGGGCTTGTTCGAGCGCGCATGAGGGCTCCGGGGTCGATGCCGAGCGGATGCATGCGGCCCCGCTCCATGGGTCGCGTGGGGTGCGAGCAGCCGGACTGACGTATCCTCCGGGGGGTGGTGCGTCGTGACGCAGACCGAAACCGAGCCATCGCCGTCTCGCTGCTCGCCGCCGCGGGCGCGCTCGCGGTCGCCGTCGTCCCGTTCGCGCCGACGATCCTCTGGTACACGGGCGACACGCTGTTCGACTCGTCGAGCACCGAGCTGAGCTTCGTCTCGGCGGCGTGGATGGAGGTGCAGCACGAGGACGATCACATGGAGGGGATCGTCGTGTTCCTCCTCCCCTCTCTGTTCGCCGCGCTCGCGCTCGGGCTGCGGAGTCAGGTCGGCTGGAAGGGGCTCTGGCCCAAGCTCGCGCTCGCCTCGATCGCGATCGCGCTCCTCGAGCTGCTGCTGATCTCGGTCGACGCGGACTACGGCAGTGCGTACGACGCGTTCGCGGGCTTCATGGGGATCCAGTCGATGATCCCCGAGGATCGCTTCACGACGCACGCGCTCGTCTTGCTCGCCGGCTCGATCGCATGGGCCGCGGGCGAGTGGCTGCGGACGCGTGACGCGACCTCGTCGGAGCCGAAGAAGCCCGAGCCGGAGCGGAGCTGAGCCTCAGCTCATCTCTTTCTCGATCATCGGATCGAACCACGTCGAGGGCCGCAGGCCCGAGACTCGCCCGAGCTCCTCGCCGCCCTTGTACATGATGAGCGTGGGCGTGGACTGCACTCGTCCTCTTGAAGCGCCGACCAGGCTTGCGCGTGGTCGCGCACGCAGACGGCGGCACCGCCGTCCAAGGTCTTCTCGACCGGCACGTAGACGACGGCGCCTTCGGAGCCGTCGTCCGACTGCTCGACTTCTGGCACGTCGTCGAGGAGCTCGGCGCGGCCGCGAGCGTGTTGCGGACCGACGAGCGGGCGACCGCGGCGCTCCTCGGCGACTGGCGCCGTCGCCTGTGCCTCCGCACGAGCGGAGTCACGACGATTCTGGCCGAGTCGCGCGCCTGCGGGCTCGACCACGTACGCGTAGGCGACGCGAGGCCGGTGCACGAGGCGATCAACTACCTGGAGAACAACGGCTCCAAGATGCTCTACGTGTCGGCCCGCGTGCAGGGGCTCCCCATCGGGAGCGGCAACGTGGAGGCGACGTGCAAGAGCCTCTTCGGAATCCGCATGAAGCGTCCGGGCGCACACTGGCGCTACGACACCGGCGCGGAGGTGATCACGATGCGAGCCCATGTGCTGAGCGACCGCTGGAACCGAGCGGCGCAACTCGCCATGCCCGCATCGAAGGTTCAAGCCCGTGCCGCCGCGTGATCAGGATGAGAACCGCACCCGTCTGAAAGCGGGTCCTGCCCTTTCACCGATGACTCACATCAAGTGAAAGGACAGAATCTGCCAATGAGCGTCTCGAGCCCCGACCGATCCCGGTTCGACCTGCGGCGCCTCCTCGTTCGGTTCGCGGCGGGGCTCGGGGGCGCGTCGGTCGGCCTCGCCGCCATCGCGCTCGCCGACGAGGTGGTCCTGCACGAGATGGTGCCGAACGTCGGGGCCGACGAGGGCTCCTCGATCGTGTCGAGCCGGGGCGCAGAGCCTGCGGCGATCGTGTACGGCGGCGAGATCCTCCGGGCTCCGACCGGCGGCCCGCTCGAGCGCGACGAGCGCGCGATGCAGGCCGCGGGAGGCTCGAGCGGGGCGCAGGACCAGGGGCTCCGCTCGGCCTCCTTCCACCCCGACCGTGTGACGGCGCTCCACGGCGCCGTCCCGTACTTCGAGGTCTTCACGCCGGCGATCACGCCCTACAAGCGCGTGACCGCGCTCGATGCTGTCGCGGTGTCGGACGAGGGCGTGCCCTACCTCGCCGTCGGGCATCCGGCGCGTCGGCGGGTCGAGGTCGAGGGACCCGGCGCACGGCCGCCCGATGCTCGCGATCGCGACCGCGTCTGGGGCTCCGTCGTGCTCGACTTCTCCGCGGGCCGCGAGGTGCCGCTGCCGTCGGTGTCGCCGGAGTCGCGGCTCTTGTCGCTCCGCACCGAGCCCGAGACGCGCCTTCACGTCGAGCGCGACGCGTCCGGGAACTACGTGGCTGTGCTCGATCCGGGGACCGCAGCGACCGAGGTTCGCGCGGTCTTCCTCACCGACGCGCCGCGTTCCTTCTTCGGCTTCGAGGATGGGCAGCGCTTCCCGAGCGCGCGCGCCGACGCGCTCGCGGACGAGGTATCCCCGCTGCCGCCGGGCGTCGCGCGGGATGCGCGTCTCTTCGCCGGCGAGCTCGGGCTCTCTCGAGAGATGCCCTTCGAGGCGGCGCTGCGGGAGCTCGTCCGGCATTTCCGGTCGTTCGTCGAGAGCGAGGAGCCGCCGCGCGACACCGGCAACGTGTACCTGGATCTCGCGCGCGGCATGCGTGGCGTGTGCCGCCACCGCGCCTACGCCTTCGTGATCACGGCGAGCGCGCTCGGCATCTCGTCGCGCTTCGTGAGCAACGAGGCGCATGCGTGGGTCGAGGTGCACGTGCCCGAGCACGGCGGCTGGCTGCGTGTCGATCTCGGCGGCTCGGCGCAGGGGCTCTCTCCGCGCAACACCGAGTCGGGCCCCGCGTACCGTCCGAGCGTCGAGGACCCTCTCCCGCGCCCGCCCGAGTTCGAGACCGCCCTCGCGCAGGCGCGCGCGACGAGCGTCGCGACCGAGCGTCGCGCGGGCGGCGCGGGGACCGGAGCGGGCGCCGGACCGTCGGGCGTCGTCGAGTCCGCGTCCGACCCGAGCGCCGAGCCCACCGACCCCGACGTGATCCCGACACCCGACGGGGTGGCCCGCATCCCGCTCGTGCTCAGCCTCGTGCACGCTTCGGGCGAGGTGCTCCGCGGCCGCTCGATCGAGGTGAGCGGCTCGGCGGCGAGCGCGGAGGGGCGTGCGCCGGGCCTTCGTGTGGAGGTGCTCCTCCGCGACGCGCGCGGCAGCGAGCGCCTGCTCGGCGTCACGGTGACCGATGCGAGCGGCAACTTTCATGGCAGCTTCGGCGTGCCTCCGGAGACCGAGGTCGGCGAGCATGCGCTCGTCGTGCGCACGCCCGGGGATGCGCGCCTCCTGCCTGCGACGGCGCGGTGAGGCGCCGTGTGTGCCGAGCGTGCCCATGACGCGGGCCCGTACGAGAGGGATCGCGCGGTCGCCCTCTGCTTGGCTCGCGCTCTCGGTGTGGCTCGGGAGCATGACGTTGCCGCGCACCTCGGCCCAGAGCCCGCCGACCCCGGACGACGCAGTGGCGACACGGGACGCGGCGGGGTTGCCGCGCGCCGCGGCGTCGCCGCGCGTCGGGTCGTTCGTCCAGGTCGAGGGAGATCGCTTCGTGGTCGCGGGCGAGCCGTTTCGCTTCCTCGGGGCCAACGTTGCGATCATGCACGGCCCGCGGCATCGCGCTGCCGTGGACGCGACGCTCGACGCCGTGCGCGCGGACGGTCTCTCGGTCGTCCGCGTGTGGGCGCTCGGCGAGCAGCCGGCCGGGGCCGATCCTTGGGCCCGCGACTACGCCTTCCGCATCGGGCCCGAGGGTTGGGTCGAAGAGAGCTTCGAGCACCTCGACCGCGTGATCGCGGCGGCCCACGCGCGGGGGCTGCGCGTGATCGTGGTCCTCGGCAACCGTTGGGCCGACTACGGCGGCGCGCCGCAGTACCTCGCCTGGGCGGGGCGGAGCGCACCGCTCGACCCGAGCGGCGCGCCTTCGATCCTCGCGATGTCTTCGTTCGTGAGCGACCCGCAGGTCCGCGCGAACTACCTCGCCCACGTGAGGCGCGTGGTCGGCCGCACGAGCGCGATCACGGGGCTGGCATACCGCGACGATCCGACGATCCTCGCGTGGGAGCTCGTCAACGAGATCGACGCGCCCGCGAGGGCGCGCGATGCGCTCCTCGACTGGACCCGTGAGATCGCGCGCGAAGTGCACGCGCTCGATCCGAACCACCTCGTGGGTGCGGGCCACATCGGCTACGTGACGCACGCGCAGCGGGAGACCTGGCTCGCCGTGCATCGCTTGCCCGAGATCGACTATGCGGACGCGCACGCGTACCCCACGAGCTACGGGCGCGTGCGGAGCCTCCGAGCGCTCGACGACTACGTCGACGATCACGCGCAGCTCGCGCGCCACGTGCTCCGCAAGCCCTTCGTGTGGGGCGAGGTCGGTTTCTCCACGCGCGCGCGTGTGCATGCGGGCCTGCGGCGCACGCGGTGGTGGGAGCGCTTCCTCGAGCGCTCGAGCCTCGATCGCATCGACGGCGTGCTCGCGTGGATCTACGCCACGAGCGCCGAGCGTCCGCACGACTACGGGATCGACGTCGATGGCGAGGCGCGAGCCGGCGACGTGCGGCGGGTGCTGGGCCGCCACGCGCGCCGCTGGAGACGCGCCGCCCCCGTCGCCTCGAACCCGCGCCTCTCGGAGGCCGCGGGCGCGACGCCGCTCTGGCAGAGCACGCGCACCCTCCGCGGACGAGCGCGACCGATCGCGGCGCGCGCCGGTTCGCTCGAGTGGAGCTTCGATCCGCGCGATTTCTCGAGGCTTACCGGCGAGACGGCCGGGCGCTGGGACGGTGCGCCGGTCGCGCACGTGTGGGCGAGTGACGAGGCGGAGATCCACTTCCGCGTCGCGACCCCGCGCCATCGCGAGGGGGTGCCGCGCCGCGTCGTGCTGCGCGCCCGCGCGTCGTCCGAGCTCCCTGGGCGCGGCGAGGGGAGGGTGCGCGAGGACTCCTCCGAGGTGACGGTGACGATCGACGGGCGCGTGCTCGGTCGCGTCGAGGTCATCGCGGACGATGGCGCTGGCGCATGGTTCGAGCTCGCGAGCGAGGACGCTGCGGTCGTTGACGCGATGTCGCGTCCGGGGGTGCACGAGCTCGTGCTCCAGGTGGTCGCCGGGCCTCGCGCCAACGGGCTCTGCCTCTACGCGGGGAGCGAGGACGGACGCGATTTCGTGCTGCGTCTCGAGCGGTGAGCGAGCACCAGGGCTGCCTGCGCCGAGGTCGGAGACCACGCAGGATCCGATCGGGGCTCGTCGCTCCGCCGGTGTTGGCGCGCGCCTCGGAACACGGCGCGCTTCGAGGAGAGCGGGTGATCAGAGAGATTGGTTCACGTACCACTGCGCGAGCACGGCTCCGTGACCACGGACCATCCGGACCTCGGTGCGGTGGATGCCAGGCTCTTCCGGGCAGATGGGGCGCTCGCCGCCGAGCACGGGGTGCGGTCCCTCGCGTGCGTCGCTCTGCGCGAGCACGCCGTTCGCGTCGTAGAGGAAGAGATCCAGATCCTCGATGCCCGCGCCGCTCTGCGCGAGCAGCTTGTAGCAGAAGCCATCGCGCAGGACGGTGGTGAAGCTCTGCTGCCCGCTCTCCTCGAGCGTCGCTCGAAAGGCAGGCTCGTAGGGTGTCAGCGCGAAGGCGTCGGTCTCCTCGCGGGCGCGCATCGCCGCCTCGAGCGCGTCGGCGGGCGCCGGTCGCGGTGGCGGAGGTGCGGGCGGTGCAGGCGCGGCCGCGGGCGCGTCGCCACCGCATCCGGCGAGGACGGCGAGGGTGCCGAGGCAAGCGAGCAACGCGGCGGCGGAGCGGGCTCTCATGAGC
>JBKDQC010000526.1:0-1545 GCA_046342295.1 Deltaproteobacteria bacterium | reverse complement strand
GCCCAGCGCACGGCCTCGTCGGGTGTGAGTTCGCCGATGAGTTCCTTGAAGCGGAGCAGGTTCGCCTCGGCGCCGGTGGTGAGCGTCTGCGATTCGCCGCGGTAGTGGCCGACGACGAGCGCGCGGACCTCGTCGTCGTTCATGATGGCGACGACCTTTTCCGCGAGGCGATTCATGTTGCGGTAGGAGCCTTGCAGCTTGAAGGCGGGCTCGGTGCGGAACTCGTCGGCCTGGCCGGCGGAGGCGATGTATTCCTCGTTCACCCGCATCACGACGTCACGGATGTCCACGAGCTTCTTCATGACGGAGAGCACTTCGTCCAGCTCCTGCGCGGAATAAGTTCCCTCCAAGCCTTCGGCCGTGCGTTGGCCGGTCTCGGCCATGCGGACGAACGCGCGGATGTCGGTCTGGCTGCGCACGGCGAGCGGGGCGAGCACGGCGTTGGAGGTGACGGCGTTCTCCAGGTAACTCGCCTTGAACCACTCGGCGTTGGCGCCGATGACGTCGCCCAAATTGTAGGTGTCGGCGCGGTTCGCGAGCATGTCCGGGATGCGGAACTTCTCGCCCGTCTCGGTGTACGGGTTGCCAGCCATGACCACGCAGAACTTCTTGCCCCGCAGATCGTAGGTGCGCGTCTTTCCGTTCCAGACGCCCTCCATGCGGCGCTGCGCGTCACACATCGAGATGAACTTCTGGAGGAGCTCGCTCGAGGTGTGCTGGATGTCGTCGAGATAGAGCATCACGTTGTTGCCCATCTCGAGCGCGAGGTTGATCTTCTCGACCTCCTGGCGAGACGTGGCGTCCGGAGCCTCGGCGGGATCGACCGAGGTGACCTCGTGCCCGAGCGAGGGGCCATTGACCTTCACGAAGACGAGGCCGAGGCGATTGGCCACGTACTCCATCAGCGTCGTCTTGCCGTATCCGGGTGGAGAGACGAGCAGGAGAAGACCCATGGTGTCGGTGCGCTTGCCCTCGCCGAGGGCGCCGAGCTGCTTGGCGAGGTTGTCGCCGACCATGGGCAGATAGACCTGGTCGACGAGCCGGTTGCGCACGAACGAGCTCATCGGCTTGGCCTTGAGCTCCTCGAGGCGTAGCCGCCTGCGCTCGCGCTCGAGGATCGTGTGCCGCAGCTCGCGGTACGCACGGAATCCTGGAACGTGGTGTGTGCGGTACGCGAAGAGGCGCGAGAGCAGCTCGTCGAGTCGTAGAGAGAGCTTGCGGTCGAGGACGCGCGGGTGCTGCCCGAAGAGATCGCGGACCTCCGCGGAGACGAGCGCATGCAGGACCTCGCGATCGATCCTGCGGTCCGTCGCGACGAGCACGCTCGCCTCGAGCTCGGCGTGCGCGAGCGCGGGTGTCTTCTGGGCCACGCCCCGCATCCACGCGCGAACCAGCGCGAGGCGTGCGCGAGGGTCGCCCTCGAGCGCACGCAGGTCCTCCTCGAAGCTCCGGCGAGCCCCGGCGACCTCCAGGTGCGCGCGAAGGGCCTCCGCGAGCGACTCGGCCGAGGCGCTCGTCGCGAAGCGCACGGGATCTCTCGCGAGC
>JBKDQC010000525.1:0-6380 GCA_046342295.1 Deltaproteobacteria bacterium | reverse complement strand
CAGAGGCGGTGCTGCGCTTGCGCGCGCTCCGAGCGTCCGGCGACTTCGACGACTACTGGCATTTTCACCTCGCGCGAGAACTGGCGCGCAACCATGCAGTTCGCTACGCCAATGCCGAGATTCCCAACCCGCTACCCGCACGCCACGGCCACCTGCGCCTCGTCAAGTGATCGAAATACCGGCGAATCCGCCCGCCGGAATCGAGCCGCACCCAATCCGCTTCACGTGCGAACTCCCGGATGCGTCGCCCGGCGAGATCGACTTCGTAACGCATCACGTTGCCGAGCGGGTCGATTCGCTCGCGAACGTCGGATTCGTTGTAGACCCAACGCCAGGTGCCGGCGTTTGGATCTTCGACTCGTGTCGGGCGCGAGAGACCGTCGTAGACGTACGAGCGAACGCTGCCTCGCGCGTCGACGAAGCCCGCGAGGTTGTCGAGGGGGTCGTACGTGTAGGTGGTCTCGAATCGGCGCTCGTCCTCGCGACGAGTCACGCTGACGATGCGCTCGAGCCCATCCGTTCGAATCGTGGTCGGAGAGTCGAAGTGTACGGACGTCTCGTCGGCGTCGTTCGGGTCCGAGGTGATGGTGACGAGCGGCAGATACTCGGAGCGCCGAACCGAGCCATCGACCTCGACCTCTTCGAGGAGTCGCCCGATCGCGTCGTGAACGAAGCGCGTGGCCGGAAGGTCCTCGTCGGCCGAAGGCACGTCCGCGTTTCGGCGCTCGCTCGGGTAGAGCACGCGGGTCTTGAAGCCGCGTGGGCCGTACGAGGTCACCTCGCTCGTGTGCCAGAGACCCTCGCCAGCCGAGAAGAACACCCCGGCAATCCGACCGAGTCCGTCGACGTGGTGGATGGTGACCAGCTCGTGGTCACGGGCACTCGTCCGCTCGCGAATCGTCGAGATCGGGTTGCCGTAGAGGTACTCGAACGAGCGTGTCGGGTCGTCTTCAGGATCGCCCGGCTCGTAGGTCGCGATGAGCCGACCGAACGCATCGTGCGAGAATCGTCGGACTTCATCGTTGGGCTCGAAGACGGCCGTGACCACTCCGAACGCGCGGTCATGCTCGGCTCGCCACTGCAGTTCGATGCCATGCGCCACCTGTTCGCGTTCGCGTTCCGGGAACGTGTGGCTCTCCTCATCCCACTCGACCCAGTGACGAGCGCCGCGGGAGTCGACGTCTTCGACTACGTTGCCGTAGGAATCGAAGCGCTGGCGTGTCTCCGTCTGCCACCGGTCGCCCTCGATCCAGCGCTCGGTGCGCGAGACGTCGCCGCGTTCGACTTCGCCGAGCGGAAGGCCTTCGTACGGCTCTCCATCGTAGTAAGTGCGGCTCTCCGAGAAGCGTCGACCCGCGAGGTCTTCCACTCGCTCGGACGCAACGGCGCCGAGGATCCAAGTGGACTCGTTGTCGGCGAACGTACGAGTGGTCACGCGCTCGTCGCGCCCGGCGTTGGGGTCGGCCTCGTCGAACACCCCCCACTCCACGACCCGCGTCTCGTTGCCGAATCGATCGCGCTCACGCTCCGACACCAAGGTGATGGGCGCGGACGTCCCTTCGATGATCGTCGTCTCGGTCCGCGACTCGTAGGCGAACACGATCGGCTCACCTCGTGCGTCGGAGGCGACCTCGAGGAGGGTGTGTACGTGCCGCAATTCGTCGAACACGCGACCCGACTCGTCGAAGCGACGCGACGACAGTGGCAGGCCCTTGCGAGCTTCATCGGTCTCGCCGACGTCGAACCGCTGCTCGGTGACCAACGTCGGCTGTGACGCGTCGCCGAGGTCGCGCCCCTCGAAGATCGCGAAGCCACGAAACTCACGGCTCGGTCCGTCGAAGTACGCGTCCGCGTAGCGCAGTTCGGTGACCATCGGCGGCGAGATGCCATCCTCGATTGTGATCCCGGCGACCACGGTCTGGCCGGCCGAGCAACGATGCGTCGGCTCGATGCCGATCTCGCGCGCCCACCCCCACATCGCACCGAGACCGGCGTAGGAGATGCGATGGACTCGCCCGAGCCCGTTGTCGATTCGCGTGAGCAATCCCGGCGAACCGTCGGCAAGCAGGTCGAGGTAGCGCCAGGGTGCAGAGGTGTCGGCCGGGTCGACCCACACGATGTCACCGCTCCCGTTCCCGTTGACGTCCGCGACGCGGATCACGGTGGTGGGTCGTCGCGCGGGTGTCCCTCGGATGAGGATCGGAGCATCGAAGCCGCGGCCGCTCATCCCCAACCAAACCCGAACCTGGGAGGCGCCGACGTGGACGAGATCGGCAAGACCATCTCCGCTGACGTCCCGCACTTGCAGCTCTGCGCGCTCCGTGTCGGAGAGCGCGGGTGCGCCCGTCAGACTGACAGGCTCCGTGAATCGTCCGAAGCCCGTAGCGAAGAAGACGCGCGCGGAACCGTCGCGAACTTCGATGATGTCTTGCAGACTATCGCCATTGACGTCCGCGAGCTTCGCGCCCCGCGAGAAGGTCACGAGGCTCGAGTCGTCGAGGGCGGGCAAGTCGACGGGCGAAGAGAAGCGGCCCCCGCCGAGATTGAATCCGACCGAGACGAGACCGGATGTCGGGTCGGTTCTCAGCCAGTCGACCAAACGGTCGTGGTCGAGATCGACCAACTGCGTGTCCGCATCGGAGAGCGGAGTGGGAACGTTCGGCGCCACGTCGACGCGCGCTCCGAAGCCGGCGGTGCCGATCCCTGCGCTCGGGTAGAATCGAAAGCCGTCCGCGTTCGCCGAGATGCGCGCGACCACGTCGGCCGCACCGTCGCCGTCCATGTCCGCGAGCTGGACCTCGGGAGAGGCGAGCCAAACCGAGGGCGATGCTTCGAGCGTCCGACGCGGTCCGAAGCGACTTCCGTCGACGTTGGGGTAGTACGAGTAGCGCCCACCCTCGAGACCGGGGTCCGCGACGAGCAGATCCGGTAGCGCATCACCGTCCACGTCGGTGATTTCGGTGACGTCGCCCAGGGCTCGAGCGGGAGCCTCGGACATCTCCACGACGCGCATCGCGTCGGTCACCAACTCGGCGTATTCGAACTGGATGCTCGGTAGCCGGCTCTCGCTGTCGCGCCCGACGACCTCCACCGAGGAGAGCCGGCTGATCCCGCCGGTCATGCGATAGGTCAGGTCGTAGCGACGGATCGTCTCGCCGCCGTGCCGGATGACCACCGCGCGAAGTCGGCGCGCGAGCGTGACCGGAAACGTCGAGACGAAGCTCGTGATCGCGTCGGGGCGACCTTCGTACTCGAACTGAACCTCGTTGCGGACGGCGGGGCTGAAGTCGTTGTAGACGATCCGAGCCAAGTACGGGCGTCCCATCTCGTCGCGCTCGTGTTCGTAGCGAATGACGTTGCCGTGCGTGTCTTCCTGCTCGGTGAGACACCACGCGAAGACGCGGCCGTCGTCCGCGATCGTTGCGCTCGGGTCCGTTCCGAAGCGGTGCCGCGTCCCGTCGCGAGACCGGAACTCCCAGCTGCCATCGTCGCGCTGACGCCCTCGAACGAAGCCACCCTCGATGCGGTAGCGGTACGATCCGTCCGGCAGTTGGACGATGTCCTCGGTCGCGCCGCCCAGACCGCGCAGAATGAACACGTCGTCGACGTCGTAGCGAGGAAGTCCGCGGTCGGTCCCCCGCTGCACGGTGGGAAGCCCGAGAGACCAACCCAGACCCAGCTCGGTGTTGCCTCCCCCGGACGAGTAGCCCAGCGCGAGCGAGGGTCCGAAGCCAGCAACCGCAGGAGGAAACGCGAGTCCCACCTGGAATGAGCTGGTGCCGGTGCTCTCGCTCGGCTCGAAGGACTCGCCGAGGCCTTCAATCGAGCCAGGTCCCGTCGGAAGCGAGAGAACCTGGGGGCGAACTCCCGAACGGTCCTGCGCACACACCTCCCGAGAACACATGGAGGAGGCGACGAACAGAACTCCCCGCCGCACGGGAGGGCTGATTGGGTCCAGACACGCACACGCATCGGTGAATGACGCGCACCGATGACGCGGCGTGCGAAGCACGGCGGGCCGCGAGTGCTGGGAGCCCGGTCGCGCGGACGGGTACGCGCGGCGACGCCCGGAGGAGACGCTGCTGCACGCGCTGGTGCGCGAGCACTGGCCACGGTTTCTCGAGCGGGCGGAGGAGGCGGGCGGCCTGCCGCGGTTCGTGGTGCGGGAGTTCGAGGAGTACTTGCGCTGCGGCCTCCTCGAGCACGGGGTGGTGCGGCTCGCGTGCCGCCAGTGCGGCCACGAGATGCGGGTGGCATTTTCGTGCAAGCGGCGGGGCTTCTGTCCCTCGTGCGTGGGCCGGCGGATGTCGGACGTCGCGGCGCACCTGGTCGACGAGGTGCTCCCGGAGGAGCCGATACGGCAGTGGGTGTGCTCGCTCCCGTGGTCCTTGCGCTACGCGCTGGCCTATGACCGCCAGCTTTGCGCGGAGGTGCTCGGGGTGTTCCTCCGCGCGCTGACGCGCTCGCTGCGTCGGCGCGCGAAGCGGCATCTGGGCTTGCGCAGCGTCGACGAGGCGCAGGTGGGCGCGGTGACCTTCATCCAGCGGAGCGACAGCGCGCTGCGCTTGAACGTCCACTTCCACACGCTGGCGCTCGATGGCGTGTACGTGCGCGACGCGCAGGGCGCGCTCGTCTTCCACGCGCTGCCTCCGCCGAGCGGTGACGAGGTCGCCGAGGTCGCCGCGTGGACCCACGCTGCGCTGATCGTCGTGCTCGAGCGGCACGGCCGCTCGCTCGAAGGCCCGAGCGACCAGGGCGACACGCTCGTCCACGAGCAGCCCGTGCTCGCGTCCTGCTACGCCGCGTCGGTCGGGGACGTGCAGCTCCTCGGCGCGGCGCCCGGCGCGAAGACCACCAAGCTCGTCCATCCCGTGCGCCTCGTCCCCTCGCCCACCGAAGCCCTCGCCGAAGTGGGTGGGGTCAACATCCACGCCAAAGTCGTGGTGGACGGCCGCGACCGAAAGCGCCTCGAGCGGCTCTGCCGCTACGTCGCGCGACCGCCGCTCAACCAAGAGCGCCTCGAGCTCCACCCTGACGGGCGCGTCCGCCTCGCCTTCAAGGCCGCGTGGAAAGACGGCACCCACGCCGTCTTGCTCGACCCCCTCGACTTCATCGCGCGGCTCTGCGCCCTCGTCCCGCCGCCACGGTTTCACATGCTCCGCTATCACGGCGTCTTCGCCGCGCACTCTTCCGCGCGCGCCGAGGTCGCCCTCGGCCGCGAGCCCGACCCTCCTCCGCAGCTCCCGCTCTTCGCCCCCGCCGACCTCGCCCCGCTCGCCCCTCCCGCGCCACGAGCATCCCGCCACCCGTGGGCCTGGCTCCTGCGCCGCGTCTTCGCCGTCGACGTCACCACCTGCCCCGTCCCGGGCTGCGGCGGACGCATGCGCCTCGTCGAGATCGCCAAACACCCCGACGACATCGCTCGTGTGCTGTCCAGCGAAGGACCTCTTCGCGCCCGCGACCCTCCTCCACGACGCGCCGCTCCTGCGCCTCGTCCAGGCCAGTTGTGCCTCCTCTTCGGCTGAGATCCCTCCGCCGCGACGCACCGCTCCGTCTTCTGCCGCCCCAATGGCGCGCCTCACGAGGACTACGCGGGGGTTCGCGGGGGTGTGCAACCTCGCCGTGCCCTTGCGGTCGTCGTGAACGGGGTTCATGGCGCCTCGCGAATGGCTTCTTGAGCCGAGCCCGGTTGTTTTCGGCAGTTCGGAAGTCCTATCCTCCGCGAGCCAGCCACGATCCGCCGCGCCGCGGTGCATCGCGTACTCGCCGCTCACCTGGTAGACGAGGGTCGGCAGCCCGAAGGCCTCCTTCACGCGGTAGACGATGTCGAGGTAGGGCAGACCCGGCTTGACCATCACCATGTCCGCGCCCTCCTCGACGTCGAGCGCGACCTCGCGCAGCGCCTCGTCGCCGTTGGCCGGATCCATCTGCTAGGTCCGCTTGTCGCCGGTGCCGAGGCTCGCGGCCGAGCCGACGGCGTCGCGGAAGGGCCCGTAGTAGGCGCTCGCGTACTTCGCCGCGTAGCTCAGCAGCTGCACCTGCGTGAAGCCCGCGGCGTCGAGCGCGTCGCGGATCGCGCCGATGCGGCCGTCCATCATGTCGCTCGGCGCGATCACGTCGCAGCCGGCCTTCGCCTGGTTGATCGACTGCTTCACGAGCGCCTCGACCGTCTCGTCGTTGACGACGTAGCCGCCCTTCACGAGGCCGTCCTGTCCGTGCGTCGTGTAGGGATCGAGCGCTCCCGTCCTCCTGCCGGAAGACGCCGTAGGCGATCGCGCCAGTGAGCGCGAGGAGGATCGCGAGGGCGAGACGCAAGCGCGGGCTCATGGTCCACGATACCTTGAGTTGGGCTCGCGCACTTCGCCGTCGCGTCTCATCTG
>JBKDQC010000524.1:0-25218 GCA_046342295.1 Deltaproteobacteria bacterium | reverse complement strand
ACAGAATCGCCGAGAGAGTGGATCATCCGCGTCGCGGCGATTCTGTTTCGCGGAGCGGAGTTGGGTGGGGGGCCCCGAGCCGGCTCTGCCGGGCGGGGGGCGGGTCTGCATCAGACCTGCCGGGAAAAAAGGGCTACACAGGATCGGCGTTTCGCCGATCCTGTGTAGCGCGCGCGCCTCACGGGTCGCCAGGCTCGTTCGACCTGCGCTTGCGGCGTACGAGCTCGTCGATCGACACGTTGTGCTCCGAGCTGTCCGCCGCCGCGCGACGAGCGCTGAGCACCTGCCCGACATGGTCGTCCTCATCGTCGGGAAGAACGAACCCGGCGGAGCTGCGGTCGATCGCGTCGATGACGTCGAAGGCCCGAAGCGCCGCGGGGTCGAGCGCGAGCGCGTAGAGCTTGTGCCCGCGCACGAAGATCGCTTGGGCCGCCCGATGACGGACGAGCGCCTCGAGCACGAAGCGCGTCGAGGGCACGTCGCCATCGACACCGCTCGCGATGGCGTGGACCGAGGCCGGGGACTCGAGCTCGGCGAGGTGCACCACGACGTGCATCGCGAGCTTCTGGAGCTCGGCGTGATCGCGGCGAGGCCCCCGCGCGAGGGCCCGCAGCGTGGGCGCGTTCTGGAGCGCAGCGGTGACCTGCGCGCCGACGAGCACCACCAACCAGCTCGCCTGGATGTTCGCGAGGAGCACTGGAAACGCCCCGAAACCCGAGTAGATCGCGTTCCAGCGCGCCAGCCCCACCTGAAAGCGGACGTGGAGGAGTTGCAACGCGAACCAGCCGAGCCCCCCGAGTATGGCGCCGGCGAGCGCGGGCTTGAGGCTCACCTCCGCTGCGGGCAGCTCGAGGTACATCACGAAAAGCGCCAGGGACGCGAACAAGGGCGGAAGCAGGAGGACGAGCACGTCGCGCGCGACGTGGTAGGTGACGACACCTTCGAGCCAGTGGGAGGCCGAGGCCGCCGTCACGGCGTAGACGAGGCCGAACGGTGTGACCGCCAGCGTGACGACGAACGCGCGGATGCGGCGGTGGAGCGGTCGTGCGGGGGCGGTCGACTCGAAGATCGTCCCGAACGCCTCCTCCGCACCACGCACGACCCGGACGAGCGCCACGAGCAGCACGCCGAGCCCAGCGATGCCGAGCCCCGTCAGCGAGGTACTCTCGACGAGCAAGAGCACAGAGTCGGCGGTGCGGCGCAGCCCCGCGACACCCTCCGAGAGCTCGGCCCCGCTCGGCCCGAGCGCCTCGTCGAGAAACGGCCGCACCGGGCCGTCCAGGAACCAGTGGTAGAGGCCGGTCGCCTTGCCGATCGCGAAAGCGAGCGCGAGCCCAGGCACGAGCGCCAGGACCGTATGGAACGACAGGGAGGCCGCGCGCAGATGCAACCGGTCGCGGAAGAGACCTCGGGTGATCACCCACGCGATGCGGAGGAGCACCAGCCCGGTCCGCGAGGGCTCGGCGAGGCTCCGCTCGTCGATCCCGAAGAGCCAGTCGCGCGTCCGCCAGAGCGCGCTCCGAATGGGCCGGCGAATGGGCTCACCCGCGATCGAGTTGCGGTCGAGGGACACGACGACGCGAGGCTACCAACGCCGCGAACGCTGCGCCCTCGTCACGCGCGGCCGAGCGCCTTGTCCACGATGGGCTTGAGCTCACCAGCCGAGTACATCTCGCGCACGATGTCGCACCCGCCGATGAAGCGGCCGTCCACGTAGAGCTGCGGGAAGGTCGGCCAGCTCGAGAATACCTTCATGCCCTGCCGGAGGTCGGGGTCGGCCAGGATGTTGACCGCGTGGAAGTCCGCGTCGACGCGCCGAAGCACCTCCACGACCTGCGCCGAGAAGCCGCACTGCGGGAACGACTTCGTGCCTTTCATGAAGAGGACGATCTTGTTCGTCCCGAGGGTGTCCTCGATCCGCTTGCGAAGCTGCTCTTCCATGTCGACTGCCTCTCCTCACCGCTCCGACGCGGGGAGCCTCGCCCATGCCTCGGGCGTGAAGGTTCGTAGCGCAAGTGCGTGTACGGGGCCTGCCATGAGCTCCCCGAGCGCGCGGTAGATCGCCTGGTGCTGCTCGATGCGACTGAGCGCCGCGAAGCGGCTCGACACGACCGTGGCCTGGTAGTGGTCCTTGGTCCCCGTGAGGTCGACCAGGGTCACGACCTCCGCCTCCGGCATGGCCGCCCGGATCCTGCTCTCGATCTCGCTCGCTTCGACCATGCTTCGCTCTCCTCTTCGACGCAGTCCGCGCACGCTTCTGAGGCAGGGGCCCCGCCGTGTCAACGCGCGTGCTCGAGCGCGAGCAACCGCTGTGGTTGCGCGATGCCCTTCAATCGCGCCTCGAAGGGCGTCCGCAGCAGGCCCCCGAGAAGCGCGGCGACCGCTGGTTCCTCTGCAGCCTTCTCGGTGACGACGACCTGGCCCGCGCTGGCCTGGGCCTGCAGACGCGCCGCGGCGTTGACCGTCGTACCGAAGTAGTCGAGGCGGTCGTTGGCGCGAACGGCGAGACATGGGCCGGCGTGCACGCCGAGCTTCACGCCGAGGCCGAGGTCCGAGAGATTCGCGTCGTGGGCGCGGATCATGGCGAGGGCCGCCTCCAGCCCTTCGAGCAGTGTCGGGAAGCTCGCCATCACGGCGTCGCCCATCGTCTTCACGACGCCGCCACCGTGCTTCTCGATCTCCGCACGCATCAGCCGGAAGTGCTCCTCGACGATCGCGAACGCTCGCGCGTCTCCGACCCGTTCGTAGAGGGCCGTCGAGCCCGTGAGGTCACTGAATAGAAGCGCGATGTGGCCCACGCGCAGCTCCACGCCCGAAGCCGGCGCCTCGGTGGCGAAGAGCTTCGCGAACTCGGGCATCGAGGCGACGACGGTGCCGAGCACCGCGTCCGCCGACCAGGATGTCCGCTCGACGAGCACCGCGACCTCGTCGTCAGTCTCGTTGGAGAGCGACAGCGTCGTCGGCGCGCCCTCGGGCGCACGTCCCTCGCTCGTCACGCGCAGTTCGTCGCTCGAGACCACCACGTCGAGACGCACCGGCCTGAAGTCGAGATCGAACTCTTTGGCGTGCCGGAGCCACAACGCACGCACGAGGGTCTGCCCGAGGGGCAGATCGGCCCGGTGCTCGACGCGCTCGCCCTTGGCCGCGCGCAGCTGAGCGAAGACGTGAGGCAGAAATGCGGGGCTCGATGCGCAGTAGAGCTTTGGCTCGACCTTGCGCACACCGGGGCTCACCGGGAATACCGCCTCGACATGGCGCGCGAAGTCGACGGTGTAGTCGATCTCGCACGCGCCGCAGTGCTGCTCGCTCGCGAGCTCGCCGAGATGAGGAACCACCGCGGCGCCGACGCGACACACGGGACAACTGACCTGCCACACGAGATCGGTAAGGCCCACTTCGGTCGCATGGAGGAAGGCCCTCAGGACATCGGCGCGCGCCGCGCCCCAGAGCGGCGCGAGCTCGAAAGGCTTCATCGAAGACACGTCTTCGTCCGGGCGCGTGCGGATGTGCTCGGTGAGGCGCGCGGCGAGGCTCGCGTCCACGGGCCGCGAGCGAAACGCGCTCGCCCGCGCGTCGAGCACAGCCTCGTCCACCCGGCTCCGCGGCCCCGAGGCGATCGCGCTGTAGGAGCGCAGGAGGATGCGGCGCGCCTGCACCACGGCAGGCTCGTCGCTGCGGATCGTCCGTACGTCGGCCGAGAGCCCCCGCGTGAACTTCATCCTCTGGACGACGCCGACGACCATCGGCGCCTCGACCCACGCGATGGCTCGGGCGCGCGTCCGGCCCCCCGGAGCGTCCTCGAGGGTCACCTCGAACCCACCACGCTCCACGGGACCCGAGCGGAACCGTCGCTCCCCTTCGACGAGCCGCCCTTCGACCCAGCGATAGGGCGGCTCGATCCACTCGAGAGACATCCCGAGCTCGGTCCCACGTGCCAGACGTAGGTTCTTGCCTCCTTCTTTCGCCCACTCGTACGTGGGGGCCGCGAGCCCGATGGCCCGGTTCCAGCGGTTCGTGTCGGAGACGAGGGCCCAGACCAGCGGTCTGGCAGCGTCGAAGGTCGCTTCGAGCTCCGATTGGTAGAGGCCCATGGGACCAGCCCGAGGCTACCAGGAGCTGCGATGTCGCACCCGCGCGCCCTCCTCGTTCCTGCAGCCCCGAGGAGCGCGGGCCACAGGCGAGGAGCCGACCTCTCATCAGGGGATCGACGTCTCGCGCGTCTCGCTGCCATGGGCGAGCCGTTCCGGTGCGTACGCGTGGCATGAATCCCCCCGCGCGCGCTCGTAGAGACCGACAGCCCTCCCCCAAAGCCCCGCCGTTGCCCACGAAAACCGCGCGTGATACGAGCGCCCCCCTCATGGAAGGCATGGCCTCGACTCGCCTCTCGTCCCTGCGCCTCGCGCTCGCGTGCGCGCTCGCGTTCGCAGGCGCCGGACTCGGTTCCTCGACCGTTGCGCACGCGCAGGCGGCGGGAGGCTCCGAAGCGCAGGAGGATGAGGAAGCGCTCGACGAAGAGGACGAGGAGGCGCCGGGCGAGGCGACCCCTCGGTTGCGGCCCCCCGACACGAGCTTCACTGCCGGCGAGACGGAGGGAGACGCCTCCGAGGATTCCCTCGGAGACGAGGCCGCGGGCGACGAGGCCTCCGAAGACGACGAAGCCGCCGAGGCTTCGGAGGAAGACGCCGAGCTGCCCGACCCCGAACGGAGCGCAGCGCGTCTCGAGGGCGCCGGAACCGACCCGACCGTCGCGCCCTGGACGACGCCGCAGACCGTCTTCGAGCTGCACGGCTACATGAGGATGCGGGGCGAGTTCGTCGACCAGCTCTTCCTCGGCCGGGGTCGCGTCGCCGGCAGCGACATCAACGACTTCTTCTCCTACTGGCAGCCCCTCGACGACGGCGTGACCCCCGCCGGCGGCTGCACGGGCGGCCGCGAGACCTCGCCCGGTACGGCGGGCTTCTCGACCTGCGACCAGAACGCGCTCGCGTTCGCGAACATGCGCCTCAGGGTCGAGCCGACGGTGCACCTCTCGGACGATGTCCGCGTTCGGATGCAGCTCGATCTGCTCGACAACCTCGTGATGGGCTCGACCCCCGGTGGTCTCTCTCTCGACTCGAGCTGGCAGCGGCAGTACGGGACCCTCGTCCCCGCCCAGGCGTTCGCGACGACCCAGGACCCGCCGATCTCCGGGATCAACTCCTTCTCCGACTCGATCGTCGTCCGGCGCGCGTGGGCCGAGGTCCGCAACCGCGGTCTCGGCGAGCTCCGCTTCGGCCGCATGGGCGCCCATTGGGGCCTCGGCATCCTCTTCAACGACGGCCGCGGCATCGACCAGGACCACCAGTCCGACGTCGACCGCATCATGGCGATCACTCGGATCTTCGGCCTCTATGCCTTCGGCGCGTGGGACTTCGCGTCCGAGGGGATGATGTACATCGACCCGACGAACTTCGCCTACCAGCGGCCTTCGTTCGACCGCGTGCGCCTCGACGACGTGGACCAGATGGTCTTCGGCGTCGCGCGTCGGATGTCTCCCGAGGAGCAGGCGCAGGCGCTCGAGCGACACGACGTCGTGCTCAACGCCGGTGCGCTGTTCATGTACCGCACCCAGAACCTGACGACCGAGGGGACCCTCGACCCGACCACCGGCGGAACGCCCTCGTTCGTACGCCGCGGCTACGAGAGCTACACCGCTGACCTCTGGGTGCAATTCCTCTACGAGGACCTTCGCCTCGAGCTCGAGGCCGCAGGCATCTTCGGCACCGTCGACAACCTCCCGTTCACGCAGGGCTCGTGTGCGGGCAACCCGTCCTGCCTCGAGCGCGGGCGCTTCGGCGAGAACAACACCGCGAAGCTCAACCTCCTCCAGATGGGCCTGGCTTTCGAGGGCGAATACCACCTGTTGAACGACCAGCTCGGCATCTACTTGAACTTCGGGATCGCGAGCGGAGACGCTGACACCGAGGGGCTGTCGCTCCGCAACGGATCGATCCGGCAGATCGATCGTCCCGGCGGCGCCGACCGCACCCTCAGCACGTTCAACTTCCACCCGGCGTACCGCGTGGACCTCCTGATGTACCGGAACCTGATCGGGCAGATCTCGGGCTCCTATTACTTCCGCCCTGGCCTCTCCTACGACTTCATCCGCAACGGCTTCGGACAGCTCCTCGGCGCGCGCGCAGACGTGATCTGGAGCCGAGCGGTCGAGCCGATCCAGACCTGGGGCAACCAGGCGGACCTCGGCGTGGAGATCGACGCACAGGTCTACTACCGCAGTGAGGACGGTCCGGACCTCCTCGATGGGTTCACCGTGTCACTCATGTACGGGATTCTCTTCCCGCTGGCCGGGCTGAACTACAACGCGGCGCAGCTCGAGGCCGGCAACACCGGAGGCGGGCAGAACGCGCAGACCCTGCGGCTGATCCTGGGCGTGACCTACTAGGCATGAGGAAGACGAACGCCCAGCGGGGAGCTCGCACGCGCAGGCCCAGCGCGATGGGCGCTTCGTGACCGGCGTGAGGTTCATCCCGCTCGGGGGGCTCGGCGAGATCGGCATGAACTGCATGGCCATCGAGCACGGTGGCCGGATCGTCGTGCTCGACTGCGGCGTGATCTTCGACAACCGCGGCCTCGGCGTCGACGTGGTGCACGCCGACTGGGAGTGGTTGCTCGACCGACAGAAGGACGTGGTCGCGCTCGTGCTCACGCACGGTCACGAGGATCACATCGGCGCGGTGAGCTACTTCCTCCGCGAGTTCGATGTCCCTGTCTACGGCCCCGCCTATGCGCTGGCCCTCGTGAGGCACCGCATCTCCGAGCACGCGTGGCATCGAGCGCGCGACATCGACTACCGCGTCCTCACGGCCGAGAGCCGCGTCGACCTGGCGGGCATGACGTTCCAGCCCTGGCAAGTGACCCACTCGATGCCCTCGTGCTTCGGCCTCGTCATCGAGACCTCCGAGGGCATCGTCGTCCACACCGGCGACTTCAAGATCGACGACACCCCGCCCCCCGGGGACCACTTCGCGCGCGAAGCCCTCGAGCCCTTCCTCTCGCGCGGGATCTCCCTCGTGCTGTCCGACTCCACCAACGCCCTCACGGAGGGACGCTCCGGAGGCGAGCTCGGCGTGGGAGAGGCGCTCTCTGACCTCGTGGCTGCGGCGCGGGGCCGCGTCGTGGTCGGCCTCTTCGCCTCGAACGTGCACCGCATGCGGATGCTGCTGGAGGTCGCGCGGCGGTCCGGTCGCAAGGTGGTGCCCCTCGGTCGCTCCATCGACACGCACCTCCGGATCGCGACCGAGCTCTCGATCCTCCCCGATCCCCACGACGTGCTCGTGCGCCGCGAGGAGGCGCGGACGCTGCCCCCAGCCCAGACCCTCGTCCTCGCGACGGGCAGCCAGGGCGAGCCTCAGGCCGCGCTCGCGCGGCTCGCGTCGGGAAATCACCCCGATCTCGCCATCGGCGAGGGAGACGTGGTCCTGCTCAGCTCGCGCGTCATTCCAGGCAATGAGCGCCCGATCCTCGACATGATCGAGAGCCTCGAGCGCCGCGGAATCCGCGTCGTCACGCGCAGCGTCGATCCGCGCATCCACGTGAGCGGGCATGCGCACCGCCACGAGCAGCGCTCGCTCCTCGAGTGGCTGCGCCCCCACGCCTTCCTTCCCGTGCACGGAACCTACGTGCACCTGCGCGCGCACGCGCAGATCGCGCGGGGGGCGGGCGTGCCCGAGGTCGCGCTCGCTCTGAATGGAGAGGTCATCCAGCTCTCGGAGCGCAAGCTGCGCGTGGTCGACCGGGTCTGGTCGGGGCGGATCCACATCGACAAGGGCGGCGAGCCCGTCGACGGTCGCGTGCTCGCGGACCGCCGCAGCGTCGCCGAGTGGGGCGAGGCGGTCGTCTCGGTCGTGGTCGGTGCCGAAGGTGAGCTCATCGGTGAACCACGGATCACGACGCGTGGCGTGCTCGTCGAGGCCGACGAGCCCGAGCTCCTCGAGGACGCCTGCGACGCCGTCGCGCGCGCCATCGGCGACATCCGCACGCCTCGTCTCGTCATCGACGACGAGACGATCGAGAGCGCCGCACGACGCTCGCTCCGTCGCTTCTTCCAGGCGGAGCTCGGCAAGAAGCCGCTGGTGTCGGTCCTCGTACATCGGCTGCCACGTGGCTGACCGGCGCTCGTCGAGGGCGCTCTCGCTGGGGTTGCTGCTGCTCGCGCCGTCCTGCGGCGGCGCGCGCCTGGGACCCAACGGCGACACGCACGCGCTCGGTGCCGAGCTGGTGCCCGCGGGGTCTTCGCCCGACGGCGTCGAGCCGCCGCTCGCAGGCCGTGACCCCGAGCGCGACGAGCTCGCGGCGCTGCGCGAGGCGATGCGGATCGCCGAGCGCCTCCGCTCACTGCGCTTCGCGCGCCCGGTGCGCGTCCGCGTGCAGAGCCGCGACGACATCACCGCCTTCGTGCGCTCGCGCCTCGAGGACGACGAGCTCGAGCAAGCTCGTCTCGTCTACGGCGCGCTCGGTCTCCTGCCCGCCGACGTGGACCTGCGGGCCCTCGTCGTGTCCGTCATGGGCGAGCAGATCGCAGGCTTCTACGACCCGCGCCGTCACACGATGGTCGTGCGCGACGACGTGATGCACGAGATGTCCAGCCTCGTCGCTCGCGGCGGTACGATTCTCGGTGCCCCGTCCGCGATGGTGCTCGTGCACGAATACGTGCATGCGCTCCAGGACCAGCGCCTCGGCCTCGACGACGACGAGGACGACTCGCGCACCACCGACGAGGACAACGCCTACGCCGCGCTGGTGGAGGGAGACGCGACGCTCACCATGCTGGGCATCGGCCTGGCGCAGAGCGGTCGGACACTCGACGATGTCACGCGCCCGCGCGGCCTCCTCCGGGCGCAGATGTCGGACGACGTCGAATCGGGTCCCGCAGGCTCCGAGCTCGCTGGCGCGCCAGCGATCCTGCGCGCCCCGCTGCTCTCTCGCTACCTCGACGGCCTGACCTTCGTCGGCGACCTCCACGGCGGACACGACGACCCGCGCCGCTCGGGCTTTGCCGCGATCGACGCAGCCTTCGGCGCGCCCCCCACGAGCACCGAGCAAGTGCTGCACCCGGGCCGCTACGCGAGCGGCGAGCGGCCGGCGCCGATCGTGCTGCCAGCCCTCGCCTCCCTCGAGCGCGCTGGCTTCGAGGCCGTCGACGAGGACACGCTCGGCGAGCTCGAGCTGTCGGTGTTCCTCGGACAAGGCACGTCGCGCGACCGCGATCGGGACGGTGCCGCAGGCTGGGATGGCGACCGCCTGCGCGTCTACCACCGCGCCGCGGCCGAGGGTGGCGAGGCGCTCGCGTTCCTTTGGATCTCGCGGTGGGACGACGAGCGCGAAGCGGTCGAGGCCGAGGCCTCCGCCCGGCGCGTCGCCGCATCCCTCGCGACGCCTGCCGGACCGATGCGCGTGCGTCGAGATGGCCGGGCGCTCGCGATCAGCGCAGGGTTGGGCGAGACCGGCGAGCTCGAGGCCGAGGCCGCGCTCACGGCCATCGCCCGCTGAGCTCGCCCCGACCGGCGTCCGTGACGAGCGCGGGACCTGCCGTTTCGTCGAGCGGGCCTGGGCGTTCGGACGGCGCGCGACACGCTTGACCCGCTTTGTCCACGAGACTACGAACGCGCCTCGCCCGAGGGCCCGCGATCGCCCCCGCTCTCCCGCAGCCCGAAGCTCTTCGAGGAACGCAAGGCCATGCAGTCTCAGATCTCCCCCATCGATCCCGTCACCGTGGAGCTCCACGTGGAGGTCCCCTGGGACCGCTTCCACAAGGGCATCGAGACCGAGTACGGCAAGCTCCAGAAGAGCGCGCGCATCAAGGGCTTCCGGCAGGGCAAGGCTCCGCGAAACGTCATCGTGCAGCTCTTCTCGAAGTCGGTGCGCGACGAGGTGACCTCGAACCTGGTGAACGAGAGCGTCGTCGAGGCCGTCCAGAAGCACGAGCTGCCCGTCGTATCGACCCCCGTGCTGAAGGACGCTCCCAAGCTCGTCGACGGCTCGGGCCTGACCTTCACGGTGAAGGTCGAGGTCCGACCGAAGATCGAGGCGCTCGCGACGGAGCTCGAGCTCGTGCGGCGCACCAAGCCCGTCGCCGACGCCGACGTCGACGCCGAGATCGAGCGGATGCGTCAGACGCACGCGGTGCTCGCGCCCGTCGAGACGCCCCGCCCCGCGCAGAAGGGTGATCTGCTCACGGTCGACTACACCGTGTCGGTCGACGGCGTCGACAAGCCCGACATGGGGGGCACGGAGCGCACTGTCGAGCTGGGCAACGGGCAGCTCCTGCCCGAGATCGAAGAGGGCCTCACGGGCGCCGAGCTCGGGCAAGCCCGGAACATCACGGTGGCCCGCGGCGCCGACGAGTCGAACGCCGAGCTCGCCGGCAAGGTCGTCGTGTTCCAGATGACCGTGAAGGAGATGAAGGAGCGCAAGCTCCCCGCGCTCGACGACGAGCTCGCGAAAGACATCGGAGACTACGAGAGCTTCGCGCAGCTCCGAGACAAGACGCGCGAGCGGCTCGAGGAGAGCGCGAGGTCGCAGAGCGAGCGCGCGCTGCGCGACCAGGCGATCGAGAAGCTCGTCGAGAAGAACACCATCCCGGTGCCGCCCTCGCTGCTCGACCAGCAGCTGCGCGCGATGGTCCAGGAGTTCATGCAGTTGATGCAGATGATGCGTCAGAAGCCGCAGCTGAGCCCCGCGATGGTCGACGAGCTCAAGCCGCGTGCGGAGTCGAAGGTCCGGGCTGCGCTGCTCCTCGGCGAGCTCTCGCGGCAGGCGAGCATCTCCGTGTCGGCGGACGAGGTCGAGGCTCGGCTCAAGGAGATGGCCGAGAAGAGCGGCAAGCACATCGCCAAGCTGCGCGTCGAGTACACCGGCGAGAAGCGGGAGCAGCTCGAGACGCAGCTTCTCGAGGACAAGCTGATCAAGCACCTCCTCGCCGGCTCGAAGATCACCGACGGCCCCTGGGAGGAGCCGAAGGACGAGAAGAAGGAGAACGCATGAGCGACAGCATCGATCGGTTGTACCGCGAGGCGATGACCTTCATCCCCACGGTCATCGAGACCACCCACCGCGGTGAGCGTGAGATGGGCATCGGATCGCGCCTCCTGCGCGATCGAATCGTCTTCCTCGGCTCCGAGGTCGATGACGCCGTCTCGAACTACATCGTCGCGCAGCTCCTGATCCTCGAGGGCGAGGACCCCGACAAGGAGATCACGATGTACATCAACAGCCCCGGGGGCGTGATCACCGCGGGCCTGGCCATCTACGACACCATGCAGTACGTGCGCTGCCCGGTCTCGACGGTTTGCATCGGACAGGCCGCCTCGATGGGCGCCGTGCTCCTGGCGGCCGGCAGCAAGGGGCGCCGCCGCTGCCTCCCAAACAGCCGCGTGATGATCCACCAGCCCCACGGCGGAGCCCGCGGGCAGGCGACGGACATCGAGATCCAGGCGCGAGAGATCGTGCAGATGCGTACGAAGCTGAACGAGATCCTCTCGAAGCACACCGGCCAGTCGGTGGACAAGATCAAGATGGACACCGAGCGCGACCGCTTCCTCTCGGCGGCGGAGGCCAAGGAATACGGCCTCGTCGACGAGGTGATCGCGTTCCGCAAGGCCTGAACGGCGCCCCGGCGCCCCCACGACGCGCGACTGGCGGGAGGCCGCGGCGCGTCTTGCAGCCCCCCATTTCGGGGATCTGTGGTGATTGCCCGCCGATCCCCCGGGGCCTATCCTCTCAGGCCGCGTGAATGGTCGATCGGACGACCTTCCGCGCAGGAGCACGAGAACCGATGGTCGACCGACGTCGCGACGATGGGCACGGGAACCTCCAGTGCTCGTTCTGCGGGAAGTCGCAGAAGGAAGTGAAGAAGCTCATCGCAGGACCGACGGTCTACATCTGCGACGAGTGCATCGCGCTCTGCAACGACATCATCGCGGAGGAGGTCGACCGAGACGACGCCTTCCCGCAAGGCGCGCCTCTGCCCAAGCCCTCCGAGATCAAGGCCGTCCTCGACGAGTACGTCATCGGTCAGGACCGCGCGAAGAAGGTCCTCTCGGTCGCGGTGCACAACCACTACAAGCGCATCGAGACGCCGCGCACCGGCCACGACGACGTCGAGCTCCAGAAGTCGAACATCCTGCTGATCGGACCGACCGGAACCGGGAAGACGCTCCTGGCCCAGACGCTCGCGCGCGTGCTCAACGTGCCCTTCGCGATCGCGGACGCGACGACGCTCACGGAGGCAGGCTACGTCGGTGAGGACGTCGAGAACATCATCGTCCAGCTCCTCCAGAACGCCGATCACGACGTCGAGCGCGCGCAGCGCGGGATCGTGTACATCGACGAGATCGACAAGATCGCGCGCAAGGGCGACAACCCCTCCATCACGCGAGACGTCTCGGGCGAGGGCGTGCAGCAGGCGCTGCTGAAGATCATCGAGGGTACCGTCGCGAACGTGCCGCCGAAGGGTGGCCGAAAGCACCCTCAACAGGAGTTCCTGCAGGTCGACACGTCGAACATCCTGTTCATCTGCGGCGGCGCCTTCGTCGGCCTCGAGCAGGTGATCGAGCGCCGCGTCGGCGAGAAGACGCTCGGCTTCGGCGCCGAGGTCCCGAGCAAGAAGGAGCGCAAGCTCGGCCAGGTGCTCGAGCAGGTGCAGCCCGAGGACCTCATCCGCGCCGGTCTCATCCCGGAGTTCATCGGTCGACTGCCTGTCGTCGCGACCCTCCACGAGCTGAACGAGGAGGCGCTCATCGACATCCTCACGCAGCCGAAGAACGCGCTCGTGAAGCAGTACCAGAAGCTCCTCGACCTCGACGGCGTGCGCATGAAGTTCTCGCGGGGCGCGCTCGTCGCGGTCGCGAAAGAGGCGCTCAAGCGACACGCCGGAGCGCGCGGCCTCCGCGCGATCCTCGAGAACGCGATGCTCGACATCATGTACGAGATCCCCTCGCGGGCCGGCGTGAAGGAAGTGCACGTGAACGAGGACGTGATCCTCCGCGGAGAGAAGCCGCTCCTCGTGTTCGAGAAGGAGACGGGCACCGGCTGAGGCGCCCGGCGCCGCAGGGGGGTGCCCTCCTCGCGGCTCTCCCCGCGCGGCGCAGCGCGCCGTGTCCTGCCCACCAGGTGAAACCTCCATGTTCTTCAATCGCTCCGACGATCCGAAGCCTCCGGCTGCACCGCCCAAGACGCGGCCAATCCCGCTCCTGCCGCTGCGGGACATCATCGTCTTCCCGTACATGGTCGTCCCGCTCTTCGTCGGTCGGGAGAAGTCGGTGCGGGCGCTGGAGGAGGCGATGGCGGACGACAAGGAGATCCTCCTCGCCGCCCAGAAGACCGCGAAGACCAACGACCCGAGCCCCGAGGACATCTATACGGTCGGGACGGTGGGGACGATCGTCCGGCTGCTCCGGCTTCCGGACGGCACCGTCAAGGTGCTCGTCGAAGGCAAGCGTCGCGCGCGCATCAAGCGTTTTCTCTCGAGCGACGACATGTTCCTCGTCGAGCACGAAGCGGTGGAAGACACGAGGGGCCCCGGCGCCGAGCTCGAGGCCATCGCACGCTCGGTGCAGTCGACGTTCGACGGCTACGCGAAGCTGAACAAACGCGTCGCGCCCGAAGTCATCGTGCAGGTGCAAGGGATCGACGACCCCTCCCGCCTGGCCGACACCGTGGCGGTTCACCTCACCGCGATGAAGCTCCAGGACCGCCAGGAGGTCCTCGAGACGGTCGACGTCAAGAAGCGCCTCGAGCGTCTCTTCGAGCTGATGAACGCGGAGATCGAGATCCTCAACGTCGAGAAGAAGATCCGCTCGCGCGTCAAGAAGCAGATGGAGAAGACGCAGAAGGAGTACTACCTCAGCGAGCAGATGTCCGCGATCCAGAAGGAGCTGGGAGAGCGAGACGAGTTCAAGAACGAGATCCAGGAGCTCGAGGAGAAGCTCACCAAGAAGTCGATGAGCGTCGAGGCTCTCGACAAGGTGAAGAAGGAGCTCCGAAAGCTCAAGATGATGCAGCCGATGAGCGCGGAGGCGACCGTCGTCCGCAACTACATCGACTGGGTCCTCGCGTTGCCTTGGGACGAGAAGACCGAGGAGAACTACGACATCGAGCAGGCCGAGAAGATCCTCGACGAGGACCACTACGGCCTGAAGAAGATCAAGGAGCGGGTCCTCGAGTACCTCGCGGTGCAGGCGCTCGTGCGCAAGCTCAAGGGCCCCGTCCTCTGCCTGGTCGGGCCCCCGGGCGTCGGCAAGACCTCGCTCGCGCGGAGCATCGCGCGCTCGACGGGGCGCAAGTTCGTCCGCCTCTCGCTCGGCGGCGTGCGCGACGAGGCCGAGATCCGCGGTCACCGGCGCACGTACATCGGCGCCCTCCCCGGCCGCATCATCCAGTCGCTGCGCAAGGCGGGCGCCAACAACCCGGTCTTCCTGCTCGACGAGATCGACAAGATGTCGAGCGACTTCCGCGGCGATCCTGCGGCGGCGCTCCTCGAGGTGCTCGACCCGGAGCAGACCAAGTCCTTCAACGATCACTACCTCGATCTCGACTACGACCTCTCCGACGTGATGTTCATCACCACCGCGAACTCGCTCGGCGGAATCCCCGCGCCGCTCCGCGACCGCATGGAGATCATCGAGCTGTCCGGCTACACCGAGTTCGAGAAGCTCAACATCGCCGTGCGCTACCTCGTCCCTCGCCAGCGCGAAGAGGCGGGCCTCGGGAAGATCGACGTCGACATCACCGAGAACGCGATTCGGACCGTCATCCATCACTACACGAAGGAGAGCGGCGTCCGGAACCTCGAGCGAGAGATCGGTTCCATCTGCCGCAAGCTCGCGCGGCAAGTCCTCGTCGACGCCAAGGACGACAAGAACAAGGAAAAGCAGTACCGGGTCGCCGCCAAGAACGTCCCTCAGTACCTCGGGATCCCGCGGTATCACTCGACCAAGACGAGCGACCACGACGAGGTGGGCCTGACCAACGGCCTCGCCTATACGCAGTACGGAGGCACGATCCTCGAGTGCGAGGTCACGGTGGTACCCGGCAAGGGAAAGCTCGTGATCACGGGCCTGCTCGAGAAGGGCATGCAGGAGTCCGCGCAGGCGGCGATGAGCTACATCCGCTCGCGCCAGCAAATGCTGGGCCTCGATGAGGAGTTCCACGGCAAGCTGGACGTTCACGTTCATTTTCCCGAGTTCGTTCCGAAGGACGGGCCGAGCGCCGGCGTCACGATCGCGACCTCGATCGCCAGCGCACTGATGAAGATCCCGGTGCGGCGCGCCGTGGCGATGACCGGCGAGATCACGCTCCGCGGTCGAGTGATGCCAATCGGGGGCCTCAAGGAGAAGATGCTGGCGGCGCACCGCGCTGGCATCACGACCATCCTCGTGCCGAAGGAGAACCGGAAGGACCTCCGCGAGATCCCGAAGCGCGTCCTCCAGACCACGCGCGTGGTGCTCGTCGCGCACATGGACGAGGTACTGCGCGAGGCGCTCGTGCTCTCGGATCCGGAGAGCGTGTTCGGCAAGCGGGTCCCGCCGATGGAGGTTGTCCACGGCAAGGTCATCGACCACGCCGCGGCGCACGGGCACGAGGACGTCCCCGCGACGAGCGTGCCCGCGCCCGGCGCACAGCAGTGAGCGCGGGAGGCGACGACGACGAAGCGCGCGCGGGGCCCAGGGCCCCGAGACGGGCAGCGGCTGCGCTGCTCACACGGGCGGATAGCTCAGCGGTAGAGCTGCGTCTTTACACGGCGCTGGTCCTCGGTTCGATCCCGGGTCCGCCCATCCTCCAACCAGGATTCATGACGACGAGCGGCGGTGATCCGACGCACAGACCGGGAGCCCGACGGAGGTCCGGATCCGATATGCTCCCCTGAATGTCGTCGCTGTTGTTCCGCGCCACGGTCGCGTTCGCGTTCGCATCCACCACGCTCGGTTGCCCAGGGCCGGAGGCGTCCCTCGATGCGGCAGACCCAACGCCGATCGACGGCGGTGTGGACCAGCCCGACGCTTACGCGCCGGACCCCTACCCCGCCGACTGCGAGAACCTCAATCCGCTCCAGTGCCTCGCGCCCTGGCCCTCGGACCGCTGGCGCGTGGAGGATCCTGCGACACGCACAGGGCACCGCCTGTCATTGCCCCGCTCCGCGATGCCGTCCAACCGCCGCGGCGTCCGGACCGATCCCGCCCAGTGGAACGCGATGGATGGCTTCAGCCCCGCCACCTCGATGATGACCGTCTTCGACGAGGAGCTCGACACCAGCGACCTCGCGAACGAGCGAAACATCGAGGGCTCGCTCGCGGCCGACTCCCGCACGGTCGTCCTCGAGGTCCCCGGGACGGGCGCTCCCGTTCGCGTCGCGCACTTCGCGGAGATCGACACCTGGAGCGACGTGGATCGCGCGCGTGTGCCCTTCTACATCCGCCCCGCCGCGCGGTTGCGCGAGCGGACGCGCTACATCGTCGCGATCCGCGACCTGCGGACGACGGGCGGCGCTCCGGTCGAGCCTTCGGAGTACTTCAGGGCGCTCCGAGACGGCACCCCACTGCCGGAGGCCGAGGATCTCGAGTCGCGCCGCGCCCACTTCGAGGAGATCTTCACGACCCTCGAGGCCGCCGGAGTCCCTCGCGCGAACCTCCTCGAAGCCTGGGACTTCACCACCGCGAGCGACGAGAGCCTCTATTCGGACATGGTGACGATCCGGGACGAAGCGATCCGCCAGAACGACATCGCGGGGAACTGCCGCATCACGGTCGCGTCGATCGAGGAGAGGCCCGAGGAGAACGTGTACCGAAGGATGGAGGGCACGATCCGCGTGCCCCTCTTCGTCAACGGCACCGAGCCCGGCGGTGGGACGGAGGAGAGCGTCAACCTCTCTCGCCTGCACCGCGACGGGATGGGTCGGCCCACTCAGAACGACGAGATCCCGTTCGCCGAGGTGCCCTTCACCGCGACCATCCCTCGGAGCGTCTTCGCCTCGGTGAGCGCTGGGGGCCCGCCGGCCCGGCTCCTCACGTACGGGCATGGCCTCTTCGGTGACCGCGGTGAGACCTACTCCGGTTGGTTTCGCGACACGATCGAGGAGCTCCGGATGGTCGGTATCGCCGTCGACTGGTGGGGCATGTCAGGAGAGGACGTGCTCCGCGTCACGCGCGCGCTCGGCGAGTTCTCGAGCTTCGTCGCCACGCCGGAGCGTCTCGAGCAAGGGCTGCTCAACTTCCTCGTTCTCACACACTCCTTCATCAACGCTGGCCTCGGCCGCTGCGAGATCGTGGGCACGGCGGAGGTGCCCGAGCCGTTCCACATTTCGCCCACCGGCGGGGGGATGCCCGCCCTCTCGTACGACCCTCGCGAGCGGTACTACTACGGCAACAGCCAGGGTGGGATCATGGGCCTCGCCCTCGCCGGCCTCTCGACCGACATCACGCGCTTCGTGAGCGGCGTTGGAGGCATGGCGTACTCGGTGATGATTCCGCGCTCGACGAACTGGCAGGTCTATGGCGCGATCATGGGCAACAGCTACCGGTGGCAGGTCGATCGTGCCCTCCTGATGACGATGGCCCAATCCCAGTGGGATTACGGCGAGCCCTCGACCTACGCGGCGTTCATCCACGAGGGCAACACGTTGCCGTGCTCGCTCGGGGAGACCTACTGCCCGGGAGGATCCACGCCGGGCCACCACGTGTTGATGATGATCGGCCAGGACGACGCCCAGGTCGCGAACATCACCGCCGACACCGCCGCGCGAACCGTCGGCGATGTGCCCGTGTTGTTGCCCTCGCCCTACCGGCCCTACGGGCTCGAGACGACGACCGGCAGCGGCGAGGAGGCCCCTGTGCTCGACGCGCTCGCGATCTTCGCGATCCCGGGCACGCCAGCGTTGCCGCTCGGCACGCGGGACCCGAGGGCCGACAACCCCGCACACGAGGGTGTGCGACGCTCCGCCGCCGGCCACCGGATGATGGACCGCTACTGTCGCGCCGATGGGCAGGTCGATCAGACCTGCGACGGCGTGTGCGACCCAGACTGACGGGTCGATTGGAGACGCGCGGACTGGCCGGAGGCGGGCCCGCGCCTGTAACCTGGGGAGCGCCACGGCTCTCTTCGAACGACGGCGAGCCACGAGCTGACCCATGACCGGCAAAGTACTCGGCATCGACCTCGGAACGACCAACTCGGTGGTGGCGGTGGCCAACGGGCACGAAGCCGTCGCGCTCACCGACTCGGAGGGACGACGCCTCATCCCGTCGGTCGTCTCCTTCCACCCCGATGGATCCATCTTGGTCGGGCACGAAGCGCGGGAGCGGCGTCTCGTCGACGCGAAGAACACTGTCTATTCCACCAAGCGCCTCATCGGTCGTCCATTCTCGAGCAGCGAAGTCCAGAGGGCCAAGGAGCGCTTCGCGTTCGACCTCGAGCCGACGAAGGTCGGCGGCATCCAGGTCCGCGTGCGTCGCGGCACGTTCGCCCTGCCGGAGCTCAGCGCGATGGTGCTGCGCCACTTGCGGCGCGTGGCGGAGGACGCGCTCGGCGAGCCTTGCGGACGCGCGGTCATCACCGTGCCCGCGAATTTCAACGAGCTCCAGCGCTCCGCCACGCAGGCCGCAGGCAAGGTCGCGGGGCTCGATGTTCTGCGCATCCTGAACGAGCCGACGGCCGCAACCCTCGCGTACGGGCTCTCGAAGGAAGGGGCCGAGAAGGTCGCGGTCTACGACCTCGGCGGCGGCACCTTTGACTTCACCATCCTCGACCTCGACAAGCAGGTGTTCGAAGTCGTCTCGACAGCCGGGGACACCTTCCTCGGTGGCGACGACATCGATCTGTTCATCGCCGAGACCATGGCGGACGCGTGCTTGCGCCAGCACCGGTTCGACGCGCGCGCGGATGCTCAGGCGTTCGAGCGCATGCGGGCCGCGGCTGAATGGGCCAAGTGTCAGCTCTCGGCCGTGAGGGAGGTGGACGTCACCCTCGAGGAGCTCTTCAACGACAGCGCCGGCAAGGCCGTCGACTTCTCGTTTCACCTGACCCGCGACGTCGTCGAGGGCTTCATGCGCCCTCTGTTCGAGCGCAGCTTCGAGGTGGTCAACGACGCGCTGCGTTCGGCGGGTCGCCGCCCGCGAGAGATCGACTCCGTGGTGCTCGACGGCGGCACGACCCGCCTCCCGCTCGTGCGCTCGCTGGTCGACGAGTTCTTCGGCAAGCCCGCGCGCTTCGACATCGATCCCGATCTGGTCGTCGCGCAAGGTGCCGCGATCCACGGCTTCCTCATCGCCGGCGAGAGGCCCGGGAAGAGCAAGGCGGTCGGGCGCGTCGCGCTCAAGAAGACCATCCAGCAGCTCGGCGCCGCGCCCCCGAGCCGCATCCCACGCCAGCCAGCCTTCGCGCCCGAGGAAGGGCGAGACGACAAGCAGGCGCGCTTCGTCGACGAGGGAGACGAGCGACTCCCGCCGATCGTCCGACCGCCTGTCCCGCGCGTCGCGAAGGCTGTGCCGGTGCCCGTCCCCATGCCGGCGGCTTCGTCCGCGAGCGCCGAGCCTCGCGGCCCGACCTGGGGCGGTACGGACGACGTCGCCCCCCCCTCGAGGCAGGACCGCCCTGCCGCCATGGAAGTTCCGAGCGCGCCGAGCTCCGCGGCCGTCGCGGTCCTTCGAACGGTCGGCGTCGCGGGCACGACGAAGCTGCAGGCCGGAGACGACCCGTTCGACTCCCAACCCACCCGCATCTCCGAACCGCCCCGAAAGGCGCCACCCTCGCTGCGCCCGCCGCCCGCGAGCAGTCCTCTCCAGGGGCCACCGCTGGATCTCCCGTCTTCGGCCTTCGTCGTCGCAGACATCGACCCCGAGCTCGGGCAGGCGATTCTCGAGGAGTCGGCGCCCGTGAGGGCCAATCCCAAGCCCCGAGAGGCCACGCGGCCGTTCCGCACGGGAACAGGCCTCGACATGCCCATACCGGACTTCGCGCCTCCCCTCTCGGCGGCGACGCCTCCCACTTCTCCGGCCATTGCTTCATCGAGCGTCGTGCGCGACCTCGGACAGCCTCCACAAGGCTTCGGACAGCCTCCACAAGGCTTCGGACAGCCCCAACCGGCCACAGCCCCGCGTCCGCTCGCCCCGCGCCAGCCGGTCGTCGCCATGCCGAACCGCGCGGCGCCGCTCCTGATGGACGTCACCCCGCTCTCACTCGGCATCGAGACGGCGGGCAGCTACTGCCAGCAGATCGTCCAGCGCAACGCGCCGATCCCCACGGAGAGCTCACGGGTATTCGCCACCGCGCGGGACGGCCAGATCGAAGTGGAGCTGAAGATCTGTCAGGGCGAATCGAACCGTTTCGGTGAGAACCAAGCGCTCGGAGCCCTGATGATCAGCCCGATCCGGGAGGCGCGGCGCGGTGAGGTCCGCATCGAGATCACCTTCATGATCGACCAGAACGGGATCCTCGATGTGAGGGCGACGGACATGGACGCCCAGCGAGCGCAGGCGATCCGGATCGCGCTCCGCGGAGGCGCCGACGCCGCCGAGGTCGAGGCGATGCGGCAGCGGCAAGAAAGTCTCTTCGGAAGCTGAACCGCGCGTCCCGCATGGCCGACGACCTCGACAAGCTCGACTATTACTCCCTCCTCGAGGTCGAGCCGACCGCGAACGTGGCCGAGGTCCGCGCGGCGTTTCGGAGGTTCGCGCTGAAGTACCATCCGGACCGACACGCGGGCAGCGAGCCCGCCAAGATCGAGCGCGCGACGCGCATCTACCGGCGCGGCAGCGAGGCGCTCGAGACGCTCGTCGATCCGACCCGGCGCAAGGCGTACGACATCGTCCTCGCACGTGGAGAGATGCGCCTCACGCAGGACGCGCAGATGGTGGCGCGCAGTCGGTCGTCGAGGAGCTCGCGCCCCGGCGCGCGCCGGTCCTCACCCGGCGCCTCGCGCAGGGCTGGCCCGGAGGGCGCGGGGCGCGCCACAGCGCCGCGCGACATCCAGAGCCCCACCGCAAAGGCCTATTACAAGCGCGCGCTCGAGGCCTCGAAGGCGCGCGACTACCGCACGGCGCTGCGCATGGTCGAGGCCGCCCTGCAGCAGGAGCCCGCCCACCCGATCCTGGTCGAGGCCCGCAAACGCCTCTTGCCCTACCTCGACGAGTGAGGATGCCTCACTCGCGCAGAAGGACGTCGCAGTAGTACCGGAGCCGCTTCACGAGCACGCCGTGCGGGCGGCTGTGGATGTCCTTCTTGAGCGCAAGCATGACCTTGCGCTGCACCGTGTACGCATTCACGACCGGCTTGGGGGGCTCGACCCCGCCAGCCTCGCGAAGCGCATCGAACACGCGGGCCCGCGGCCAGCCCCAGAGCTCGAGATCGGCATCGTCCAGACGCGCGATCATCCGGTCGGCCAGCGCGCGTTTCGCGTCGTCCGAACGGAGCTCCGCCGCCCACTTGTGGAGAGAGTCCGTCACCGGCCGGTTGTGCTGGCTCACCGTGATCGGATCGCCCGGTCCCTTCTGCCCCTTGAAGCGCTCGCCGTAGTTGACCGCCTCGGGCTCGTTCGCGACGTCCATGTACGCAAAGACCCGCTCGAGGTGCGGCTCGGGCGAAGCCACCAGCTCCTCGTACTTCACGTGGCAGAGCGGGACCGGCCGCTCGCGCAGCATCCTGGCGATCGCGGGCACGTAGCGCTCGAGGAGCGGGTTGAACTCGTGGGCCCGCGCCCAGTCGCCATCGAAGAAGCTGTTGGCGAAGCTCGAGAAGATGGCGAGTGGGTGGCGCGTGAGCACCACGTACTTCGCGCGCGGATAGAGCTGGGTCAGGAACGGGAGGACGAGCGCGTACGCCGGGGTCTTGTCCATGAAGTAACGCTTGCCCGAGGGCGCGAGCATGCGGCCGTACAGGGTGTCGGCGTACGCGCGCAAAGCATCGAGATAATCGTCCTCCTTGCGCGGCAGGTTCGAGACGAAGAGGCGAATCGCCTCCGCACTGTTGATGTGATCGTAAGGGGCCTTGTCGACGGTCCCGTGGTAGCCGAGGTACGCGAGGGGCGTCACGAGGTGCGGCTCGGGGTGCGTGAAGACGCTCGAGTGAGAGCCGATCATCCGCTGAAGCAGCGTGGAGCCGCTGCGGGGCGGAGAGACGACGAAGAGCAGGCGATCCTGCACGGCGTTGGACATCCCGGCCGGTGTGTCGGACGCGGATCGCGGTGTCAACAAAGCGGTGCTTGCCGAGGATCCACCGCGCACGTGGGTCACGGACCACCCGGATCGCAACCGTGGCGCCGGTTGGCGCGGAGGGCCGCCGTGCTATCGAGACAGGTGCGGTCCGGCCGTTGGCGGGTCGGCCTGCGCAGACGAGGAGAAGCCCCATGCAAGCGCTGCCCATCTTGAACGAGGCCAGGAACGTCAGGCCGCCGGTCGATCCGGCGACGCTGTCGCATCGCAACCTGCTCGAGGGCGACTTCTGGAGACGCATCCCGGCGTACGCCCAGGTGACCGAGACCGAGTTCCTCGACCACCGATGGCAGATGAAGCAGACCATCACCAAGGTCGACAAGCTCCTGGCGGCCCTTCAGGGGCTCGTCTCGCCCGGCTTCATCACGGACGCGGAGGCCGGCTTCAAGGCGGCGCCCATGGCCGTGCGGGTCTCGCCGTACCTGCTCGCGCTCATCGACTGGCAGAATCCCTACGAGGACCCGCTCCGCCGGCAGTTCATCCCGCTGGGCAGCTCCATCCTGGCCGATCATCCGAAGCTCAAGTTCGACTCGCTGAACGAGCAGGCCGACGCGCCCGTCGCGGGGCTCACGCACCGCTACCCCGACAAGGCTCTGTTCCTCGCGCTGGACACGTGCCCCGTCTACTGCCGCTTCTGCACGAGGAGCTACGCGGTCGGGCCCGACACCGACCAGGGAGAGCTCGAGAAGCTGAGCCTCAAGGCCAACAAAGAGCGGTGGGAGGACATCTTCGCGTACGTGGCGACCCGCCCCGAGCTCGAGGACATCGTCATCTCCGGCGGCGACTCGTACAACCTACGCGCCGACCAGATCAGCGAGATCGGCAACCGGCTGCTCGAGATCCCCAACGTGCGTCGGATGCGCTTCGCGACCAAGGGGCCCGCGGTGATGCCCCAGAAGCTCCTCACCGACGAGGAGTGGTTCGGGGCGCTGGTCTCGGTGGTGAAGCGGGGCCGGTCGATGGCCAAGGAGGTGGTGCTCCACACGCACTTCAACCACCCCAACGAGATCACGGCGATCACCAAGCGCGCGCTCGACCGCCTCCACTCCGAGGGCGTGGTGGTCCGCAACCAGAGCGTGCTGCAGCGCGGCGTGAACGACTCCGTCGAAGCGATGCAGTTGCTCGTGAAGCGCTGCGCCTACGTGAACGTGCAGCCCTACTACGTCTACGTGCACGACCTCGTGAAGGGCGTCGAGGAGCTGCGGACGACCGTCGACACCGCGACCTACCTGGAGAAGGCCGTGCGCGGGACCACGGCAGGCTTCAACACTCCCACCTTCGTCGTCGATGCGCCGGGCGGGGGCGGAAAGCGCGTGGTGCACAGCTATGAGCACTACGACCGGACGACCGGGATCAGCGTGTTCATGGCGCCGAGCGTCAAGCCTGGGCAGTACTTCCTGTACTTCGACCCTCTTCACCTGTTGCCCGAGGCCGGTCAGCGCCGCTGGGCCGATCCTGCCGAGCACAACAAGATGGTCCAGGAGGCCCTCGACAAGGCGCACGCGAACCGCCATTGAGGCTGGCTCGGTGTCCGAGCCACGCGGGCCCCGCTCAGAGCATGAGTCACTTGGATTGACTCATGCTCTGACAATTCTTGCCGGAGGGTCTGGCCGCAGCCCCTCCCTCTCGCCGAGTGAATCGGCGAGAGCCTCCCTCCCGCCGATTCGAGCCCGTGGCACCCGCATCGAGCCATCCGAGTGCCACGTGCTCTCAGTCGGGCCGGCCGCACACGTCTCGAATCGCGCCGACGATGCCATCCACGACGGCAGCGCTGCCAGCGCTGCCGTCGATGACGATGGGTAGACCGTCTGTGTTCGTCGCCCCGGTGTCGGACGCGATCTGGGAGAGGTCGGCGAGCGCTCCGCCCCCATTCGCGGCGACTCCGACGACCCGGGCATCGAGCGCCCGCAGCGCCGCGACTGCCTCCTCGTAGGTTCGCGGCCGCGGTCGCAGGCCCGCGGGGTAGGCGTTCGAGCCCCCTGGCCCGTTGTGGAACGGAGCGTCCGTGATGAGCACGAGGATGGGCGTGGCCGCCGCCCGGAAGCAGGCCTGACCGCGCCCGCCCTCGAGGCAGGACGCGGGAGGAACGAGCCCGCACACGCCTCCGGCCGTGACCGACTGGTAGAGAGCCTCCGTCGCAGACTCGGGGAAATCCCCTCCGCCGCTGGCCAAGAGACCGTCGAGCGCGCTCTGGACGGCGGCGAGGTCGGCCGTGCTGGTCTGGCGGATCTGGAACGGGACATCGCCCGGGCCGGGCAAGGCTGGAAAGTCCTGGTACGACGCCACTGCCATGTAGAGATCCCCGACCGTGCGATGGAGAGCAGGGGCGATCTCGGTGCTCAACTGCCGACGAATCTCTTCGATCACGCCGCCCATGCTGCCCGTCACGTCGACGAGGAACAGCACGTCGGCGACCGTGCAGTCGGCGGCCGGCGGCCCGCAGCGGCCTCCGCCGGGACGCTCGCAGTCTTCGTCGACCGCGGCGTCGCAGTCATCGTCTTCCCCATCGCAGGCCTCGGGGGTCGGCGAGGCCCCGCCGGTGCAAGGGTCCCAGACCGCAAACTCGTTGCA
This sequence comes from Deltaproteobacteria bacterium, assembly GCA_046342295.1. GTDB lineage: Bacteria > Myxococcota_A > Polyangia > Polyangiales > Sandaracinaceae > JAFLCL01. The sequence continues at coordinate 388 of JBKDQC010000524.1, read as the reverse complement.
GCTCATGGACCCGTCCGAGCAAATCCCCGCTCCTCGCCGGGTGGGCGGCCCGCGGAAGCAATCGCGGATGGCGCCGGGCGCACACGTGCATCCTTCGTCGACGACTCCATTGCAGTTGTCGTCGAGACCATTGCCCGCGCCATCCTCGCCACACTGGTCCAGGCGCATGCACTCGCCTGGACACGGCACGCTGTACCCGGGCCCACCGATCCCTGCGTCGGAGCGCGTGCCGGCATCCCCGAGCACGGGGTACGCGTTCACGGGGTCGCGGGAAGGAGCTTGGGTGAAGGGCGACGGTGGAGCGCAGCTACAATGGTGTCTTCGAGGAAGGCGAGCGGTTGACGTTCGTGCTTCTTGAGGGTCGCGAGAACGGTCATGGCCCTTTCGG
>JBKDQC010000523.1:0-24949 GCA_046342295.1 Deltaproteobacteria bacterium | reverse complement strand
GTCATGAGGTCCTCCGTCTGCGCGCGCGCGCGTCGGTCGTTCGGAGCTCGAGCGCGGCCATCGCCTCCGCAAGCTCGGCGCGTGCGCGGGAGAGTCGCTTTCGCACCGCGTCCTCCTTCAGCCCGAGCACGGCGCCCGCGTCCGCCGAGCTCATCCCGTCGATGGTCACGAGCAGGAGCACCTCGCGCGAGGCGTCCGGGAGCGCATAGAAGGCGCGCTGGAGACTGGCGGCGCGCTCTCTCGCCTCGAGCTCCTCGTCGAGGCCCGTGCGTTCCTGCTCCGGCTCGAGGGCGCAGAGCTCTCGCTTTCGCAGATCAAAGAGCAGGAACCGTCGGGCGTTTCGGTGCTTGTTGCGCGCGATCGTGTAGAGCCAGGGCAGGAGGCGGCTCTCGTCCTCGAGCTGCGCGGCATGCTTCGCCGCCGCGAGCCAGGTCTCCTGGAAGAGGTCTGCGGCTTCGTCGCGGCGGCCGGTGAGTCGCAAGAGGAAGGCCCAGATGCGCTCCTGGTGCGCGTCGTAGAGGCGATCGAACGCCCCGCGCTCGCGGCGCTGCAGCGCGCGGACGAGAGCCAGCTCGGCCTCTCGTTCGTGCTCGCGCTCCGGGGGCGTCGCCTCGCTCATCGAGGTCCTAGAACCCCGCACCCGCGGGATCGTGACCGGCATCTCCCCGCCCGGGCGGCGCGGCGTCGATCCTCGGGGCCGTCTTCACCTGGATTTCTCGGCCCAGGGCCTTCGCGAGCGCGGGCTCGATGAGCGAGCGCGCGACGAGCGGGGTCCCCGGGCAGCCGCGGTACGAGCCGCCGACGAGCCGCACGACCTCCACGGGGCTCTTGGTCTCGTCGATGGCCTTGAGCGTGACCTCGCCGCCGTCGGCTTCGATGAGCGGTCGAATCAGCTCGGAGAGCGCGCGCTCCACGTCGTCTTTCACGCTCCGACAATACCAGAGGCGCTCCGGAGCTCCGACGGAAACGAATCTCTCGGTGCACTGGGATCAGGGCTCGAAGCTCACCTCGAGCTCGACCGCGCCGCCGAGCGCGGGGCGCCGGTGCGCGCGGGAGATGGCTGTCGCGACGCAGCGCGGAGCCATGGGATCCGCGACGGTCGCGCCGCGCGCGGCCGCGGACGGGGCCGTCTCTCCTCGGAGCACGACCGAGAACGTGAGCGTCCCCGCAGGGCTTCGGCCGCGCCGACCCGCGCGGCGGCGACAATCGAGGAGCCCCGGCAAGGCGCTGCGCACGACACGCGTCGCTTCCGCGACGAGCTCGTCGCCTGCCTCGGGGTCGGCGCGCACCGCGAAGCGCACCGCGCCGCCTTCGCCGCTCGCCTCCGGTCGACCGCTCTCTCGCGAGACGCTCACCGCGTCGGCCTCGGCCTGGCGTCGAGCGACCTCGGCCGCGCCGTGGGCGACGGTGCTGTCGAGCTCGAGCACGACGATGGCGCTCGCGGGGCGGAGCGAGGCGTCGAGGGGCAGCGCGGACAGCCGATCGCCCACGCAGCGAAGCAGGGCGCTCTCGAGGCGGCCGTCCTCGAGCCCGGTGACGACGCCGGCGCCGGCGGCCGGGAGATCGAGGCGGAGACGCCCGCGGCCCTGGGTCACGGGGACGCGCTGGATGGCTTGCGCGTAGCAAGCACGGATCTGGGGCATCGCCGCGGTGAGGGCCCGACCGAGCGCGGCGATGCGGGGCCCGCTCGTTCCGGGAACGCTCTCGAGGGACACCGAGACGTCGGAGCGGGTCGTGACCGAAGCGTGACCCTGTCCCATCCCCGACTCGGCGACGCCGCCGACCCCCTCTTGCGCGCGCGCCTCCGTCAGAAGCGGAGAGGCGTGGAGCGTTGCGGCCTGGAAGAGGCAGCCGAGGAGGACGATCGAGCTACGCATCACCGTCAGTCTACACGCCGGGCGGGTCGGGCGACCCTCGGGGCGACCTTCGGCGAGGCCGGACCTCACCGTCCCGGTCGTTCGCGGCACGATGCCGACGCGCGTGTCTCGTCGTATGCTGTCGATCCTCGATGAGCAGCGGCGCTGTCAGCTACCGGTGTGATGCGTGCGGACGAGAAGCCGTCGGTGCGCCTGCGGGCCACGGTCTTCTCCTCTTCCCGCGCGGGGACGAGGTCGTTCGAGAGGAGCCTCCGCTCTGCGAGAAGTGCGCGCTCGCGATCAGCCTCACGGCGCTTCATCGCTTCGTCGAGGAAGAGGAAGAGGGCTGAGGGAGCGGCGCACCCCGTGTTCATGCCCGCTTGAACGGGGCCATCCGAGGTGAAAGCATCGCGCGCCATGAGCACCCCCAGCAGCACCTCGGTCCAGGGCTCTCCCGACTTCGCCTCCGTTGCGCCGCGCACGAGCGCCACGCCTCGCGACGAGATCGACCGCATCCTCGCTCGCCTCGTGAGTCGCCGTGACGCCTGGGTGGCCACGGCGGCGGCCGCCCGCGCGGAGCTGCTCGAGCGTTGCATCGTGAGGACCCTCGGCATCTGTCACGAGTGGGTGGAGGCCGCATGCCACGCCAAGGGCCTCGACCCGAGATCGCCTCGCGCCGGCGAGGAGTGGCTCGCTGGCCCGATGACGACCATCCGCAACCTGCGCCTCTACGCGGAGGCGCTGCGGCAAGACGGCGCGCCCGCGATTCCGCGCACCCACACGCGCGGCGACCAGATCCTCTGCGAGGTGTTCCCGCAGAACACGCTCGACCAGCTCATGTACGCGGGCTTTCGAGCCGAGGTGTGGCTCGAGCCCGGCGCGGAGGCGACCCAGGGCGCGATCTACCGGCGCAAGAGGAAGGGCGAGACGTGGCCTGGCAAGATCGGGCTCGTGCTCGGGGCCGGCAACGTCGCCTCGATCGGCCCCATGGACGCGCTCTACAAGCTCGTCGTCGACGACGAGGTCGCGCTCGTCAAGACCAACCCGGTCAACGCGTACCTCCAGCCGTTCTGGGAGGAGTCGTTCCGCCCGCTGCTCGACGAGGGCTTCTTCGCGGTCGTGCGCGGCGGTGCCGAGGTCGGTGAGTATCTCTGCCACCATCCAGAGATCGCCTCGGTGCACATCACGGGCTCCGATCGGACGCACGATGCGATCGTCTACGGCACGGGTCCCGAGGGCGAGCGACGCAAGCGCGAGGACCGCCCCGCGATCACCAAGCCGATCACGAGCGAGCTCGGCGCCGTCACGCCCTGCATCGTCGTGCCGGGCAACTGGAGCCTCGAGGACATGAAGTTCCAGGCCCGCCACGTGGCCGGCATGGTCGCCAACAACGGCAGCTTCAACTGCAACGCGTGCAAGGTGCTCGTGACCCAGAGGGGATGGCCGCAGCGCGAGCAGTTCCTCGAGCTCGTCCATGCGGCGCTCGCGCAGACGCCGCCTCGCAAGGCCTACTACCCGGGCGCGCAACAGCGCTACCAGGGCTTCCTCGATCGCTATCCGCTCGCCGAGGCGCTCGCCGAGCGCACGAGAGACCAGGTGCCGTGGACGATCCTCCCGGGCGTCGCGGCGGAGAAGGGCGAGTACGCACTCACGAACGAGGCCTTCTGCGGCGTGCTCGCCGAGACCTCGCTCGAGGCGACGGACGCGGCCGACTTCATGGCCAAGGCGACCGACTTCGCGAACGACGCTTGCTGGGGGACCTTGTCCTGCATGGTCCTCATCCATCCCGAGACACAAGCTGCGCACGCCAAGAGCTTGGACGCGATGATCGGCAACCTCCGCTACGGAGGCATCGGCGTCAACGCCTGGGCGGCGCTCGTCTACGGCCTCGTCGTCACGACGTGGGGCGCGTTCCCGGGCCATACCAACCAGGACATCCAGTCGGGTCGAGGCGTCGTGCACAACGGGCTCCTTCTCGATCACCCCCAGAAGTCCGTCGTGTACGCGCCGTTTCGGATCGAGCCCACCCCTGCGTGGTTCCCCGATCACAAGACGCTGCACCTCCTCGGGCCGGCCATCACGCGCTTCGAGGCCAGCCCGGGCCTGCTCAAGCTGCCGGCCGTGCTCGCGGCCGCGCTGCGAGCCTGAGAGCACGTGGCACTCGGATGGAACCAAGCCGAGAGGGGCCAGCGACATCGGAGGACGCCGGGCCGCGGCACGTGACGTGCTGCGCGCTCGTGCCGAACGACCTCGGCACACCCTGGCCCCAGGAGCCCCATGGCCCGCGCCCTGTTCCTCTGCCTCTCCTCGAGCAGCTTGCTCTTCGCCGCCGGCTGCATGAGCCACACGCGCTCGGACACCGACGCGGCGGTACCGCCCGACTCGCCCGTTCCGATCGCATCCGACGGCTGCCCCGGATACGACGGCTGCGGCTGGACGCCGCCCATCGGGGTCTGTCGCGACCAGGACGCGCGAGGCGAGGGCCCCTGTGAAGCGGAGATCGGCTTCGTGTGGCGCAGCGGCGCCTGCTGGTCGATCTCGGGCTGCTCGTGTGTTGGCGCGGACTGCGGCTCGCTCGCGACGACGGCGGAGGAGTGCATCACGGCGCACCTCGCCTGCGAGCGCGTCTGCGGAGGCCGCGCGCAGGCCGAGGGCTGCCTCGAGAGCGAATTCTGCGACTACCCCTCCGGTTCGTTCTGCGGCGGCGATGACTCGAGCGGCGTGTGCACGCCGCGTCCGATCGACTGCCCCGATCCGAGCGGCGTGCCGGTGTGTGGCTGCGACGGCAACGAGTACCTGACCGAGTGCTCGGCGTACCTCGTGGGCACCGACATCCGCGAGCTCGGTCCGTGCGTGGCCACGAGCGCCTACGATACCGCGCGCGCGGACCGTGACTGCGCCCCCGCTGACGGCCCGGCGTGGCGCATCACGCTCACCACCGAGCGCGCGAGCTGCGACGTCGAGCCCACGGACGGCTCGATCGTGCTGAGCCTGTGGCATGCCCTCGAGACCGAAGCGCCCGGGAGCAGCTACGAGCTCGGCGCGGACTTCGCGTCCGACGGTCAGGCTTTGGTCTGCGGTCGTCCCGGCGAGCCGTGCGCGACCGCCACGGGCACGTTCTCGTTCTCGGTGTTCGCGGTCGGCGAGGTCGCGCGCTTCGACTTCGACGTGCGCACGGCGGACGGCCGTCGCTTCGCCGAGCGAGATGTGGAGATCGCGCGGTGGTGGTGCGGGCTCACGTCCCCCGGTTGCGGTTGAGCGGCGTCGCGGGTGTCGGGATCGACGCGATGGACGCGGTCTCGCTCGACGTGAACGAGCCTGCGATCGACGTCCTGGGGCGCGCGTGGCGGAGCGCTCACCCGCATCGAGCCCGCGCGTTCGCCTCGCGCGTGTCGAGCCCCACGGCATGCTCGAGGTCCGCCAGCGCCTCGAGCCCTTCGCTCCCGACGACGAGCGCCGCCTCCAGCGCTGAACAACGAGCGTCGACGCGCGCGAGCTGCTGACGCCGCGCGACCGTCCGCAGCTCCGCGAGCTTCGCGCGCGCGACGTCCGCCTCACCGAAGATGACGGCGTCCGCGATCGAGCCGAGGAGCGCGGTCGCGTCGTCCGTCGCGGCGGCTCGCTCGAGGCTGCGGAGCGCGCGCTCGTCCTCGAGCCTCCGGTGTCGTCTCGCCCGGGCTGAGAAGCGCTCGAGCGACTCGGAGCACAGGGGCTTGGCGAGGACGTCCAGGATGCCGACCGCGCGCGCTCGAGCCCGCACCGCGTCCGTCACGCCCGCGGTCTGGAGCACCAGCCAGGGGCGCGCCCCGGTGGGCGAGCGAAGCACGAGAGCGCGTGCGGTCTCGAGCCCATCGAGCCCGGGCATCTCGAGGTCGAGCAGGATCGCGTCGTACCGAGCCCCCGCCTCGAGCCGAGCGAGCGCCTCGCTCCCCGACGCGACGGTGGCCACCGACCAGCCTTGCTGCGCGAGGAGGAGCGCGGCGACCTTGCGGCTCACGGGCTCGTCGTCGACCACCAGCGCCTCGGGTAGAGGCTGTCCTCGAGGAGTCGCGCTCACGACCGGAGAGTAGCGCGCGGCGCGCGAGCCCGAGCCACGAGGCCCTTCACTCGACGCAGACGTCGGTGACCCAGAGCGAGACCTGTCCGGTCATTCCGTTGTCGCCGCCGTCGGACCAGAAGCCCCCGCCGGGAGAGAAGTCCAGGTAGCGCTCGATCTCGTAGCCGCTGATGCGCACGGTCTGCCCGGACGCGATCAGCGCCGTGAAGCCGGTGAGCGCCTCCGGGACGACGAGGAAGGCGTTGAACAGCGTCCCGGGCCCCGCGGTGCACGCGACACCGCTCCACCGGAACGAGGTGCCGGTCTGCTCGGTCAGGCAGCCCGGGTCGAGGAACGCTCCGGTGCCGAGAAATACGCCCTGTTCGATCACGGGGGGCGTGAGGCCGCGGGCGGTGGACAGCACGGTGCCCGAGACCGAGCGCAGGTCCGAGCCGAGGAGCTCGAAGCGCCAACTGTCGCGCTCGAACGTCGCCTCCGGCGGGGGCACGTCGAACACGTTGCGGTTCGTCCCGCAGGCTGCCAGTGCGGTGGGCCGAGGGGTCGGCGTGACGGCGTCGATGCTGGCGTCGCGGCGAGCCCGGAACGCATCGGGCTCCGGGTCGATCGGAACCGAGGGACACCCCGACGCGACGACGCAGAGGGCGAGCGCGAGCGCGCGCGCGGACCATGAGGCGGATGACATCGAGCGATGATGGCCCAGACGGCCGCGAGCAGAACACTTCTCGTCGCCGAGAGCGGCGGATCGGGTGTGCCTCGCGAAGCCTCCACCGCGGCCGGGCTCATCGCCGACGCGTGAGCGCGACCTGTCGCGGCGGCAGCCCGAGGCACGGATCCGGGAGCACGAGCGGCGCACGCTCCGTCAAGTCCACGGCGTCGAAGCGGCGGATTGCTCCGAGGTTTCCGTCGGGCACGAGCAGCTCCGTGCGGACCGGATCGAGCGTCCCTTCTCCGAGCTCGAAAGGCATCGGCGCGCTCTCGGCGATCACGGTCGCCTCGGCGCGATCGAGATCGAGCGCGACGAGCCGGTCGAGGCGACCCTCTCGGACCGAGCCCGAAGAGACGTACGCGATCCGCTGCGCATCGAGGGGCACGAGGCCGTTGCTCGGTGCGGGCAGCGACGGTGTGCGCGCGACGGTGTGGCGGCGTCGCTCGACGAGTCGGTGTGACTCGAAGGCGACCTCGACGAGCCCGCTGCGCGACTCGTCCTCGCCGAAGGCGTCGCCACGGCAGAGCACCACCGCGCGATCGCCTGGGCCCGGGACAGGAGCGACGTGAATGCAGTTGGAGAGTCCGGGGAGCTCGAGGACCTCCGTGCGGTCGCTCCGGGGGTCGAGCCACGCGACTGCCCCCGGACCCGTGCGTCGGAGCTCGAGCGGCGCGAGCCGCGCGAGGCCCACCAGCACGCGGGGCTCGCCGGCGTCGCGCATCGCGGCCAGGCCCGCGGGCCGCGCGAAATAGGCCACTCCGTCGAGCACGAGGTCGGCCTCGAGGACCCTGCGAGCGACCAGCTCGTGTCGCTCGGCGTCGAGCACCGCCAGGTCGTTGCCGCGCGCGAGCTCCGGCGCGGCGGGGTCGGCGGCCGGATTGTTCCTCGACACGAGCCAGCGGCCGTCGTCGAGCGCGAGCACGTCCTGCGGGTTCGGGCTCGAGCCGCTCGTGCGTCCCCCTCGCAGGTCGCGTTGCACGAGGGCGTCCGGTCTCGCGAAAGGGATCGCCGTGAGGACGTCCGTCTGGTAGCGATCGATGAGCACGAGGCGCGCTGGGTCGGGCGCGACCCTCGGGAGCACGAGGTCGCCCGACAGCGTCGCCACGAGCCCGGGCGGGCGAGAGCCGGAGTCGAGCCAAGGGCCGAAGACGCGGCCACCCTCGTCCACGACGACGATCGCGCTCGAGGCATAATCGCTCAGCACGATCGCGAGGTGCGGTGAGGCGATCGGCGCAAGCGCGTCCGAGTCGCAGCGGTCCGCCGTGCCGCATCCCGCCAAGCCGAGGGCCGCCGAGAGCAGCGCGCCGCGGCCGACCCGAGGGATGACCAGGGCGACCGAGGCGCGGGCCGTCCGGGTGCTCTCCGTCACGGGGCTCGCGGTCCTCCGGCGCCGCGGCCCACGACGCCGTCGATGTCTGCGCCATCGCTCACGGGATCGCGCGGGTAGGGGATGCCCGTGTCGGGATTGACGAGCATCGCCGCGCTCGTCAGTCGAACGTAGCGGATCCCTTCGCGCCTCATTCGGGCCGCGAGCGCGCCCTCGTCCTCGGTCGTCCCCGAGAGCTCGGCGAGATCGAACGCGTCGCCGCCGGCCATCGGGCCGAGGCCGTCTTCACCGCGCTCGGTGTGCAAGAGCACGGGAGTCACGCCCGCGAACCCCTCCCAGGCCGCGGGATGCGGCTCGTACGCGCGCTCGTCCGACGCGACGTAGTCGTGGGGGAATGCGAGCCAGCGCTCTGCGTCGATCGAGACCTCGACGACGAGCGGGTCCATGAAGTACGCGTCGCGCTCCCGCTCCCGGAAGCCATTCTCGAAGACCGCGAGATCGGGTCCGGGCCCGTCGACGATCGGGCCGCCGGAGAAGCGCAGCACGACGTGGCGCCGCTCGAGGTAGTCGAGCGAGTACACATCGAAGCTTCCCGTGTACGTGCCGCCGCCGCGCACGCCGTTGATCGCGCGCACCGGATCACCGAAGCCCGTGCCCGTGGCGCCGGGGGCCTCCACGACCTCGTCGGCCAGCACGGTCCCCGCGCTGCCCGCGCCCACGCAACCACCGAGCCCGAGCGCCCCGAGCGCGGTCGCGGCTCCGAAGCTCCTCCGCTCGCGCCCTCTCATGCCCAGTCCATGCGCAGGATGCCCGTGTCGCGCACCGTGTGCGCGACCTCGTCCGCGGTGCTGCTGCGCGCGAGCGGCGGACAGATCCGCAGGACACGCTCGGCCACCCGCACGAGCGCGTCTTCGTCGCGCGGCGCCAGCTCGAGCACGAGGCAGTCCTCGCCCATCGCCAGCACGTCGTGGCGCGAGAACGAGCGCAAGGTCACGAGGAACCGCACCACCGCGGGCAGGCCGATGCCGTGCACGGGCCCCGCGACGCCGACCGCCGACACGGCCTCGACGAGGTCGCCGCTCGGCGTGAAGCCGACGATGCCTTCGGGCGCGGCGCCGTCGCGCCGCGCGCGGGCCGGCGCGATCCAGTCGAACGCCGTGAGGCCTCGCTCACGCGCCGAGGTGCGGAGCGCGCGCCGGTCCACCGCGCCCTCGTCTCGGAGCCGGTAGAGACGTACCCAAGGATCGTCGGGGCCCAGAGCCTCGAGACCGCCCACGAGCGACGCGAGCGCCTGCGCGCGCTCCGCGTCCCAGCCGGCTCCGAGGCGCGCCTGCACCGCCGCGAAGCGGTAGCGCTCCGGGAACGGCCCCTTGGGCCAGCGCGGTAGGCTGCCCGGCGCGTTCATGGCGTCACGGGGCTGAGCCGGCTCCAGGGGAACATCCCGCAGCCGCCTGCCTCCGGGTCCGAGCGGTCGGGGCGTGGCGCCTCGAGCGCGGCTGCCTCCGTCGCCGCGTCGAACGGCGACTGGCAGAAGTAGAGCTGCTCGCCGGCGCGCGCCCACTCGAAGCGGCTGAAGAGCCCCGGCGAGAACATGTTCGCCGCGTCGTTCCGTGCGATCGCGAGCTCGGCCTCGGCGTCGAGGCGCGTGAACGCGAAGCGCGAGGTCGAGCCCTCGTAGGTCATCGACCATCCCTCGGCGTCGAGCACGTGGGTGGTACCGAAGCCATCGTCGTAGCGGCCGGCGATCTCGAGCAGCGCGGCCCCTGCGTCGGCGGAGCTCGCCGCGTCGGCGGAGCTCGCCGCGTCGGCGGTCGACCCGCCGCCACCGCACCCGGCCAGACCGAGGATTGCGCACGCGGACAGCGCTGCGCGAGAGAGAGCCTTCACCTTCGAACGAGCCATGTCTGCCTCCGAGCCCGCGCCACCCGCGCGGAGCGGGCGCGCCAGACCTCGGAGGGGCTCGCCGCGCGACGCGCGGACGAACCAGCTCGACGGCTCCACGCCCCGCGGAGGTCAGGCACGCAAGTCGCGCGGCAGGTCTCCTGGCTCTCGGTTCGTCCTCGGCAGCATCTTCCCGGTTCCTCGCTCGACGAGCTCGGCTCCAGTGACGTCTTCGCTGCTTCGTCCCCGATCACAGTGGCGGGGGCCGCGCCGGCCTCGTGCGATGTGCACGTTCCGGCTTCCCTTTCTCGCGCCCGTCGAGCTTCACGACGGGCGACCGCGCGACGATTCGATTGTCAGCCGCCGAGCTGTCTCGACCGTTCCCGTTTAGGGTGTCCGCGCTCCGAGCGCAACCGTTCTCTCGGCGAGCGGTCGGCGCGGTCATCCGAGGATCATCGACTCGCTCAGCAGCCTGCCCTCGCGGTAACGGCGCAGGTTCCATCGCTCGAAGAGCTCTCGCTCCTCGCCGAACAGCAGATGCCGCGCGAAGAGCTCTCCCATGATCGGCGCCATCATGAAGCCATGTCCCATGAAGCCGCTCATGAGGTGCAGGCCCGGCGCCTCGTCGACCTCGCCGCAGAGCGGATTTCCATCCGGAGTGAGGTCATAGCAGCCGGCCCACTGCCGCAGGATCTTCACGTGTCCGAGGATCGGCATGGCCTCCGAGAGAGCGCGGGCGTAGAGGCCGAGGAAGCGTGCCGAGCTCTGCTGATCGAGGCCCTCGGGCACGCGCTCGTTCGAGATGCCTCCGACGATCTCTCCGCGCATCGACTGCGAGAAGTAGAGGCCGTTCTGGAGATCGCCCACGAGCGGACGCAGGAATGGCTTGAGCGGCTCGGTGGAACAGATCTCGTGGCGGTGCGGCTTGGAGGGGAGCTCGACCCCGACCTTGCGCGTGAGCGTGGGGCTCCAGGCGCCGGCGCAGAGGAGCACCCGCGGCGCCCGCACCGCGCCTCGCGAGGTGGTCACACCGACGACCCTCGAGCCCTCGGTGAGCAGATCGTCGACCGCCGTGTGCGTGTGGATCGCCACCCCGAGCGCGCTCGCGGCGCGCGCGTAGCCCCAGACGAAGGGCCAGGGGAAGACCACACCGTCGTCCGGGTTCCAGCTCGCGCACACGACGCGCGAGACGTCGAGCTCGGGGACGAGCTCCTTCACTTCGCTGGGCTCGACGATTCGGGTCGGCAGGCCGTGCTCACGCTGGAGCTCTGCCGAGGCCGCGAGCTGCTGCGCGCGCTCCTCGGTGCGCGCGAGGAAGAGATAGCCGCCGCGCCGGAACCAGACGTTGATGCGCATGCGCGTCGCGAAGTCCGAGCAGATCGCGATCGAGCGCGTCATGAGGCGGATGTTGGTCTCGCTGGCCCACTGTGCGCGCACGCCGCCACCGTTGCGGCCGGAGGCGCCTCCGCACAAGTAGCCGCGCTCGATCACCACGATGCGCAGGGGCTTCTCCGAGTGGCGCGCGAGATTCCACGCCGTCGCGAGGCCCATGATGCCCCCGCCGATCACGACCACGTCCGCCGCCTCGGGCAGCGCCGTTCGCGGCAGCGACGGCGGCCGCGCGAGCTCGCGCTCCGGGGTCACGAGCCCACCTCCTCGCTGTCGACGAGCGCGGCGAGCTTGTGGATCGCGATCGGATGAAAAGGCGGCCGCGGCGTGATGGGTACCGCGCCTGCCTCGCCGCCTCGCTCCGTGAGCAGGCGCGCGCAGAGCGCCACGCATTGCTTGCCTTGGCAGAAGCCAGTCCCGAAGCCGGTGAAGCGTTTGACCGACTCGAGGTCTCGGGGGCCGGCTGCGATCGCCTCGTCGAGCTCCGAGAGCGTCACGTCTTCGCAGCGGCACAAGATGATCTTGCTCATCGAACGCTCCCGACCTCGTTCATGGGCCGACCCGCGGGCGTGTCGCGGCGAGCCTGGCCACGACCTCGTCGGCGGCACGCTCCGCATCCGCGATCGCATCGAGCACGCTCGGAGTCCCCGCAGCGGCGCCCACGATCCACACGCTCCGCTCGCCTGGCGCGTGCGAGATCTCGAAGACGCTCTCGCGCAGCTCGGTGCGCGCGCCGGCCTGCACCGCGAGCTCGTAGGTCGCGCTCGTTCGTGGCGCGAGGATCACGGCGTCGCAGGGCACTCTCGTTCGCGCGCCGTCGCGCTCGAGCGTGATCGAAGAGACCTGGTTGCGACCGTCGGCGCGCAGCACTTGGGCGAGCGGGTGCGGCCCCGACACCTGCGCGCCGTGACCCTCGAGCGCGTGCGCGAGCGCCGTGAGCTCGCCTCCACGGGCCTCGAGATCTCCTGCGAGCACGACGCGCTCGCCCGGAACGATGCCGTGCGCGAGCAGGCGCGCCGCCGCCTCTGCCCCGAGGATTGCGGGGAGATCGTTGCCTTGAAACGCGCAGGCCCCCTCCGTCCGACCGACGGCCAGCACCCAGGCGCGGGCGCGCACCCGGAGGAGCCCGACGGGGCCCTCGACGATGGCGACGCGTCCCTCTTCTGGCTCCTCGAAGAGACCGAGCGCGCCGTGTCCGGGCCGCACCTCGGCGCCCGCGCCTCGCGCGGCCTCGAGGAGCCGCGCCGCCATCGAGGCGTGGTCGGGCTCGGTGCTCCAGCGCAGCCAGCCGCCTCCCTCGGGCTCCTCGTCGATGCAGAGCACCGAGAGCCCTCGCTCCGCGACCACGCGGCTCGCGGCGAGGCCCGCTGCGCCCGCGCCCACGACGAGGACATCGAGCTCGCGTGTCTCGAGCGCGCTCGCTGCCGCGACCGCGTCCGGGAGCGTGCCGATGCCCGCCACCTCGCGCGCGACGAGCTGCATCACCTGGTTCACGGGCTTGGCCCACGTGAACATCTCGTGGTGGTTCATGCCGCCGGGAAAGAACCAGTCGGCTGCCGACAGGAGATCCACCTCCGCCGAGCCCAGGACGTTCTGCGTGGAGATCTCGAGCCCGTGCTCGGCGGGGGTGCGGCAGGTGCGCACGCTGGGCACGCCCTCGACGCGCATGAGGCAGCCATCGCATCGGCCCGCGAAGCAAGTCGCGCCTCGAGGCCGGTGGTACTTCACCGAGCGCCCGAGCACGACCCTGCCTGCGGCCAGCAGAGACATCGCGACGGGCTCACCACGGCGCGCAGGCACGTCCTGCCCATCGACGCGGAGCGTGACGGGCTCGCGGCCCGGGCGATCGAGGCGACGCGCTGCCATGGAGTGCGAGCGTAGCGCGAGCCCGATGGCACGTGGGCCAGCACCGACGGAGCCCGGACGCACTGCGCGGATGCGCCGTATCCGTGCCGGAATCTGGATCGCCTCCGCGCCCGCGAAGGACGATGCGCCCATGCGGGTCTCGTTCGTCTTCGCTCTCGCGCTCGCGGCGGCTCCGGCCGCCGCCCGGGCCGACGTGACGGTGATCTACGCGGCGCCGGCGCCGACGGCGCCGCTCGTGGCCGTGCCCGTCCCGTGTGGGCAAGCCCACAGCGCCCCGCCGGCGCGGTCGCGGAGCGCTTCGCTCGGGAGCGGTCCGGCGGCCGCGCCGACCGCGCATCGAGCGGCCGAGACCGTCGCCCCGGCCGTGCCGCGCAGCGAGACGGCTCCGCGGGGCTCGATGACGGCGGCTGCGCCCTCCGATCGCGCGACCTCCGACGCCGTCGCTTCGACGGGCTCGCCCCCGCCGCCACGCACGCCCCGCGAGTCGGGCTGCCAGCCTCCCTCTCCCGTGCGCTTCGTGCGCACGACCGACGGCTCGCGCGAGACGCGCCTCGTGCGGCTGACCGACTGCCACGGCGCTCCCGAGGCGGAGGCGATCCTCGAGCTGTCGATCCTCGCGCGCCCGCGCACCGCCGAGCGACCCAGCGAGCGCGACCTCGCCGCCCACGAGAACGATCCGGAGCTGTTCGCCTCGGAGGTGCGCCGCCTCGACCCAGGTTTGCTCACCCGGCTCCAGGCCATCGCCGCGCGCTTCCCGGGACGCGACATCGAGATCACCTCCGGATACCGTCCCGACGCGAGCGAGACGAGCCGTCACCGAACCGGGCATGCGCTCGACGTGCGTGTCGTCGACGCGCCGCTCGAGGAGGTACACGCGCTCGCGCTCGGCTTCGACGAGAGCGGCATCGGGCTCTATCCGACGAGCGAATTCCTCCACGTCGACGTCCGCCCTCGCGTGACGCGGTGGGTGGACCTCGCCGGCCCCGGTGAGCCCGCGAACATGGTCGAGGTGGTGACGGGGCGGGACGGTCACGCGGCCTCCGCGCCGGCGCTGCAGTGGCCCGCGGCGCCAGAGCCGACCGCGCCGCCGCATCGCCATCGCGCACGCGGCAGCCGCGATGAAGAAGACCAGCGCGCGGCTCTGCGAGAGGCCCTCGAGGCCCTCGAAGCGCTCGACGGGCTCGACCTGCAGGTTCCGTGAACCTGCGCGTGGACCGTGTGAACCGAGGGTCACGTCTGACCGATTCGGCTTGACCGGATCGCCCACGATTCACCGGATCGTCAGGATTTCGCGGCTGGCACGGATTCTGGTATTCGGAAGACATCCCGCCCCTTTTGGCGGGGGAGGGTGTGCCGTGGAAAACTCGTTCGGACGCTTCGCCAGTCACCTCCCGTTCGCGCTCGCCGCGACAGCGGCGCTCCTCTCCACCGCCGTCGCCGGATGCTCGCAGGAGAGCAACTACTGCGACGAGACGGCCTGCTACTCGTGCGATGGCTACGGCTGTCGTCGCCTCGAGCCCCCTGCGCGCTCGGCCTGCCGCTGCGACTTCGAGTGCAGCGCGCCAGGCACCGAGTGCACCACGCTCGGCTGCACCGAGGTGTGCGACGCCGACGCGGACGGCCCCCTCGCGACCCGCTGCCGCGCCGGCCACTGCGTCACCCCGTCCGAGATGGTCGCGCAGGCCGCCTGCACGTGCACGACGAGCTCCGAGTGCCCCGGCGACGGTGTCATCTGCCGCGAGGGCACGTGCGTCCGCGGCTGCGAGGACGCGAGCGACTGCGACGCGAACCAGACCTGCGTCGACGGATCCTGCGTGCCCACGGTCAACCCCGCCTGCGGCGACACCAACCCGTGCGCCGGTGGTCTCGAGTGTGTCGATGGCGAGTGTCGCCAGCCGTCCGACACCTGCCAGTTCTCCTCGGAGTGCGGCGTGGGCCGTGTCTGTGTGAACCAGCGCTGCACCACGGCCTGCGGCCTGGACAACCCGTGTCCGACCGGCGCGCAGTGTGTCGAGGGCTACTGCGAGGAGATTCGACCCGATCCGGGCGAGTGCAGCACGAGCGCGGATTGCGGGGAGGGCCGCGTTTGCCGCGACACGCGCTGCTTCGACGAGTGCGCGACCGACGGCGAGTGCGGGGCGGGCCGCTACTGTCTCGAGGGTCGATGCCGACTCGACGATCGTCCTCGTCCGAGCTGCGGCGCGACGGCGATGTGCGCGTCCGGTTCCATCTGTCTCAACGGCAGTTGCCGCATCCCCTGTTCTTCCGTCGACGAGTGCCAGCGCTTCGACGTTCAGTACAACTTCTGCCTGATGAACGTCTGCGCTACCACGAACGAAGCGACCTCGAACTGCATGTCGGCCGACGACTGCCGCAGCGGTCAGTGCGTCGATGGTGTCTGCCGCTGACCATGCGCCGAGCCATTCCTGCCCGGGTCTGACCAGGAGCGCCGCCCCGTCCCGAAGACGCGGGCGGCGCCCTCGCTTCGGTGGGCGCGCTACCATCGCGCGCGTGAGAGCTTGGGCGGCCGTCGTCTTCGTGTGTGTCAGCGGGTGCCTCCGCCCCGAGCCGGGTCCGGAGGCCGCGCTCCGGGCGAGCCTCGCGGGGCTTCGCGCGACGGGGGGCGGAGACGGATCGGAGTCCAGCGTGGAGGTTCCCGCGGAGGCTGGGGCAGAGCGCCGTGCGCTCGCCGACGCGCTCGAGGCCGCACGTCTCGAGCGCTCCGCCTATGCGACGCTCGAGGCCGACGGCGGAGACAGCCGTGTGGTCGTGCTCGTGGAGGAGGAGGGCGCGTTCCACGTCGAGTCGGGCGTGCTCGGGGTGGCCGCGCTCGACACCCCCGAGCGCGCGATCGCCGCGCTGCACCGCGCCCTGGCCCGCGAGATCGTCCTCGGTGCCGGCGCGCTGCTCGCGGAGGAGAGCCGCCGCGCCTGGCTCGAGGAGTGGGTTCGCTACCGTGACGGCACCGCGAGCCCCGACGCCCTCGAGGTCCGGGTCGAGGGCGACCGCGCGACGACGACGACTCCCTTCGGCGACGAGATCGTCCTCGTGCGCGAGGGAGCCGAGTGGCGCGTGGTCTCGATGCGCGCGGCTGGCCTCGACTGATCTCGCCGGCGGCCGCTCGGTCCCTCTCGAGGATTCAGCCGACCTTGAGCTTCACGAGGGCCATCGCGACGGGGATGTCGCGGCGCTCCTGGTATGCGCTCACCTGCACCACGACGAAGCGTCGCCCGTGCCGGATCACCGTCGCCTCGCAGCTCGTGTCGACCGCGCGTGCGGAGCGCAGGTAGTCGATGGTGAGCGAGATGGTCTTGGGCATGCCCGCGACCTCGCTCACGAAGAGCGCGTGGAACGACGCCGTCGACTCCAGCAAGCCCGCGAGCGTGCCGCCGTGGAGCGCCGGGATGCTCGAATCTCCCACGAGAGAGGGGGAGAAGCGCATGGTGACGACGAGGCGCTCGCCCTCGCGCGTGCAGGTCAGGCCGAGGAAGCGTGCGTACGGCACGAGATCGAGGAGGCGCTGCGGATCGCCCGCCTCGCGGCCTTCACGCACGGCCGCCTCGAGGGCCTCGAGACTCGTCGTGATCCCCGGCACGAGGGGCGCGCTCATCGCTCTTCCTTCGCGCGCGAAGCCTCGGCGGGCTCGGCCGCATGCTTGCGCGCGAAGGTCGCGGCGCAGGTCGCGATCGGGTCGCTCTCGTCTTCGTGGAAGGCGACGCCGCGGACGAAGGCGACGCTGCGTCGCACCGCGTAGCACTCCATGCGCACGAGGATGTCCTTGCCACGCTCGGCCGGACGCATGTAGTCGATGCGGAGGTCGAGCGTCGCGATCGGCGAGGGGCGCCCGATCCGCGTCGCGACGGCGAGGCCTCCGGATGCGTCGAGCAGCGTCGAGAGCGCGCCGCCGTGGATGACTCCGGTGGCCGGGTTGCCCACGAGCTTCTCGGCCCACGGCAGGCGTGTCCACACCTCACCGACGCGGACGCGAACGACCTCGATGCCGATCGCGGCGTTGTGAGGCACGAGGTCACGCCAGGCGTTGTCGATCTGCGCGGCCATGTCCTCGGACCACATCGGTTTCGTCGACTCGCTCATGTCGGGGGCGACAGTCTGCGTGCTGGCTCCGGGGCCCGCAATGGCCGGTGCGCCCACGCCGCCGCGGGCTGCTTCAGCTCAGGGCGCGACCGCCTCGATCAGCAGGTTGCCGAGGCGAAAGCCTTCGACCAGGTCTTGCCACGTGTACGGCTCGACCGAGGCGTTGCTCCAGAAAGACGTCCCTGCGGAGGCGCCTGCGGTGCACATCCCGAGGCAGAGAGAATTTCCCGCCGCGTCGCCCGACAGCCTCACGGCGACGCCGAGGTGCTCGCCGGGGCGCAGCGTGATCGGGGTCGCGAGCGAGGCCGTCAGCGTGAGCACATCCTCCGAGCGCGCGGGATCGGCGTCGACGGCGAAGACCCGCAGGCTCGACTCCATGGACGGACGCGAGGGAGGAGCGTCCCCCGTGTAGGTGAAGACGAGGACCTCGTGCGCCAGCGTCGCGTCGCACTGGGCGCCGTCGTTGACGAGCGCGTACCTCACCGAGCCGACCGTGAAGGGCCCGGCGGCGGTCAGCGCCTCGAGCGCGAAGTAGCCCTGCTCGTCAGGCAGCGTCGGGTTCAGCGCCTCGATCCGGCAGCCCGCGGTGTAGTTCTGGAGCACCGCGGTCGCCGGTCCGGTGTCTGCGCCCGAGCCGCCATCGCCGAGCCCCGCATCCTCCGGCGCCCGAGCGGCATCGCGCGCCATCTCGCCGGAAGCGTCCGGCGGGTGGCCGGCGTCGCTCGCGACCTCGGACGGTGCACAGGCAGACGTCAGGGCGAAGCACGTGGGAGCCAGGATCGAGGAGAGACGTCGGAGTCGAAGCACAGGTACGCTCGCGGTGAGATGGAAGGGGAGCCGCGTCATCGGCGCGGCGCTGCGACCGTAGCGCGCACCTCCGGAACGTCACGCGAGGCGCGTTCAGAGAAGACGTGGGTCGAGCGCGCGCAGCTCGGCCTCCGCAGCCTCGGCCCAGCCCCGGTTGGCGCGCGGGCTCGCAGGGCTCGGGTGGAGGATCGCGCCGAACGAGACACCCGCGCGCGTGCCGATCGCGGCCTGAGCACGCTCCTTTCCGAACGTGCCCACGCCGAGGATCCATTGCGGGCGCAGCGTTTCGACGATCCGAACCAGGGCGCGGTCACAGACCCGGTAGAGCGCGTCGCGCTCGTCCGCGGCGAGCTTGTCGGGTGTACGGTTGCGGCCGCTCTCCTCGACGAACGCGAGCGGGCAGTAGTTGACCACGAAGAAGCGCGCGAAGAACGTGCTCGGATCGGGGTGACGTGCGCGCACCCAGCCCCAGAAGCGGGCGCCCGAGACCTCCGAGCGCTTGCAGGCGAAGCCCTCGACCGGCCGTTTCGGGTGCGCGCCCTCGACGGCGTCCACGCGCGCCTCGATGCGCAGGTAGTCGCGCACGTGGGTGACCTCGCCGAAGGGCACGCCAGTCTGCACCATGCCGAAGGGCCCCGGGTTCATGCCGAGGAAGATCGCGTGCTTGGGCCCACGGCCGTAGGCCTCGAGGTAGCGCTCGTGCGGGCGGCGCGCGTGCTCGAGCGGGTTGTACACGTACGCGACCGGGTCGCGGAACACGAGCCCGGAAGCCGCGCGCGAGAGCTCGCGGCTGATTCGCTGGAGCGGGAGCATCGAGGCAACGTAGCGAGAATTGGCCCGCGAGGTCCCGGGCAGAACGAGCCTGATCGGGTGGCCGTCGGCGCCGGCGGGCGGGGACCACCGGCCTGGCGCTCGACCCTACTCCTCCTGCGAACGGCTCGAGGTCCCCGGCAGCGGTCCCGCGGCCGCCCGGGCGGCACGGGACCGCTCGAGCAAACGCGGCGCTCCCGTCACGCCGTCGGCGTGCAGATCGATCCGCACGTCGGCCACATCGACGCCCCGCGCGAGGAGCCACTGCTGGAGACGGTCGAGCGATTCGATGCCGCGGGTCTCGACCGGCACCACGCGCGCCCGCACCATCGCGGTGCGGAAGATGTGGGCGGCGAGCCCGAGGTCCCCGCCTACAGCCGCGAGCACCGCCGAACCTTCGCAGAAGACCTCGGCGTCGACCGCGTGGGGCGACCCGTCCCGAAGCGCCTCGAGCTGCGAGCGCAGGTGAGCCAGCACGCCCTCGAGGCTCCCCAGGCGATCGAGCATGGGCACGCCGTGCCCCGCGACGGCCTCGGAGACCGCGCCGCAGAGTCTCTCGACGTCGGTCTCTTCACCGATCTCGATCCAAGGGCTGTGGCTGTCGATGTCCCAACGTCCGAGCGCATCTCGTCGCGGCACCGGGGGGTCGTAGAACCAGCGTGCCTCCAGCGTCGCAGGGAGCAGCGAGCTCAAGAGGCCGCTCCACACCCAGGCTTTCTCCGAGTCTCGGTCTGCATGCATTCGTCGCGAGCCCGAGGCATGTATCTCGGCGAGGGCCTCGTCGTAGCGTGTGCTCGAGACGGCGAGCACGACTCTCCACCGGCCGCTCGCCGTCGAGTTGTTGCGCGAGCCCGCGAACCACACCTCTTGGGTGACGAGCTCTTCGGGGGCTCGTACCGTGCGCTCGAGGGTACGGCTCGAGCGCCGGACGAAGCCGGACGGGCGGAGCGCGCGAGCGACATGGGTGAACACGAGGCCCATCTTCTTGCCCGCAGTTCGGTCGGACTCGGGAGTCGCGGTCTTCATCTGGCATCTTTAACGCGCTCGCGCGCGAGGAAGACGCACGGAGTGCGAAAGGGAGCCTCCGCGCTTGACGCGCCGCGGCCGCAGGTGATGCGCTCCTTTCCGGAAGGAGCAGTCCATGAAGCAAGTCGTCTGCACCCACGCCGCGGCCGATCCCGTCCAGACCGTCGCATTCGTCGAGGGACCGGAGCCTGTCTGCGCGCCGAGTGGTGTCATCGTCGCCGTCCAGGCGCGGCCCATCAACCCCGCGGACCTGCTCTTGCTCCAGGGCCGGCACGTCTTCACGCCGGAGTACCCGGCGCTCGTCGGCATCGAGGGCGCGGGGCGCGTCGTCGAGGCGGGCGCGTCGTCGCGCCTGCGCGTCGGAGACCTCGTCGCCATTCCCTTCGGCGGAACGTGGCGTGAGCGAATGGCCCTCTCGGACGATGACCTCTTGCCGCTGCCGGGCTCGTTCGACCTCGAGCAGGCCGCGATGCTCTCGGTCAATCCCGTCACCGCCGCTGGGTTGCTGGAGGGCGTGCCTCGCGGCGCGTGCATCGCGCTCAACGCGGCCACCTCGGCTGTCTCCTCGCTCGTCCTCGCGCTCTGCCGTGCCCGCGGCATCGCGGCGCTGGCCGTGGTGCGCGACGCGGCGGCTTCGGAGGCCCTCCGCGCGCGCGGCGCGCACGCCGTCGTGGTGGACGGGCCCGGGCTCCGCGCCGAGCTTCGCGGGGCGGCTCCTGGGCCCATCCTGCGCGCGCTCGATGCCGTGGCCGGCGACGCGAGCGGGCGGCTCCTCGAGGCGCTCGACGAGGGCGGCGAGCTCGTCGTCTACGGGCTGCTCGCGGATGACCGGGTGCGTCTGCCGGCGACGCAGGTGGTGTTCCGGGACGTGACGATCCGCGGCTATTCGCGCCTGCGCGCGCTCAAGGCGCTCTCGCCCGCGCGCCGCGCCGAGCTCACCGCGGAGCTCGTGGCGCTCGTGGCCTCGGGCGAGCTCGCCTCCATGGTCGAGGCTCGTTACCCGCTCGAGCGCGTGCGCGACGCGCTCGCGCACCACGAGCGCCCCGGGCGGCGAGGGAAGATCCTGCTCCTGTCCGAAGCGCGGTGAGGGCGACGCCCTGCTCGCCCAGGTGTTCGGGTACGTCGCGCCGCTCGATCTTGGAGGGCGACGTCGACTTCGACCGAGCGCGCCGCCGTGGGGCGAGCTGGAGCGCCGCGGCTTGGTACGAGCGCGCTACTTCGGGGGAAAGCCCACAGTCTGGGAAAGGAGCACGTCCTGGTCGTGGCCGAGGCCGAGCGCGTCCGCGACGGCGCCGCGATCGATCCAGGCACGCAGGACGGTCGCGAGCCCGGCGCTCGCGGCGAAGAGGTAGACGTTCTGAGCGATCGCGCCCGCGGCGACGGCGGCGTAGCGGCCGCGCTCGGCCGCGGGCACGAGGCGTTGCCGCGAGGAGTCGGCCACGTATACGAGATCGAGCGGCGCCTCGTCGACGAAGTCCTGGTAGCCGGTCACGCGCCGGACGTCGTGCGCCGAGACGAGCACGAGGGCATGCGAGGTCGTGTCGTAGAGATACGCGCCCTCGGGGAGCGCGACGTAGAGGTCGATCTCGCGGCAATCGATCGCGCTCGGCGCGGTGCGATGGCCGTCGGGTCGGTTCACGCCCCACGCAGCCCAGAGGAGCTGTGAGAGGAGCGGCAGCGGCAGCGGGTCTTTCGCGAACTCGCGTGCCGATCGACGCTTCGCGAGCGCTTCGTGGAGGGGCATTCCGCCGGTGACGTCGGCCGGCGGGAGCGCGATGCGGTCTGCGGCGGAGCCGCGCGGCGGCGCGGCGCGCAACCGGCCCATGGCGCCGAGGGCGAGCTTGGTGATCGTGTGGGTCATGGAGACGTCTCTACGCGCGCGCGAGGCGAGCCCGAGGCCCGTGAGACGGGGGCGTGTCGCTGCTCACGGGCCGTCGAGGTCGACGCGTCGAGGGCGCGATGCAGCCGCGTTCGATCCACGCGGCGGGCGCTCCGAGCGCGAAGCGGAGCCTCGGGGAACGCTCAGGCGTCGAGGATCGGTCGGCGTGCTCGCTGCCGGAATTCCCACGCCGCCGCCGCTCCCGCGAGGGCGAGCAGGGCCATCCCTCTCAGGCCGACGACGAGCATTCCATGGGTCCAGCCAGGCACGAGCACCGCCTGCGTCGGCTCGCTCGGGTCGACGTGGACCTCGACCTCCGCGCCCACCCGGAAGCGGGCGAGCGCTTCCGCTTCCTCGGCGTCGCTCGCCCGGGTGCTCACCCAGACCCGATCGCCCGAGAGCCGACGCTCGCCGATGCGGTAGTCATAACGGACCTCGACGACCACGTGGGTCCCACGAACGCTGGACCGCTCGACGAGCCGTGACGACCGGACGGTCCCCACGGTCGTGGGCCAGGCACGGGCGCGCTGCCCGCGCCAGAGGTCGAGGCCGCTGGTGGCCACGAGCCCGGCGCCGATGAGGCCGAGGATGTACGCCGCCCTGCACGCAGCCTGGGCCATGCGTCGCGACATGCGGAAAAGCGTTGCCGGCCGTTCGACGGTGTCAAGGCGCGCTGCCGCGGCGTACGGAGGGGCCCTGCGCCTCGCCCGCCGCTCGCCCTCCGTTGCAGCCGATCTGCTTGGAGACGTCAGACGATCGCGGCTGGATAGGAGCCGAGCACGCGAAGCTGGGCGGCGGTCGGTCCGAGCGCCGCGAGGGCCTCGGCCAGGCGCGGGTCGGAGATGTGGCCCTCCACGTCGACGAAGAAGACATACTCCCAGCGCGCGGTCCGGTCGGGGCGAGACTCGATGCGCGTCATGCTGATGCCCCGCTCGGCCAGCGGCGTGAGAAGCGCGTAGAGCGCTCCCGGTCGGTCGCGCGTCGCGAGCACGAGGGAGGTCTTGTCGTGCCCGCTCGGGCTGAAGAGCTCGCGGCCGATCACGAGGAAGCGCGTCGTGTTGTCGGGCCGATCCTCGATCCCCGAGGCCAGGACGCTCAGGCCGTAGACGTGCGCCGCGGCCGTGCCCGCGATCGCAGCTGCGCCCTCTGCGTCGCGGGCACGTCGCGCCGCCTCGGCGTTGGAGGCCACGGCGATGCGCTCGGCGTCAGGCAGGTTGCGTCGGAGCCAACTTCGGCACTGCCCGAGCGACTGTGCGTGGGAGTACACGCGCTCGATCCGCGTGAGGTCGGTCGTGCGCGAGAGCAGGCTCTGGTGCACGCGGAGCTCGATCTCGCCGCAGATCTTCAGCGGCGTGGTGAGGAACATGTCGAGCGTGTGGTGGACCGAGCCCTCGCTCGAGTTCTCCACCGGCACCACACCGAAGTCCGCGTGGTGGGCCTCCACCTCGGTGAAGACCTCCTCGAGGCTGCCCATCGGGATCGCGACCACCGAGTGTCCGAAGTGGCGCTGCACGGCCTGCTGACTGAAGGTCCCCTCGGGACCGAGGTAGGCGATCTTGAGGGGATTCTGCTGCGCGAGGCACGACGACATGATCTCGCGAAAGACGCGCAACAGCTCCTCGTCCGAGAGCGGGCCCCGGTTGCGGTCGACGATCGCGCGCAGCACCTGCGCCTCGCGCTCGGGGCGGTAGTAATCCACAGCCTCCTTCATCGGACCCTTCGCGATGCCGACCTGACGTGCGTAGCTCGCGCGCTCGGACAGGAGCGCTTGGATCTGGCGATCGACCAGGTCGATCCGCTCACGCAGCTCTGCGAGCGATGGCATCGGGGGCTCGTCGGGGAGGTGGGACATGCGGGGCTCAACCGAGGTAGGGGCAGCCGAACAGGAACTCGATGTTCGAGATCTCGCTCCGGCGCAAGCGCCCGCAGGCCTCGCCCACCAGCTCGATCGCGGAGCCGTCGGCCTCGAGAACCCAACCGTCGACGGGATCGCGCCGCGCAGGCGCACCGTCGAGCAGCACGTTGACGTTCTCGAGATCTGGCGGCGGGCTCGCGAGCGCGAAGCGGCAGGAGACCTCGCGGTCCGAGATCGTCCCGAGCGCGGCGAGCAGCGCGGCGGCATCGTCGGCTCGGTAATAGGCGGTGGGGCCCGGACGCGCCGTGCCGCCGGCCGTCGCCATCGCGTCGAGCACGGCCGCGTAGCCCTCGGTGCCTGGGATACCGACGACGTAGGTGCGGATTCCACGCTCTCTGAGCCGTGTCAGCGTCTCGATCGTCGCACCGTCGTCGAGGCATCCGATCGTGCCGAGCGCGCCACAGAACGCGGTCGACGTGGTGCAAGTGCACCCGGCGGACCCCGCGGTGCCACAGTTCGGCGCGCCATCGGTCGCGAGCACGAGCACTCCGTCCCCGTCGGGCCCCAGCGCGTCCGCCGCGACCTCGAGCGCGCGGCGTGTCGGTGTGAAGCCCCCCGCACACAGCGGCATGTTCGCAGCCGCGCTCAGCGCAGCGGCGATCCTGTCGCCCGCGCCCGGCGCAGGGGTCACGAGGCTCGTCGGTGGCCGTGCCGTGCAGAACGCGTCCCCCGTGATCGCACCTTCGATTGCACCGGGGCCGGGGAAGAGGGTGAGGCCGAAGTCGACTGCGTCGTCACGGCCCGCGGCCACCTCCGCCACGGCGCCGCCGAGATCGTCCCAGAGCGTGCGGTACCTGATGCCCGTGGCGGGGCGCGCGTTCGTGTCGGCGCACGATCCGAGGTCGGGCGCGGTGGGCATGAGGGCGCGATCTGCGGGCTGGAGCGTCGACGACGACCGATCCACCACGAAGACGAGGCGGGCGGGTAGTCGCGTGAGCGCGATCTGCTCGCCGCCGCAGAAGCCTCCGGTGTCGGGCTCTGGGCCCGCGTCCCCGGCGTCCAGGAAGGTGAACGGCGCGTCCGGGGTGGGGCCCGGCGCGTCCAGGGGGAGCACGGCTGCGTCCTGTCTCTCGGCGCGGGTCGCGCGACAGCCCGCGAGGCCGAGGAACAGGAGGACGAAGAGGGTCGATCTCATGGTGTTCCTCGCGTCAGAACAGCGGCTGGCATTCGCGCCGGATCGCGAGGTCGTGCGCGGCGCCGTCGCGCAGCGTCGTGCACGCCGCGCCCCGGAGCTGGACGAATCGCTCGTCGACCAGCGCCCAAGAGGCGTCTCCGCGTGCGACGCTCTCGTGCGGAACATCGACCCCGTCGAGGGTCACCTGGACGAACTCCACG
>JBKDQC010000522.1:0-3891 GCA_046342295.1 Deltaproteobacteria bacterium | reverse complement strand
CCCACGACGGCGCGCATGGCGACGCCGGTCACGTTCAACGCGACGAACCTCACGCCGCCGGTGATCAACCTGTCGAACCTGTTCGTGATGGCGGGCCGGCCGGGCTCGGAGGTCCAGGCTCCGTACATGGAAGTACGGGCGCTGCTCAACAGCAGCACGGACAGGCTGCGGACCCCGACGCTCCGCTCGTTCGTGCTCGAGTTCAACTGCATGCCGGGCAGCTGATGCGGGTTCCGATGTGTCGAGCGCTCGTCGGTTGGGCCCTCGTGGGGGCGGCTGCAACACCTCTCGCCGCGGGAACGGTGGCGCGGGGGCACGCGCAGCAGCCCCCGAGCGCTGTGCCCGCGACGTCGCGGCCCGCGTCGGGGCTTCCGGCGGCGTATGCCAGCCTGCCGACCGAGGTCGGCCCGGGGGTGGCGCCGAGGCAGCTTCAGCCGAGCGATGTCGCGCGACGGGCCCGGGTCGTCGCGCGGGCGGGCGACGTGACGGTGACCATCGGGGAGGTCGAGGATCACCTCCTCACGGCCCTCCCGAGCGAGCAGGAGGCTTTCCGTTCCGCTGCGGGGCGGCGAGGTGTGGTGGACAGGCTTCTTCGCTTTCACCTCCTCGCCGTCGAGGCCCGCTCGCGCGGAGCCGTCGACGAAACGCTCGAGTGGTCCGCCGCGCGGGCGGAAGCGCGCGCCCTCCGCCTGGCGCTCGAGGAGGAGATTCGAAGGGATCCGGGGCCTCTGCCTGCGCCGCCCGCGCCCGTCGACATCCCCGAGCAGCGCTTCGGAGTGGTCTTCTACGCGGAGTCTCGGCAGACCGTGCAGGCGTGGATCGACCAGCACCGCAGCGAGTCGTTTCACGACGCCCTCGCGCACGGCCAGGAGATGGGCACCGCGGTGCAGACGCCCTACGGCGAGCGCGACCGACAGGGCGAGGGCGAGGCGATCGAGGCGGCGCTCTGGCGCGAGCTGTTCCGTCTCCCACCGCCGCAGGGGATCTCGCCGCCCGTGCGGGTCGCAAGACGCTGGGCGGCGGTGATGCTCGCCGGCGTGACCGGCGGCTACGTCGACCAGGGGCCGGATGAGGACGCGCGTCGGATGGTGCTCGCAGACCAGGTGTGGGAGCAGCTCCGACGGCAGGTGCGCGCCGACCGGGTGCGTGCGCTGGACCCGTCGGCGCTCGACGGAGTCGCGTTCCGGCTCCCGAACCAATCGCCCGAGGCCCAGCGACGCCTGCAGGCCGAGCTCGAAGCCCAGCAGCGGGCGTCTGCTGCGACCGAGGCCCCGTGATGCGGTCCGCGCGTGTTCTTCTCGCGGCGCTCGTGCTGGCGTTCTCTGGCTGCGACTGCCGCGGCGCGAGCCCGCACGCCGACGAGCCGCCTGTCGCGGAGACCGTGATCGACCGCGAGGCGTCCTTGGGGCTCGACCCCGCCGTCGCGCGGCGTCCTCTCGCGCGCGTCGACGACGAGCCCGTCACCGTGCTCGACCTCGCCCGCGAGCTCGGCGATCAGAGCCCGATGGTCGCGGCGCTCCATGCCGACCCCGCGCGGAGGCTCGCGGTGCTCGACGCGCTGCTCGACGACCGCGCCCTCGCCGCCGAGGCGCGTGAGCGTGGGCTGGCGTCCAATCCCGAGGTGGTCCGTGCGCGCGAGCAGGTCTACGTGCGGGCGCTCGTCGCGCGCGTGGCGCGGGATGTTCCCGAGCCGAGCGACGAGGCGGTGCGCGCGGTGTTCGAGGCGAACCGAGAACAGTACCGGGCACCCGAGCTCCGGACCGCATCGCTGATCTTCACGCGGGATCGCGAGGGGGGCGAGGCGGGGCTCCGCGAGCTGGCTGCGGGCGACCTGAGAGATCGCCCTCGGACGTGGATGCAGGTCGCCGAGCGCATCGGCTTCGCCGGACCGCGCCGTCAGCCGCGGGAACAGACCGGGCTGTTCGCACAGGTCCCGAGGGCGGGAGAGCCGTTCGTCCCGCAGCCCGTGCGTGACGCTGCGTTCGGGACCGAACCGGGCGAGCTCCACCCGGAGCTCGTCCCCTTCGAGGACGGCTTCTACCTCGTGCTCGTCGAGGGTCGCGCCGAGCCCACGGACACTCCGTTCGAGCGCGTCGCGGACAACATCCGTGAGCGGCTCCACGACGAAGCGATCGACTCCGCGGTGACTCAGCTCGTCGCCGAGCGCCTCTCGGGCGCTTCGTACGATGAAGCTGCGCTCGACGCGGTCGCCTTGCCCCAGTGAAGCCACAGCTGCAGTGAAGCCACAGCCGCAGTGAAGCCGCAGCCTCCGTGTCGCTCGAGGGGCACCTCCCAAGCGGAGCGGGGCTCCTTCCGTCACCGGGCGATGGCGACGCTGAGCGCATAGGCCGCGATGGCGCCCGCGGCGACCATCGCGACAATCGCGGTCAGCACGAACAACGCAATCCAGAGCCAAGCGGGGCGCTGCGGCGGCGAGGACGATGACGAAGGCCCGGGGGGCGTGAACGACGCCGGAGGCGCGACACCGCCGAGGTGATGTCGCGTGGACGTCGAGGCCGCCGGCGGGGGCGGCCCTCCTGCCGTCGTCAGCAGCGCCGTTGCCGAGGAAGCGGGTGAGTGCGGAGCTCGTGCGGACGGAGGCGGCGAAGGCGGCTCCTCGAGCGGCGAGGGGGCCGGCCCTGCCAGCGTCCTGCTCTGGCCGCCGAGCAGGTGCGCTGGGCGGCGCAGATCCCGTGCGGTGTCGTGCGCGCCCGCGGAGGTCTCGGGTGCGTCGGATCCAGGCAAGAAACAGCTTCGGTCTTCGGGTACGCCGATGGCTCGCGCGAGGCGGACTGCGAGCTCGCCGACGGACCTGATCCTGCGCTGTGGGTCGCGGGCGAGCGCGTCGGCGATCGTCTTCTCCAGCTCCGGAGACGCGTCGGGCCGGAGGCTGCGCAGCGAGAGCGTGCGTCCCTCGAGGATGCAGCCGAAGAGCTGTCCGAGATCCTCAGCCGGATAGACGGATCGGCCGGTCAGCATCTCGAATGCGATGGCTCCGATCGCGAAGACTTCGGCGCGCTCGTCGATCGGCGCATTCTCGTGGAGCATCTCCGGCGCCATGTAGCGGGGGGTGCCGAGAACCATCCCCGTCGCGGTGATGCGGTCGGCTTTGGCGGTGTATCGAGAAAGGCCGAAGTCGAGAATCTTGCACGGCGGAAGGCCACTCGAGAGCAGCAGCACGTTGTCGGGCTTGAGGTCTCGGTGGAGGATCCCCCGTGAGTGGGCCAGGGCGACGCCGTCGCAGAGGGTCGCGAGCACCGGCCACGCCTCGCGCGGAGCATAGGGACCTCCCGCCGCGAGACGATCCCTGAGGGTCTTGCCGACGAGGTGCTCCATCGCGAGCCACCACGTGCCGTCCGCGGCTTGCCCGAACGCAACGAGCCGGACGATCGCCGGGTGGAGCATCTCGCGAAGAACGGCTGCTTCTCGGCGGAAGCGCTCGACCACGGCGGGGTCTCTCTGACGATCTTTGTGGAGAACCTTGAGCGCGACGAGCGTTCCGGTCTTCATGTCGACCGCCGTGAGCACACGGCCCATCGCTCCGACGCCCAAGCGCGCATCGACGCGGAAGCGGTCTCCGAGGAAACCGCCCACGTCGGTCGATTTCACGACCTCGGTCACCTCCTCGGCCCATGGATCGTCGGGCGTCTCCGATGCCTGCCTCTCCGATCGCGCGAGCTCCTCGAGCTCGGTGCGCTCGTCGAGCTCGCCTGGAGCCTCGGGGAACGGAGAAGCCGACACGCCCGGAGGGTACCCCGATCCGCGCGACCGGCGCTCAGCGATCGCGAGGCACGGGCCCCGCACGGGGGACGTGGGTCAGAGGTCGGCGCTGAAGAGCACGGCGCTCTCGGAGCGCGCCGCGCGTTCGTAGAAGGGCGCGAGGCGTGCGAC
>JBKDQC010000521.1:0-16759 GCA_046342295.1 Deltaproteobacteria bacterium | reverse complement strand
CGCGAGGGCCCCTTCGAGCCCGCGCCCGACCGCGATGCAGTCTTCCGCAGCGTCTCGTTCGAGTGCGTTCCCTACCCTCGCCTGCGGCCACGGTGGGGGCGCGAGGGACGCGCTCCGTCGCGCCGGCGGATGGCCATCGGCCGGAGGCGGGACGGACAGCGACGGGGCTGGGTGCCCAGGACCGGAGAGGCTGAGCATCTCTTCCATCCGCCGCGCCATCGAGGCCTGCCCGCCGCGCAGAAACGCTTCGCGGGCGCGATCGAGGCGACCCTCGCGCCAAAGCGCGAGCCCGAGGTACCCCCAAGCCCGCGCGTGCCCCTCGTCGAGGCCAGTGGCTCGGGTCAGGTGAAGCACAGCTTCCTCGAGCTGCGCGGTCTTGAGGAACGCAAGCCCGAGGTTCACCCGCAGCGGAACATCCTCGGGATGTTGCTCGACGAGGTCGCTCCACAGCTCGATCGCCCGCGGATACACACCAAGCCGGAAGTAGACGCCCGCGAGGAGGTCCTGGCCCTTGGCGTCGCGCGGCTGGAAGACCAAGGCGCGCTCGAGCTCCTCCTTCGCTTCACCGACACGGTTTGCGATGAGGAACTCGCTTCCCCGTGAGAGGTGGTACAGGAACTCTTCGTCGTACGGCAGCGGCTCCTCGACCGCACTCCAACGACTCACCATCTCCGAATCCTATCCGAGTTCGAGGCGGAACCGTCAATCAAGCGGCGCCCATCGGCCCAAGGTCCGTTCAGGGCGCCCGCCAGCCCATCGCTCGGCACGCGTCGAGCGCGTCCCCGACACGCCCGGCCCACGAAGCCTCGTTGTGGGGCGCGCCCCTCGCCCAGATGTAGGTGAGGTCCACGTCACGCGCGTAGCCCGCAGCGGTGAGGGTCTCGAGCATCTGCACATTCACGCAGTAGTTGTCCGAGTTTTCTGCGTCGTCGTCGACGCCGTCGCCGTCCGCATCGACACAGGAGCCGACCACACCGCCGCCGGAATCGAGGTAGAGCGGCGCGTGATGGCCGCGCCAGCTCTGCACGAGCGCAAGGCCGCTCGTGGCGGTTCGAGCGATCGAGCCCCAGCCCACGGTGGACGAGAGCGCAGCGCCGCATCCCATCGACGCGAGATCACGCTCCACCGCGACCAGCGTCACGAGGCCGCCGAGCGAGCTGCCCGCCATCATGAGCGAGGGACCCGCACCCACGATCCCGTAGCGGGCACGGAAAAATGGCAGCGCCTCTTCCTCGAGGAGCGAGAGATATGCCTCGGCGCGTCCGCCGACTCGGCCGGCACCCAGGTCGTCGGACACGGGCGTGTAGGCGTCGATGCGATCCGCCGCGTTGTCCACGGCGATCGCCATCACATCCCCGCCGCGCGAGGCCAGCGCCTCACCGACCCGCCAGCCGCCGT
Organism: Deltaproteobacteria bacterium; assembly: GCA_046342295.1. Taxonomy (GTDB): domain Bacteria; phylum Myxococcota_A; class Polyangia; order Polyangiales; family Sandaracinaceae; genus JAFLCL01. The sequence goes on along the minus strand of JBKDQC010000521.1, from coordinate 15,361 downwards.
AGGCCGCGTCGGGATGAAAAACGTTCTGTCCATCGTGGAGCAAGAGCGTCCGCGCCCTGCGCGCCTCCGCGCTGTGCGGCTCGAACCCGGCGGGCACGTAAGCCCGGAACGAGCGCGGCTCCTCGAGGTGTCGCGACACGAAGGACGGGAACTGCTCGAGGTGCGCCACGTCGCGGGGCGCACGAACCCAGCCGAACCGGCCGTACTCGTCGAAACCGTACTGGGTCGCCTCCATGGGTGCCCGGTAGCTGTCGTCGCTCTCGACGTACCACTTGAACTTGGAGCCCAGCGCGGGACGCGCGAGCCGAACGTCCTCGAGCACCGCGTAGAAACGGGAGCCGTCGGGGCAACGCACTGCGGTCGATTGCGTGTGGTCCCAACCGTTGATGTCGCCTACGACGCGAACGACGGGGGGCCGGTCCTCCAGCGTCGTCGCGAACAGCCACCGCCCCGGGCCCGCGAGCGGCCAGCCCACGCTCCAGGCGGCCTCGTGAACCGCCCGATCGAACCTCGAGGGGTCGCAGCTCGAAATCTCGTCGAGCACCGACTCGAAGGAGTCACCCGCATCGCGCCTCGCATCGCTCCTGTCGTAACCCGGCGCGTCGCGGAACGCGGGGGCCGCATCGTCGGCCTCCAATGCGGCGTCCGCCTCCAACACCCCGCCTGCCTCGCATGCGCAGAGGAACGCGAGCCCCATGGGCGCCGCGGTCCCTCTCATGGCGTGCCTCGGGGATCGCTCGGACCGTCGCGCGGCACGGGCGGAGGCCGGGGGCTATGCACGAGCGAGGTCGGCCTCAGCCCTGCCATGTCTCCCACGACGACATCATGCTCGTCGGCAAAGATCGGCTCCCGGCCGTAAATGGTGTAGACGCGGACGCGACCCATCTCCGAATCGTCTCGGTCCTCATGCCGGGTCAGCGTGACCGCCCGCACAACCTCGATCGGCTCCCGGATGTCCACCGCGGACTCGCGCACACGGCCACCGACCTCGAGCCGCGCGCGCCTCAGCCACATCGACAGCAGGCCGCGCCCGGGACCGATCACCACGGGTGGTGGCGGTTGGCGGAAGCGCCACAGTTCGACCGGGCCGCTCGGGCCCAGCCTCCGCATCGCGAGCAACTCGCCGCGAAAATCATACGCGCGAATGTCCGTGCGCCGCCGCGCCTCGAGCGGGCCCGGGCTCGTCCCCCGCTTCCACGCCCGGACCGGACGCAGCTCCGAGTCGAACACCACCTCCACATCCGTCGCGCCGAGGCTCCAGTCGAGCGAGCCGCTGAACACGGTGTGACAATCCCGCTCCTCGATCCGGAACGTCTCGACCACGCTCGACTCGCGCATGATCGGACCGGCACGAAGCTCCCGATCGTAGAGGGTCCGGCTCGCCCCCTGTTCCGGGCACGTGGGATACGGCGATTCGGGCAATGCCTCCACGCGCTCCCGCGGCGGCGAGAGGCAGGCGGACCCCAGCGAGACCCCCAACAACAGAAAGAAGAAGGCGCGGGGTTCTCGACCCGCGCCTTTCCAGAAGCTCCTGCCGAGCGCCCCGACCATCGTCAGTGGGCCGCGGCCTCGCCGTGGTCCGCGTCGCCACCCTCGTGGTGAACCGAGAAGGCGACACAGCGCCCTGCCTCGCAAGCGTGCGTGACGCAGTTCGCCGGCACGTCGCACGGATCTCCCAGGACAGCCAATCCCCCTGGGGCGCGCTCTCCGGTCGAAGGGTTTACGTGGACTCCCTGGTACGGATCTTCGTGCTGCCGGTAGTACGTGTCATTGAGCGTGTACGCCAAGAAGACACCCGCGAACAGCACGCCTCCGACGAAGACAAGCGTGTTGAACCGAGCGTCGTCCTTGAGGTGCATGAACCACGTGCAGACGAACGCCGCCTTGCACGTGGCGATCACCATCGCGAGCAGGAAGTTCATCCCGCCTGCGCCGTGCGGCGTTCCAGGCCGCACGAGGCCGTCGATGTCGAGGTACGACGTAGCGACGGTCACGACCGTGAAGAAGATCAGTGCCCCGAAGACCTTCAGGTACAGCGAGACATCATGCACGTGAACGTGCACCGCGCCGTCGTGAGCTTGTTCGTGTGAATCGCCAGACATCAGGGGCTCCGCGTCAGATCAGGTAGAGGAGTGGGAACAGGTAGATCCACACGAGATCGACCAGGTGCCAGTAGAGAGCCGCGAGGTCCACTGGAGTCCACCATTCCTTGGAGAACTCGCCCCGGTTGTTTCGGACCAGGATCCAGCCGAGGATTCCGATTCCCACGAGGACGTGGACGCCGTGCAGGCCCGTCAGCATGAAGTACACGCCGAAGAACACGTGCATGTGGTCCAGCGGCGCGTCCACACCGACGAGGTGGGAGGGGTTCCAGTAAATCCCGGGCAGGAGCCCGTGCTCGAACTTCGCGGTGTACTCGAAGTACTTGATCACCATGAAGGCGAACGCGCAGACGATCGTGACGATCAGGTAGCGAGACACCTCCTCCCGCTTGCCCAACTGCGCGCTTCGCACCGCGAGCGCGGCGGTCAGCGACGAGAAGAGAAGTACGATCGTGTTCGCACCTCCCATGATCTTGTTGAGTTGCATCGAGCCCGCGGCGAAGGCCTCCGGATACGCGATGCGGAAGATCCCGTAGGCCACGAAGAGGCCGCTGAAGAACAAGATCTCCTGGGCGAGGAAGGCCCACATCCCGAGCTTGGCGGACTCGAACTGCTGGATGGGAGTCTCGAAGTGGTGCTGGAGCCACTTCGGGCCATGGTGCGCGTGCGCGCTGTCTGCGCTCATCTCTCGTTTCCTTCCGACCTGCGATGAAGGGCTCAGCCCTTGGCCTCGGCTTCCTCCGGGAAGCCGTCGAACAGCTCCTCGTCAGTCGCCAGATGGTAGTCGTAGGGCCCACGCTTCATCACGGGCTGCTCGTGAAAATTGTGCTCGATCGGCGGCGAGGCGGTCGCCCACTCGTATCCAGCCGACCCCCACGGATTGGGCGGCGACTTCCGACCCGACATCAGCGACCGGACGAACATGCCGGCCATGACCAAGAACCCTGCGCCGAGCACGAGCGAACCGGCCGACGAGAAACCATGGAGAGGCTGGAAGTGCGGGAGGTAGTCGTAGTAGCGGCGCGGCATGCCCTGCGAGCCGAGCACGAACTGCGTGAAGAACGTCATGTTGAAGCCGACGAACACCAAGAAGAACGCGATGCGCGCCAAGGTCTCGTCGTACATCCGACCGAACATCTTCGGCCACCAGTAGTGCAGGCCAGCCAGGAAGCCGAACACGGTCCCACCGACCATGACGTAGTGGAAGTGCGCCACCACGAAGTAGGTGTCGTGCAGATGCACGTCCACGGCCAGGGTGCCGAGGAACAGGCCCGTCAGGCCCCCGATCGAGAAGAGCACGAGGAACGCGAGCGCGTAGAGCAGGGGCGATTCGAACGAGATCGAGCCCTTGTACAGCGTCGCGATCCAGTTGAAGACCTTGACCCCGGACGGGATCGCGACGAGGAACGTCAGCGCAGAGAACACGAGCGTGGCGTACTCACTCATGCCCGCGACGAACATGTGGTGGCCCCACACGAGGAATCCGACGAGCGCGAGACCCACGGAGCTCATCGCCACGAACATGTACCCGAAAATCTTGCGTCGGCTGAACGTCGCCAGGACCTCGTTCACGATCGCCATGCCGGGCAGGATCATGATGTAGACGGCCGGGTGCGAGTAGAACCAGAAGAAGTGCTGGAAGAGAACAGGATCCCCGCCCAACTGCGGGTTGAAGATGCCCAGCGTCAGCACGTTTTCCATCAGCAGGAGGAACAACGTGATGGCCAGCACCGGCGTCGCGAGGACCTGGATGACGCTGGTCGCGTACATCCCCCACACGAAGAGCGGCATGCGCTTCCAGTGCAGCCCCGGCGCCCGGAGCTTGTGGACGGTCGCGATGAAGTTGACGCCCGTGAGGATCGACGAGAACCCGAGCACGAAGACCGCGAACGTCACCCAGACCACCGCGGTGTCAGTCCGCGTGCTGTACGGGGTGTAGAACGTCCACCCCGTGTCGACCGCGTTGATGGCGATCGAGATCACCGCGATCACCGCTCCGAGAACGTAAACGTAGAAGCTGAGGAGGTTCAGCCGCGGGAACGCGACGTCCTTGGCTCCCAGCATGATGGGCAGGAAGAAGTTCCCCAGCGCTCCCGGGATCGACGGGATGATGAAGAGGAACACCATGATCGCTCCGTGGAGCGTGAACGCCTTGTTGTACATGGTCGGCGACATGATCGTCTCGCCGGGCGTCATGAGCTCGATGCGGACGAGCAGCGCGAAGAAGCCGCCGACGGCGAAGAACAACAGGATCGACGCCAGGTACATGATGCCCAGGCGCTTGTGGTCGACGGTGTAGATCCAGGAGCCGATACCCTGCTTCGCGTTCAGGTAGTCGGGCTCGTGCGCGTGCGTTGCGGTTGCGGTGGCCATCTCGAGACCTCGGCGAGTCAGAGGGGGTTCGTCGGCGGAGCGCCGTTCACTGGTTGCCCATCGAGCGGACGTACGCGATGAGAGCGTTGATCTCCGGCTCGGTGAGCTGGATCATCGGCATGACGGGCGGGTAGCCCTGCGCGATCTGAGCGCGAGGCTCGAGGATCGAGCGGCGGATGTAGTCCTCGTCCACTTCCACGCTCGTGCCGTCGGACAGCGGTTGTTGTGTGCCGTACAGGCCGGGGAACGACGGGCCCGCGAGCTGCGGTCCACCGGGCTGCGCCTGGTGGCATGCGGAGCAGCCCTTCTGCGCGAAGAGCGCCTGCCCATGCTCGGCGTCCGAACACTCGGTCGTCTGGCCCCCAGGACACGGCAGCGGTCGCGGCGCGCGAAGAAACGCTCGGTAGTCCTGCTCGCGCTGGACGTGCACCAACGCGTACATCGTGGCGTGCCCCATGTTCGGCCCCCACCCTCCTCCGGCTCCGCAATACTCGGCGCAATAGACCTGAGAGGTGTAGAGGATGCGGCTCGCGTCGGTCTCGGCCCCCTCGGGTACGGAGCCAGGGTCTCGCTCGACGGCCTGGAACCACAAGGTCGAGAACATCCCGGGGACCAGGTCGCGCTTCACACGGAAGTCTGGGACGTAAAAGGAGTGTAGGACGTCGGCCGAAGACATCACGAGCCGGACGGGAACGCCGACGGGGACGTGCACTTCGTTGTCCTCGGTCATCCCGTTGGCGTGCTCGAAGGTCCAGGCCCACTGTCGGCCGCGCACGCGGATGATCGTCGCGTCGTCGGGAGCCTCCGCCATCTGCATGAACGTTCCCCAGCCCCAGTAAAACATGAGGAACAAGATCACGAGCGGGGAGAACGTCCAGAACAACTCGAGCGCGTTGTGATGACCTGTCGGCTCCGCCTTCACGCCCGGGCGACGACGATACTTCACGAGGAAGTACAGGGTCGAGCCGACGATCCCGACGAAGAAAACGACGCTCACCCAGAAGATGAAATGATAGAGCCAGTCGATGTCCGGCGCGAACGTCGACAGCTGCGCGGGGAGCTGAAGGCTGGGCTCTGTCTGGTTCTCCATGTGTCCTCGACTGGGGCCATCCGCGTCACGGCTGCGGTGGCTGACTCAGACCCGCGCCCTTCGCGCGAGCACCACGATTCGATCCAACGTCTCGATCACCGAGCGACGGAGCTGCCTGCGTCGGCTCGCTCGGCGACCCGAGGGGCGCGGCGACCACGGAGCTCCTTGCGCCAGAAATAGAGCAGCACACTCACGAGCAGAAGCGCCGTGATGCCACCGCCGACCCGCATGATTCGCCATGCCATCACGACGTAGCGCCCCTGCTGCGCGTCGTACTCGAAGCAGAAGAGTAGCGCGGCCTCGGCGGCTCCGACCGTCCGCCCGTCCGCCGCCTCCGCGAGACCGATCCTCACGTCATTCGGAGAATGCTCGATCCCGTACAAGTACCGGCCGACACGCGGCTCGGCGCCGGCCCGAAGGACCATCATGACCGCTGGGTGCGCGAACTGCTGGGAGGGCTCATCCCATCGGTACCGGTATCCAACCGCGCCCGCGACCCGCCGGATCTGCTCCTCCGATCCGACGAGAAAGTGCCATCCGTCGGCAGCCTCCGCCCGCCCGTAGCGCCCGAGGGTGCGCTCTCGAGCCTCGGCAGCGACCTGGGGCGTGTCACGCGGGTCCATGCTGATCGTGTAGACGTCGAGGTCGATACCGACGCTCCGAGGTTGTTGGAGGAGTACCGTCGTCGTTGCGGCGAGGGAGACGTCGCAGGTCGTGGCGCACTGGTAGTAGACGAACTGAAGCAGCGCCGGCCGCTCAGAATGCCACAAATCCCCGAGCCGAACAGTCCGCCCCTGGTGGTCCAAGAAGCTGGCGTCGAGCGGGATCGCGCTATCGTACGCTTCATCGACCCCGACCTCGCGCAGCACCATCTCCGCGCCGCCCGTACCCGGCGTGATCACGGGGCGTATCCCCGCCTGCGCCATGGCCACGGTACCGCCGGCGCACGCGATCAACGCGTTCGCCAACACGAGCAAGACCGCCCGCGGGGCAAGGCGCACAGCCCCCCCGGCCGCCGGGGCCCGGTCCGCACGCATGGGCGAAGGCGTTGGGTACATGGGTGCTAGCGTCCGATCGTCGTCCGAGGCTCGGGCGTGACGGGCGCGGGAACAGGGGCACGACGCCCCCACCCCTCGCGAGACCCGCGGTCCTCGGACGGAAATGGCCGAATCTGTGGGTATGCCCCTCGGCCCCGCTCGGCGAGGCTCGAGATCGTCTCATCGATCGAGCCGTCCTCGGACAATCGCCGACGAACCTCCTCGCGGTGCTCCGCCAGGCGCGCGGACGCGACGCTCTCACTGATGTGCCCTGCCTGAACAGTCCGGCGCGACGAGTCGAGGAAGCTGTCGAAGACGAACTTCAGACCGACCAACGTCAGGACGGTCAGCACGGTGTAGAGGAAGATCAGCCCGTTCTGCGGCGGAGAGTCGTCTGGCGCGGGCTTTCCGTGCTCGGCTTCGGCGGAGTGTTCGTCAGACATCAGACCACCTCATGACGGAGCGACCGCGCCAGGCGCGGGTCACCCACCGGGACCAGCGGAAGTTGGTTCATTCGGAAGAAGACGACCGCCAGATAGCAGCCACCCACGGCGAGGAGGCTTGCGACGTCCATCCAGTGCGGCTCGAACGCCCCCGTCTCGCTGGAATACGGCATGACCAGCCAGAAGCACTCGAGGACGTGCATCACGAGGAGCCAACCGGCGCCGAACGCGAGCAGAGGAACCCGTCGCTTGATGTTCCGTGAGATGAGGAACAGGAACGGGAAAATGAAGTGTCCCAGCGCGAGGGCGAGAGTGAACGTCTGCCATCCTGGGCTCCAGCGCAGATGGTAGTAGGTCGTCTCCTCGGGAATCGACGCGTACCAGATCAGCATGAACTGCGAGAAGCTGATGTAGGCCCAGAAGACCAAGAAGCCGAACAACAGCTTCCCGAGGTCGTGGTAATGCTCGACCTGCACGGCGTCGCCCAGAATGCCCGCGTTCTTGAGCGCGTAGGTGACCGTGATGATGGTCGCCAGGCTCGAGACCGCAGTGATCGAGAAGTACTGAACGCCGAAGATCGTGGAGTACCACGCCGGCTCGAGAGACATCATCCAGTCGAACGCCGCGAACGTGAGGGACAGGGCGAACGCAAACGTCGCCAGTGGAGCCCAGCCCTGCATCGCCTTCGTGCTGTCGAGATCGCGCTTGACGTCCTGCCCCGTCGAGCGACTCACGAAGAACCAGGACAGAAGCGCCCACACCGCGAAGTAGAGGACCGCTCGGAGGAAGAAGAACGGCTGGTTGAGATACGCGACCTTGGCCTCGATGGTCTCAGAATGGAGCGCGTGCTGAGGCGAATGCTCCGCATGACTCGCTCCGTGCGCCGCACCCTCGCTGTGCGCCGCGCTCTCGGCGTGCGCCTGCGCGCGTGCGATCGTGGGCGAGAACAGCGCATCGGCGCTCGCGTGCTCTTCGCCCTCGGCCGCTGTCTCGTGCGCACCATCGTGCTCGCCCTGGTGATGCATCCAGGGGTAGAGCTCACCGAGCGAGGCCGCGATGGGAACGAACAACAGCGCGAAGACGGGAAGCGCGGAGGCGAAGATCTCGGGAACCCGGCGCCAACTCACGCTCCAGCTCGCCCCAGCCATGTGCTGAACGATGACGAAGAAGAGGCAACCGAGCCCGACGGCCAGGACCGCCATGAACGCGAACAGCCAGGAGAACGCGAACCGATGCGGATCGCCGGACCAGGCCGCCCCCGACATGGCGAGCCCGAGCGCTCCGACGCCTCCTGCGACTTTCCACGCGTTCGACCAGCCGGCCTCGCGAGGGATGCGGTACCGCTCGGGCCCTTTCTTCTCGCTCTTGCTCTCGGAACCCATCGTCAAACTCCTCCCGCCACGGCGCCGGCCGCTCCAACCACCGGCATCTCCGCTGGGCTCGGCACCACGCGAAGCTCGACGCGACGGTTCGCACTCCGCCCCTCCGGGCTTTCGTTGTCGGCCCGCGGACGGCTCCCGCCGAAACCCCCGCTCTCGAGGCGCGTCCCGGCGATCCCGTGCTCGACCAGCCACTGGAGGACGACCCGGGCCCGACGCTCGCTCAACGACTGGTTCACTGCGGGGTCGCCTCTGTCGTCGGTGTGACCTTCGATCGACACCTGGGACAGCTCGGGGTGTGCGACGAGGAACGCGCGGATCTCATCGAGCACGGCGAGCGAGGAGTCCGCGAGGAGGTCGCGGCCGTTCTCGAACTCGATGACCGCGCCGAGCCTCACGACCGTCGGGTCGGCTGCGTCGAGCTGCACTGTGCCCGCACAACCTGCGAGCGTCGCCGTGCCCGCAGACAGGGGGCATGTATCGGCGGCGTCCGCGATGCCATCCTCGTCATTGTCTGAGTCGGGGCAGCCATCGAGGTCCCGGAAACCATCGCGATCCTCGGCTTGCTCGGGGCACGCGTCGGGGCCAGCGGGGATCTGATCGCGATCGCTGTCCGCAGTCGCTTCGGCCGCGCTCCCCTGCGAGATCTGCAGAGCTCGCACGTAGGCAACGATGGCCCAGCGGTCGCGCGTCGGAATCTGCCCGCGGTACGCGGGCATCGTGCGGACACCGTTGGCGATCGTCAGGTACAGCCGGCCATCTGGCATGTGCTGGAACCCTGGGTCGTGCAGGTTCGCGGCCGCGAAGGTCACCCCGAGGTCCGCCGCGCGCTGCGAGACCATACCGTTCCCGTCGCCGACTTCGCTGTGGCACGGCGCGCAGTAGATGTCGTAGCGCTGGTGGCCGCGGCGGAGTAGCGCCTCGAGCCCTCCCGCTCTTTCGACCACGGCGGTCGGGACGCTGAGCACGTAGTTCCCGTCCGAGTCGAGCCCGCTGTCGACGTCCGAATCGAGCTCCGCCTCTCGAGCGACGGTGCCCTCGATCTCGGGACGCATCGCTCGACCATCCTCGAAGTACCTGGCGCGCTCCTGCGCATCGTACCGAGGCATCTCGTGCATGGCGCGGAACGGGACGATCGGTGGCTCGGTCGAAGTGCGACCGCGACAACCCACGGCCACGAACGCCATCAATACCACGACGCGAGAGAGCCTCACGACTCCTCCTGAATCAGCTCGAGGTGGGAAGGCGACAGCGACTCGAGCAAGGCCCGGGTGTCCTCGAGGTCGAACTTCTCGTCCGAGGCTTCGACCGAGATGAAGAATCGGTCGTCCGTGCACCGCTCGAAGCGCGGCGAGTAGAATACCGGGTGGTGGTGTCGGGGGAGCTGGTTCAGCCCGAACATGCCCAGAACGGCTCCGAACGCGCTCAGCAAGATCGTCAATTCGAACATCACCGGCACGGACGATGGGAACGAGAACGGAGGCTTTCCTCCGATGATGATCGGATAGTCGATTCCGTTCGTGAACCAGATCAGCCCGAACGCGACCGAGCAGCCGGTCAGGCCACATGCAAGCACGATCCATCCTAGCTTGCTGTCGGAGAGCCCCATGGCGCCATCCATGCCGTGGACCGGAAACGGCGTGTGCACGTCCCAGCGGCGGTAGCCCGCGTCTCGAACTTTCTCTGCGGCGTGGAACACATCACCGGGGCTCTCGAACTCTGCGAGGTAGAGAACCGGGCGCTTCTGCTTCGCCCGCACAGGCTTGGCATGCTCTTCGTCGGACATCTCAAGCCTCCTTCGCGACGGCCGGCGTGACGTGACCGGGCTCGGCGTGATGGTCTTCCTCGTGCCCGTGCCCGTGGCCCGCGTGGGGGTCGGCCTCCGGCAGGACCATCTTGACTTCCGCGATCGCGATCATCGGTACCCACCGGATGAAGAGCAAGAACAGCGTCATGAAGAGGCCGATCGAGCCGACGTAGATGAGGATGTCAACCAGCGTCGGGCTGAAGTTGCCCCACGCGGAAACCATGTAGTCCCGGTGCAGCGTCGTCACGATGATGACGAACCGCTCGAACCACATGCCGATGTTGATGAGGATGGACGCGACGAACATCCACGGAATGCTGGTCCGCAGGCTCTTGAACCAGAACGTCTGCGGCACCAGCACGTTGCAAGTGATCATCGACCAATACGCCCACCAGTAGTCTCCGAACGCCCGGTTGATGAAACAGAAGCGCTCGTACGGGTTGCCGGAGTACCACGCGATGAAGAACTCCATCGCGTAGGCGTACCCGACGATCGAACCAGTCGTGAGCATGATCTGGTTCATCAAGTCGAGATGCCGCATCTGCACGAGGTCATGCAGACCGAACACGGTTCGCGCGATCAGGAGCAGGGTCATCACCATCGCGAAACCCGAGAACACCGCACCGGCCACGAAGTACGGCGGGAAGATGGTCGTGTGCCAGCCGGGCTCGACGGACGTCGCGAAGTCGAATGAGACGACCGAGTGCACGGAGAGCACGAGCGGCGTGGAGATCGCGGCGAGGATCAGATAGGCGCGCTCGTAGTTCTGCCAGTGGCGGTGCGAGCTACGCCACCCGAGGGCGAGCCCCCCATAGATCGCAGCGCGCAACTGAAGAAGCGAGGACGGCGGCCCGCCCTCCATCGACGACACGCCGAACTCACGAAGGCGCTTGGTCGTGCGGTCGCGCAGCGTGGCGAGGTCGGGAATGAGACCGACGTACCAGAAGAGCAGCGAGACCGTGAAGTAGGTGCTGACGGCGAACACGTCCCACAGCAGCGGGGACTTGAAGTTCGGCCACAGATTCATCGCGTTCGGAATCGGCAGCGGGTAGTAGATGTGCCAGGGACGACCTGTGTGGATCGTCGGGAACATCAGGGCGCAGATGACGGCGAAGATGGTCATCGCCTCGGCGAAGCGGTTGATCGCCGTGCGCCAGTACTGACGGAAGAGGTGGAGGACGGCGGAAATGAGGGTCCCTGCGTGACCGATACCGATCCACCACACGAAGTTCGTGATGTCCCACGCCCAACCGACAGGGCTGTTGTTGCCCCAGGTGCCGATGCCCATCCAGAGAAGGTAGGCCAGCGTGAGCCCGAGAGCGCCCGTGACCGAGACCGACGCCAGAAAGAGAATCCACCAGCCCCGAGGCGCAGGGTTCTCCGTGACCCGGCTGACAATCTCCGTCACGTCTCGGAACGTGGTGCCTGGCTTGGTGAGGTAGGTCTCGCCGAGACCGGTGATGGGCTGGTTGGCCATCAGGTCGCCTCCGTGTTCGAAGCCATCTCGGGGTTGGGGTTCCGCACGCGCGCGAGGTAGGTCGTGCGCGGCTGGGTTCCGATCTGAGCGAGCAGCTTGTAGTGGCGGTCCGTGCGCGCGAGCCGGGCGACGCGCGACTGCTCGTCGTTGAGGTCGCCGAAAGTGAGCGCCTGAGACGGGCACGCCTGGGCGCACGCCGGAACGACCTCACCATCGGCCGGACGTCGGTTTCCGTCGTTTCGGGCCGCAATCTTGGACGCCTGGATACGCTGGATGCAGTACGTGCACTTCTCCATCACGCCGCGCATACGCACGCTGACGTTCGGGTTGAACTGCATCCGCTGCAACTCGGTCGGGTGCCCCTGGTACGCAAGGTAGTTGAACCGGCGAACCTTGTACGGGCAGTTGTTCATGCAGTACCGGGTGCCGATGCACCGGTTGTAGGCCATCTCGTTGATGCCCTCGGGGCTGTGCTCAGTCGCGTTGACCGGACAGACGTTCTCGCACGGAGCTTCCTCGCAGTGCTGACAGGCGACGGGCTGGAACGCGACCCCGGGGTTCTCGGCGTCGTCGCCCACGAAGTACCGGTCGAGGCGGAGCCAGTGCATCTCACGTCCGCGTGCCACCTGCTGCTTGCCGACGGTCGCAATGTTGTTCTCCGCCGTGCACGCCACGATGCACGCTGAACAACCCGTGCACGTCGTGAGGTCGATGACCATGCCCCAGGCGTGCCGGAGCGGAGCATCTTCGGCCGGCGGCCTCGGGTGCGGAATCAGCGACCAACTCGTTCCGCCCTGCGCTGGGGCCTGAGGCGTCTGATAGTCGACCTCGGCCCAGAGCGGTCCGACCTGAGGGGTGGGCTCTCGCCACTGAGCGAAGTCGGGTTGCTGCCGGTACTGCTCCAACGTTCCGACGATCGCGAGCGGGCGCTCGGGCATGTCGACCGCGCCGACCCCTGGAATCACAGGATCGGTGTCCATGGAGTGGTGCTGCTGCGTCACCACGAGGTCGAACGCCCCTGCGGGCGAGACCTCGAATCCTCGTCCGAACCCGAAACCGGCGGCGGTTCGAATGGGCGCGACATCGACGCCGCAGCCCTCGGAGAAACGGCCCGCCCTGCTACGTCCCCAGCCGAGGGTGACGGTGATGGAGCGATCCGCGAGGCCGGGAACCACGACCGCGGGGACCTCGACCGACCGCTCCCCCGCAGCGATACGAAGCTTCTGTCCGGACTGGATGCCGAGCTCGGCCGCCGAGGCCGGCGAGAGCATCGCGGCGTTGTCCCAGGTGACCTTCGTGATGGGATCCGGGAGCTCGAGCAGCCATGGGTTGTTCAGGTACCGCCCGTCGAAGACCTTCGGGCAGGCGGCGAAGACGACCTCCCAGCCATCTCCCCCGCTCGTCGCTTCCCCGAGGAGCCGCGCCACCGCCGCCATGTCCACCGCGCCCGCGAAGGGCGCTACGGCCGGCCGCCCAGCCACACCGCGATGCAGCGCTTCACGCCAGGCTCGCTCGAATGAAGCGACGTCGCCGACGGCATCTGCCATCGTCTGCCGCACCGCGAAGTAGCCGCGCCACGACGGCTCGCCGGACAACATGCCGAGGATCTCGAGCGCGTTTCTTCCGTTTCGGAGGGGCGCGATCAGGGGTTGCTGGATCGACACGGTGCCGTCGATGGAGCGCTGGTCGCCCCAGCTCTCGAGCGCATGCGCCATGGGCAGGTGCCAGGTGCAATGCTCGCTCGTCTCGTCGTCGTGCGACCCGAGCCGGATGCTGAGAGCGGCGCGCTCCAGGGCGCCCGCGAGATCGACATCCGCTGGAGCGCCATGAACGGGGTTGCCGCCGAGAACGAGGACGGTGCTGCCTTCGGCGCGCTCGACGAAGGCAGCGAGATCCGCGAGCGGTTCGCCTTCCTCCGTGTCGACCACGTCGACGTACTGAAGGACGCGGCCGTTGGCCCCGAGCGCCGCGTTGATCGCCGCGGCCAGGGCGTGAAGCGCCGCCGGCTGTCGAGAACCAGCCACCACCACGGCCTGGCCCCTGTGGTTGGCGAGATCTTCGGCGACCTTCTCGAGCCAGGGGCTCGGCACTTCGACGGGTCCCGCAGACGGCGCAACCGACCCCAGCTCCGAGAGCCCCTTGCTGATCAACTCGTGCGCGAGTGCCGTCGCGTACGCCAACACATCGCTCGAGGGTAGACGCAGCCTGTGGTCTGCGTTCGCCCCCGTGGTCGAGAGGGTCGACTCGACCACATAGAGGCGGTTCATGTCCGACGACGCACTCTCGAGGCGACGTCCTGCGGCGAACAAGCGAGCGTTTCGAACGGCACCGGGCTCGGTCTGGAGGAAGTCGCTGTCGAGCGAGACGATGACCCGCGCGGCCGCGTAGTCGACCACGGGTCGCGCGCGACGCCCGGTCGCAGCGTGCACGCCTGCGCGCACGTTCGCGTCCGTGACTGACGCGAAGCTGTAGAACCGAGCGCGCGGATATCGGCGCAAGAACGCTTGCTTGGCCCGGAGCAGCGAGGGGGAGGTGATGGGCTCGTGGAGGACCGCGATCCGAGCGCCGCCGTCATCGCCGAGGGTGGCGAAATGGGCGACGATCGCCTCGTCGAAGTCGGCCCACGTGGACTCCGACCGCGAGTCGCCGTCGCGGCGCATCACCTGCGCTGATCGATCCTGGTCGTAGAGGTCGAGAATGGCGGCCTGCGTGGCGATGTCGCTCCCGCCTTCGGCTCCGAGCCTGGCAGGGTTGCTTGCCGGATGGTCGGGGTTTCCCTCGACTTTGGTGGGTCGCCCCTCGTGCTGCTCGACGAGAACGCCGAGCGCCTCTCCGTGATGCGTCAGCACCGACGCGAAGTGCAGCGCGGCCCCCGGGAGCGCGTACTCCGGAGCCCTGGTGTGCGGCAGGATCTGCTCCGCCGGGCGTCGAATGCAGCCGGTGGCCCCGACGGCGGCTGCGGCCGAGGCGGCGAGCATGAAGCCACGACGCCCGAAGGAGCCATCCGGAGAGACGGCTTCCGCTGCAGGGCTCTGCGCGCCTCGGGGCTTCCGAAGGGAGCTCACGGACACGACATCGACCTGCACGCCCGTCTCGACGACAGCGTCCTCTCGGTGTCGAGTGGGGTCGGACTTCTCGTCGAGGCTACGCCAGATGCGCGGGAGCGGGACGTTGCCAGACACGGCGCCGTTGGTGCGGTACGCGAGGGGCTGACGCTTCGTCATCGGTGACACCCACCACAGTTCTCAGGCGGAACCACGTAGCGCTGCCCGCTCTCGACGAGGCTCGCTGCGTACTCCGCGGGATCAGTGCCCTCGGGACGCTCCCAGGACATGTTGGTGATCTCGGAAACGGGCCGGAGGTTCGGCTCGGGATTCCGGTGACAGTCGAGGCACCAGGCCATGCTGAGTGGCTGGTCCTGACGAACGACCTCCATTTGGTCGCTCCGCCCGTGGCAAGAGACGCAACCGACGCCCGCGCCCAGATGCACCGAGTGGTCGAAGTAGGCGTGGTCGGGGAGGTTGTGCACGCGCACCCACTCCACGGGCCGGTTGCTCGCCCACGAGTCGAACAGAGGCTGCACCGACGCACGGGTCGCACGCGTCGGGTCCGTGCCGTCACCGTGGAGCGCCGAGTGGCATCCCATGCACGTC
>JBKDQC010000520.1:0-5283 GCA_046342295.1 Deltaproteobacteria bacterium | reverse complement strand
CATGTAGAGCGCGCCGTCCTCGTCCCGCCCCATGTCGAGCACATCGACGACGTTGGGGTGGCGGATCACGGCCGACGCCCGCGCCTCGGTGAGGAAACGCCGCTGCACGTCCTCGTCCGCCGAGACACCTGCACGGAGCACCTTCACCGCGACCTGTCGCCCCGTCCACGTGTGCTCGCCACGGTAGACGACGCCCATCCCGCCGGTCGCGATCGGGCGCCCGACCTTGTACTTGCCGTCGAGCGTGCGCCCGACTCGCTCCTCCACGCTGAAGATGGGCACGCGGCGCGATCCTACACACAATCGGGTGCGCTCACAGCGCCCGAAGGGTGGGCTCAGGTCCCATGGAGAAGACCGCGGCGCACACGCACCGCGGTCCTCCCGTGGCCGTACGAGGCCTCGGCCCCGCTCAGAGCCCGACGAAGTAGAACGTCATCCCGAGGTTGCCGTACACGCCCGTCGACGTGTTGGTGGAGCGGGTGACCCCGCCCTGGACCTCGACGAACTCCGTGCCGCCCCCGACCTGCGCGCGGATGAACGCGCGGACGTCGGCGTTCAGCGCGAAGTGCCGACCGAGGCGCCACTCGAGACCGAGGCCCGCCTCTGCCCCGACGTACGCGAGGTCACGGCTCGCGATGAAGTCCCGGTCCCATCGCGTATAGCTGCCCTGCTGGCCGACCGAGACGCCTCCACCCGCGAGCGCGTAGACCTGCAGGCGGTCGCCAGGATTGAAGAACACGAGGATGTCCGCGACGACCGGAACCTCCCAGCGGTCCGCGCCCTGGTAGTCCTGCCCGCCGTAGATCCCCAGGCCGAGGTCGATCGCGAGGTGCTCCATCGGGCGAACGCGGAACGCCGCGCCGCCGCCCCCCATCGCCACACGGTCGCTGAAGAGGCCGCCGATCTGGAGATGCAGGCCCATGTCGAACGCAGGGACGAGGTCATAGACCACGCGGCTCCGCTGCGCCGTGCGCTGCGGCTGCGGCGCCACCACGACGGGCGGCGGCGCAGGCTGTACGTACACGACCGGCGGCTGAGGCGGCGGCTGCACGACCACCGGCGGCGGGGGAGGCTGCACGTACACCGGCGGCGGCTGCACGACCACCGGCGGGGGAGGGGGCGCGACCACCACGGGCGGCTGCACGACGACGGGCGGCTGCACGACGATGGGCGGCGGCGCGTCGCCAGGTCCGATCCGGATCTGCCCCTGGATCGGCCCGATCTGGACCTCGCCACAGAGGAGGTCGCCCGGGCGGCACGTCGCGTCCTGCGCGAGCGCAGAGGACGCAGCGAGCGGGGTGCCCAGGGCGACGACGAGAGAGAGCGTGTTCCAGATGCGGTTGGCCATGGATGACCTCGTGTTGCGGCGCCGGCTTCGGCGACCGGCCCGGGCCCTTCGCAAGGTGAGTGCCAGACGCGAGGCTACCGAGGATCCTCTTGGATCGCGAAAGAATCGTCCAGGGACGCCCGTGGCGTGCTCCCCTTGCGTGACCTCGCGTTCACGTGGTTCCTGCGCTCGTTCACGCGGGGCCCCCTCTCATCCGTGGAGCCCGATCCGCCCGAGCGGCTGCACGGTCACGGTCGGATCGAGCTCTTGGTAGGACAGCACGGTGACGTCGGGCAGCTCGTTCTCGAGCAGGCGCCGCACGAAGCGCCGCACATCGGACTGCGTGAGGAGGACCGGGTGGCTCGCGCCTGCGAGCGCGCGGCTCACCGCGGCGACGATGTCCCGCGCGAGGTCGGGCGGCAGCGCGAGGTAGCTGCCCGTCGCCGTACGCTGGATCGCGTCGCGCACGGTGTCCTCGAGCAGCGGGTCGAGGAGGTGCACGGCCACGGCCCCAGCCCGCGTGTGCTTGTGCGTGATGGGCCGCCGCAGCGCGCCGCGCACCGCCTCGGTCAACGCGACCGGGTCCTTCTCGATCGCCGCGTGGATCGCGAGCGCCTCGAGGATCTCCCGCAGAGGTCGGATCGAGACGCCCTCCTCGACCAAGCGCCGAAGGATGTCCGCCAGGAGCGGGAGCGCGACGGGCTTGGGCACGACGTTGCGCACGAGCGCCGGATACGCGCGCTCGAGCTGGTCGAGCATGGTCTGCGTCTCCTGCAGGCCGACGAGCTCGTGGGCGCGCCGGCGGATGACCTCCTCGAGGTGCCGGGCGACGAGCTGCGCAGGGCCGAGCGCGACGAGGCCCGCGCTCTCCACCGCTGCGCGGTGCTCGGCGGCGACGAGCGCGCCCTCGCGTCCGGTGGCTGCGTCGGGGCTCGGGCTCGCCTCGAGGCCGAGCGCGGTGAGGCGCGAGACCGGGCCCGGCACGAAGAGGCCGGCCGCCGCCGCGCCCCGCGCGACGGGGATCTCTTGGAGCGCGAGCACGTACTCGCGCGCCCCGATCGCCGCGCTCCGCGCGCGCACCCCCGGCACCGAGACGCCGAGCTGGAAGAAGAGCGACTCGCGCAGGCGCGGCACGTCGTCTTCGAGGAAGGCGCCGCCGCCGCGCGCGTCGAGCAGCTCCGCTGCGAGCTCGGGGCCGAGCTCGACCGCGATCGGCACGACGATCGGCACGAGCTGCTTCTTGGCGCGCTGCTCGCGCTGGGCCTCGGGCCGGAGCGCCGGCTCGCCCTCTGCGTCGAGCTTGTTCGCGCGCCGCGAGAGGCGGAGCGCGAGCCCCGCGAAGACGAGCGCGAGCACGAAGAAGGGGATCGTCGGCAGGCCGGGGATCACGCCGAGGATCACGAGGAACGCCGCGGCGATCCCGAGCGCGCGCGGGTTGCCGAAGATCTGCCGGCCCACGTCGCCGCCGAGCGAGGCCTCTTCGTCCTCCGAGGCGACACGCGTCACCACGAGGCCCGCCGCCGTCGAGATGAGGAGCGAGGGAATCTGCGACACGAGGCCGTCGCCGATGGTGAGGAGCCCATAGAGGCGGAGGCTCTCGCCCGCGCTCATGCCGCGCATCAGCACGCCGATCGCGAGGCCGCCGACGATGTTGACGACCGTGATGACGATGCCGGCGATCGCGTCGCCCTTCACGAACTTCATCGCGCCGTCCATCGCGCCGTAGAACTGGCTCTCGCGCTGGAGGGTGCGCCGCCGACGCCGGGCTTCGTCCTGGCTGATCGCGCCCGTGCGCAGCTCGGCGTCGATCGCCATCTGCTTGCCAGGCATCGCGTCGAGGGTGAAGCGGGCGCCGACCTCGGCGACGCGCTCGGAGCCCTTGGCGATCACGAGGAACTGGATGAGCGTGAGGATGAGGAACACCACGGCGCCGACGACGTAGTTGCCCCGCACGACGAACGAGCCGAACGCGGTGATCACCTCGCCTGCGTCCGCCTGGAGCAGGATCAGGCGCGTCGAGCTCACGTTGAGCGCGAGTCGGTAGAGCGTCGTGACCAGGAGCAGCGTGGGGAACGACGTGAACGAGAGGCCGTCGGGCACGTAGAGCGCGACGAGCAGGAGCAGCACGCCGACCGCCATGTTCGCCGTGATGAGCACGTCGAGCAGCAGCGTCGGCAGCGGTACGACCATCATGCCGTCGACGAGCAGCACCACGGCGGCGAGCGCGGCGTCGGCGTAGCGTCGGGTGTCGGTGGTCCGCTCCATGTCCCGGCCCCGGAGCCTACACGCTCCTTCCCGCGCCGAGCGAGCCCGCGTCGCCGGCGTTCAGAGGTCCTTGCGGCCCTCGAACGCGCGGCCGAGCGTGACCTGGTCGGCGAATTCGAGCTCGCCCCCGTGTGGGATGCCGCTCGCGATGCGCGAGACCCGCACGCCAAGCGGCCGGAGCGCCTGCGCGACGTAGAGCGCCGTGGCCTCGCCCTCGACCGAGAGCGGCGTCGCGATCACGACCTCGCGCACCTCCTCGGCGCGGATGCGCGCGCCCAGCGCGTCGAGGTCGATGCGGTCGGCGCCCATGCCATCGAGCGGCGCGAGCAGCGCGTGCAGCACGTGGTAGCGGCCCCGGTAGCTGCCGGCGCGCTCGATGGCGACGAGGTCGGGCACGCGGGCGACGATGCACAGCGTGGCCGCGTCGCGCCGGGGGTCGGTGCAGATGCGGCAGCGCTCGGAGGAGGTGAAATTGCCGCAAGAGGCGCAGCGTCGGACACGCTCGTGCAGCGCCGCGAGCGAGCCCGCGAGCGCGCCCGCATAGGCGGCGTCCTCGGCGAGCACGAAGTACGCGAGGCGTGTCGCGGTGCGCTCACCGATCCCCGGCAGGCGACCGAGGAGCGTCACGAGCTCGGCGAGGGGATCGTCGGGGTGCATGGCGTCGGAGCCGGCGTCCGGAGGGCCCGCCGGCGCCGGGGCTCAGAAGAGGCCCGGGATCTTCAGGCCACCGGTGACCTTCTCGAGCTCGGCGTCGACGAACTTGGTCGCCTTCTCGTTGCCGGCGTTCACCGCGGCGACGATCAGGTCCTGCACCATCGAGAGGTCCTCGGCCTTGAGCAGCTCCGGCGCGATCGCGATGCTGACCAGCTCCTTGCCGCCGTTGACGACGACCTTCACCTGGTCGTTGCCCGCCGAGGCCTCCACGGTCGCGGTCTTGAGCTCTTGCTTGCGTTGCTCGATCTTGCGCTGGAGGCGCGAGGCCTGGCGCATGAGCTCGCTCATGCCGCCGCGAAAGTGGGTCGTCATCGGTTCTGGCTCCGGAGCGCGCGGAACCCCGCGCGGCTCGGCCTTGTAGCAAACCCCTCCCGCCCACGTCGAGGCGAGCCTCTGGGACACGCCGCCAGAGCGGCGGGGCGCGAGCCCCGCGCGCGCTCAGCCCGGCTTCGATCGCGAGCTCGGCCTCGCCCGCGACTTCGCCTTCGCCTCGGACCTCGAGGCGGGAGGCGAAACAAAGAGGGTCCGGCCGTAAGCTGCCGATGAGGTGGCCATGAGGTCCGAGGTGCGTGCGGTGCTCTCCTGGATTGGGCTTCTGTCGTTCTCCATCGGGAGCGCGGCGCTCTCGGAGGGCGCGCGGGCCAACGACCGATTCGACGGCATCCCGCTGGCCGAGCCGCGGCGCGATCTGGGGACGTACCCGCTCGACGGGATCGAGCGGCGTATGCGGCCGGACGGTCGCTGCCCGGAGGTGCCCCTGGTGAGCTACCGAGGCACGCTCGTGAGGTTTGCGCGGCTGGTGCGCGTGCACGAGGCCTTCGTGCCGCGGATCCGGGTCTTCGAGCGCATCGTGTACGAGGCTGCGGTGCAGGTGTACGGGCGGCCGCCGCGCGCGCTCGCGCACCGAGGCGCGTACAACTGCCGCGCTGTGCGCGGCTACCCGGGGCTCCTCAGCGAGCACGGCCTCGGCAACGCGA
>JBKDQC010000519.1:0-9223 GCA_046342295.1 Deltaproteobacteria bacterium | reverse complement strand
TCCGGGATAGCTCAGTTGGTAGAGCGATCGGCTGTTAACCGATTGGTCCCTGGTTCGAGTCCAGGTCCCGGAGCCATTTCATCCTACGACTTAGCAGGTGCGTAGGCGGTCAACAGAGAGCCTCGGTGGTCACCCCACCGGGGCTCTCGACGTTTTGGCCGGTGAGAACGCGGGGTTCCGCGAGGTGGCGATCCGAGCGCGCGCCGCGCCCTGCTCTGCGCCAGAGCCGCGGCGTCTCGCGCGAGAGCCCCGGCAGGTGGCTCTCGAGGTCTGCGGGGCTCTGGGACGGCCCAGAGACGCTCAGAGACGCTTCGGAGGCGGTTTACATCAAAGAGCCGATGGTTGACGTCGGCGCGTGGGACATCGGGGGGCGCGGGAAATGGCTCGGGTCGCGCCCGCCGCTCGGCTACGCCGGCGACCGCGAGCGCATGCGCCTGGTCGTCGTCCCCGAGGAGGCCGAGCAGGTCCGCTCGATGTTCCAGCTCTACCTGCGCCTCGGCTCCGCGGCGGAGGTCGCCACCCGGGTGAACGCGCTCGGCTGGACCCGCAAGCAGGTGAAGGCGCGCGCCGGGCACCTGCTCGGCGGCGGCCCATGGGACGAGAAGGACGTCCACATGCTGCTCCGCAACCCGGTCTACGTCGGCAAGGTCGACTTCAAGGGCGAGCTCTACGACGGCGAGCACGCCGCCATCGTCGACGCCGTGCTGTTCGACCGGGTGCAGCGCACCCTCGACTCGAAGACCTGCGGCCGCGGGCACCGCCGGGGCCGCAACCCCGAGTACCTGCTCCAGAGCATCATCCGGTGCGGCCTCTGCGGTGGCCCGATGACCACGGCCTCGGGCGAGGGCCGCAAGCGCGAGGTCTACCGCTACTACGCCTGCCGCAACCGGGTCCGGAAGACCGGTCCCACCTGCGACCACCCGCGCATCTCCGCACCCGAGGTCGAGAAGCTCGTCGTCGGCCGGGTGAGCCAGGTCTGCGCCGACGCCGACATGCGCGCCCGCATCGCCCGCCGCATGAGCGTGACGGAGCCCGAGATGGCCGCCCGCCTGCAGGCCGAGCGCGCTGAGGTCGAGGCCCGCCGCGTGGGACTTCGCACCGAGGCCGAGCGGCTGATGAAGGCGCTCGGGAGCGGGGGAGGCGCGCTGCTGGCCGACCGCATCAGCGAGATCGAGCGCGAGCTCGAGCCCATCCACGGGCGGCTCTCGGCGATCGACGGGCAGATGTGCTCGCTGCAGTTCGCCGCCGAGCAGGTGACGCAGACGATCGCGATCCTCGAGGTCTTCGACCGCGCCTGGCAGGCCTTCACCCCGGCCGAGCGCCATGAGCTCATCCTCGTGCTGGTCGAGCGCGTGGTGGTCAATGTCGTCGCCGGGAGCGTCGAGATCGGGTTCCACGATCTGGGCGGCCCCTTCGACACCGAGCCGGGCGCGGACACCGCCACGGAGGCCCCAGCGGCCGCTCCTGCCGCAGCCGACGCCTCGGCGCCCGACGAGGCACCCCTCGAGTGGCTGGCCGGCCGCGCCGCTCCCACCGCCGCCCAGGAGGCCACGCCATGACCCCGCCCGCCGAGATTCTCGCTTTCCGGCCGAAGGCCGCCCAGCGCGTCGAGACGGTGGCCTACCGCCGCTCCTGGGACGACACGAAGGCCCGCGCGAGCCGCCGTCGGGGCCAGCTCGCCGAACGCCAGGCCGCGACCGTCGCCAAGCGCCTCGCGCTCGCCCACCACATTGCCGCGCAGATCGAGGCCGGCGTCTACGACGACCAGGCCGACGTCGCCCGACAGCACGGGCTGACGCGCGCGCGGCTGACGCAGCTGATGAACCTGCTCCTCCTCGCCCCGGACATCCAGGAGGAGATCCTGGCCCTCGAGGTCCCCGCCGGCCGACAGCCGCTGAGCGAGCGCGCGCTGCGCCGGCTCACGGAGAGCCTGCTCTGGACGGACCAGCGGGTGATGTGGCGGGCGCTGCGGGCGGCGCGGTAGGTCCGCCGCGGGAGCCGTTCCGCGCCAACCGTCCCGGCATCGCCGCCAACCAGAACCCATCAAAACCGATGGACGCCGATTGACCATCGAGTCGGTCCGCTGTTAACCTCCCACTGCTCGTACGCTCAGGCGTGGTGCGTCCAGCACCCGCCCGACCACCCGGGAGAAGCGTTTCGATGGATGACCGTTGGCTATCGGTAGAGGAAATCGCGGGGTACCTCGGCGTCAGCAAGGACGCTGTGTACTCGTGGGTCTCCACCAAGGGCATGCCCGGCCATCGGGTCGGCCGCTTCTGGAAGTTCAAGCGGGACGAAGTGGACGAGTGGGTGCGGGCCGGTGGGGCAGCTCGAACCGAGGAGGAACACTCATGACCGGCGTCCAAACCTTGGAGGCTTCGACGGCAGTTCGTCGTCGTTTCTACGCGGCAGCCCTTCTCGGCCTGCGCGCCCTCGACGCGAGGGAAAGCACGCCGCGTCGCTTCGGAGCGGACGCAGAGGCGCGCTGGACTCAGTTCGCCGGCGCTCTCGGTCCCGGCGACCGAATTGATGTTCTCCTACGAGACGCTGCCGGCATCTGGGGCGCAGCGTTCTCTCCGGCAGAGTGCTTCGGTCTCTTCGGCCTTTCTGACGATGAGCCCTTCGGCCCAGACTGGGCAGGCATCGATGATGCTTCTGCCAGGCGACTCTTGTCTGAGTCCGTACCACCGGCCAGCCTGGAGAACATCGCGGAGGAGCTGGGCGTAGCGACCACGAGCGTCGTCGTTGCGCCGGTCACGCCGTCCACGAAGCTCATCGTTGCTGGTGCAGGCGCCGTCCTTTCGGTCGCCAGGATGTTCGCCCAGAACCGGGCGCTTTCGTGGACTGATCAGGTCGCCGTGGTTTCGGATGTGCCTTCTACGCGCCAACTCGCAGGGCTGGCTGCGGTGCTGCTTGGCGCCCGAGGCCGCACGACGGTCGTTCGGTCCGGCGATGGGGCAGAGAGTGCTCTGCGGACACTGGGCTTTGGACACGTGGACGCTGCCGTTGTCTCGGCAGATGCCGAGGGCAGTGCGGCCGAACTCGCTCGGAAACTGGGGGGTACCTAGTGGCGCTCCCCGAATCACGCATTCACCGCGGTCGGCCCACTCCGTTCCCATGGGAGCGGAGGGCTCTCGATCTGGTCTACAAGCACCCCTCGCTGTCGGACACCGATCCGCACCAGGCGTGGGAGCTCCACGAGCTTTACGACCCGTCTTCGGGGCGTCTTTACGAGATCGACCTTCTCTTTCTCTCCCGCCAGGGTCTGTTTCTCGTCGAGGTCAAGAGCCATCCGGGCACTCTCACGGGTGACGTCGTCGACTGGACGATCACCGAGAACGGGCGGCGTAGGACCATCGAGTGTCCCTTCCCAGGAGCCAATCTCAAGGCCCGCGTATTGGGAGATCTCCTCGAACGTCACCTCGGCCCCGACCGGCCGTTCGTTCACGCGGCGGTGTTCCTCTCGAACGTGACCGATGTCCGTCTGGATGGCGGCCGCCCTCCTTGGCTCCTGCTCCCGGACGACGTTGGCAGTAAGCTCGTCAATGGCCTAGACGGGCGCGAGCGACGCATCGTCAACCGCCCGATGATGAAGCAGCTTCTTCAGGCTGCTCACCGAATCGGTCTACGTCCCAGCACAACCGCGCGCGTCGTCGGAGGATACCAGCTCGGACCTCTCGTCGATGACGGCGAGGGCTATCAGGAGCACCTCGCGAAGAACGCCGTCGTCGAGACCGACCAGGCTCGGATTCGAAGCTACCTCGTCCCTGCTGCCACCTCATCCGAGCGTCGAGCGCAACTTCATCGAGCTGCGAAGCGTGAAGCGCAGACGCTCGCGCAGATCGGACAGCATCCCGGCATTCTCGCGTACAGGTCATTCGTCGACGATGCTCCGTTGGGACCCGCGGTCCTGTTCGAAGCATTCGAAGATTCGCTTCCGCTGCACGCCTTCATTCGTCAGGAGCCGACCCTCACCTTCGACGAGCGGCTGGGGCTGCTCCAGCAGATCGTGGAAGCAGTGGCTCACTGCCACCGGTCAGGTGTCCTTCACCGCAATCTCTCTCCATCCTCGGTACTGGTTCGCCGCGGGACCGACGGACGAGTCCACGTCCGGCTTCACCGCTTCCAGACAGCATCGTGGATCGAGCACTCGAGCATCGGGACCCGCCACTTTGATCAGCTGTCTCAAGACGTCGACCGGCTCTACCAGGCCCCCGAGGTCCTCGCTGACCCGGAGAAAGCCACCTACGAAAGTGATGTCTTCTCCGTCGGCTGCCTCGCGTGGCTGGTGCTCACGGGACATCACCCTGCCTCGACGCTGCCCGAGCGCGAAGCGCGCATCCGCGGAACGAAGGATGGTGAAGGCGGGCTGAGGCCGTCGGCCGTGCGAGCGGATTTGAGCGTGCTGGATGAAGCGATCGCGTTCGCAACGCAGCCGAATCTTCACGCCCGCGCGGATGACATCTCCGACTGGTTCAACGGTTACGTTCTCGAATCGCTCACCCGACCGACTGTCGACGCGAGTATGGGGGCCGACCCGCGCGAAGCGCAGAAGGGGGATGCATTGCCCGGCGGTCTTCGCGTCGAGCGGCGCCTCGGTTCTGGCGGCACCGCGCTGGTACTCCATGTGCGCCGCGAAGGTCGTGACTACGCCCTGAAGGTTCCTCACGATGCGGGGTGCGCAGAGCGCCTCCAGGCCGAGGCAAAGACGCTCCGAGAACTGCGCCACGAGCACATCGTCGCCTTGCGCGACGTAGTGACGCTCGGCGGGCTGCCTTGCCTGCTGCTCGAGTTCGCGGGCGACCGAAGTCTCGGCGACGTCCTCCGCGAGCAGGGAACGCTGCCGCTCGAGCTTGCGCGACGCTACGGCGACGACTTGCTCTCGGCCGTTCAGTACCTGGAGGAGGCTGGCGTCACACACCGTGACATCAAGCCCACGAACGTAGGTTTCACCAGCCTTTCGAAGAAGCAGAGTCACCTGCTGTTGCTCGACTTCTCGCTGTCGTCGGCCGAGCCCACCGCCATCACCGCAGGCACTGCGGAGTGGCGCGATCCGTGGCTCTATTTGCGAGGCGCATGGGACGCTGAGTGCGATCGATACGCCGCCGCTGCCGTGCTCTACCACGCGTTGACAGCTGCGAGGCCGACACTGCCCCAAGGCGATCCAACGGCCGAGCTTGTTGTCGAGGCTGAACGGTTCGATGCAGCGGTGCGCGACCGGCTCGCAGCGTTCTTCCGAAAGGCTTTTGCCCGCGATACCAAGACGAGGTTCTCGAGCGCCGAGGCAATGCGTCAGGCGTGGGGGCAGGCGCTCTCCGTCGAGGCAGAAAGCGATGACGGTGCTTCGGCGATTGCCCTCGATCAAGTTCGCCCGGAGACGCCGGTGGACGCGCTCCCGCTCTCCGCACGTGCGAGAAATGCCCTCGATCGCGCAGGCGTGTCGACGGTGGCGGAGCTGCTCTTGCTTCCTCGCAACCAGCTGTCGGTTGTCCGTGGCGTCGGCACCCAGGTCGCGCGCGATATCGTGAAGGTTGCCGATGACCTTCGTGCGCGATTCGAAGTTGAACATCGGCCGGTGCTCGTTCCGGGGTTCGCGCGCCCACGCTTCGTGCTCGACGACACGGAGGCCGCCATCGATCCGGCCACGGTCGATCGGCTCGTTGCCGCGGGCATCAAGACCACAGTCGACGCAGCGCTCGCGCACACGGCACGTGTAGAGAAGCTTCTCGGCAAGCCCCGGACGGCAGCGCTGCGTGACCGCCTGACGGCCCTCGCTGCGGCCGAGCCTGCGCCTGGTTCCCTCGGTGACTGGGCGCGCGAGCTGATCGGGCCAGCCAGCAAGAGCGAGATGAACAAGCGCCTGCGGGTGCTGACTGGCATCGATCCGCTCCCCGATGGGAGGCCAGACACGGGACTTCCCGCTGCGCGATCTGCGCCCGAGATCGCGGCGTCATTTGGAATCGACCCGGCGCAAATCCACGCCAGCCTCCAGCAGCTCCGCAACAAGCGGTGGGCGGGCAGTGCCACCGCCGCCTCACTTTCCGAGTCTGTCTCCGAGATTCTCGACGCGAGCCCTACAGCAACGCCTCTGACCCACATTGCAGCCTCCCTCGCACAGGCACGGACCGATGGCGCACCCAGCGACGACGACCTGCGCGTGGGCGCCGCTCTCGTGCGGGTCGCCCTCGAATTGCGGCCGAACCCGCCGGCCACGTGGCGGCGCATCGGCAATACGCCATGGGTTGCCCGGGACCTTGAGGTGCTCGACGCGCTGGCGGCCCTTGCCGAAACTGCGGACGTCCTCGCCACAACCGAGCCATTGCCATCCTCGGAGGCGGTGCGAAGCAAGCTCGCTGAGGTCGCCGACGGAACGCCACTCGCCACTGTCCCACCCGACCAGCGCCTGAACCTCGCCGCGCGCGCAAGCCGGAGCGCAGCCGCCTCGGCACGCCTCGAGCTCTACCCGAGAGGGATGGAGTGCGCGCGGGCGCTTGCGCTCAGCGTCGCAGCGCTTTCGGGCGGCGGCCTCACGCCGGACGTGGTCAGGAAGCGGGTTTCGGCCCGTTACCCCGAGGCAACCCCGCTGCCCGCCCGACCGGCCCTCGACGCGCTGCTCGCGGTGCACGGGCTCGTGTTCATGGCAGACGTCGGATCGGGCGAGTACGCGCGGCCGGGCGTCCACGCTCACACCTCGATGACCGTGATGGTCCCGGCGCGCAACCCGACCGCACCGGGGCTGCCGCAGCGGCGTAGCCCGGAGGCGCAGCGCGCAGCGGCGTTTCAAGACCAGCTCGATCGCGGCGTCGCGGCGGGCCGATTCCGAGTGGTCCAGGTTCGCGCCGATGTCGCGAGTCACGCGACGGACGCGCTGGCGGTGGCTCTCAAGACGCGCGCGGTATCGCTGGATCTCGCACTCTTCGAAGCGGTGCAGAAGACCGCCCGAGACCTCGGCGTCGATTGGGCCAACATCGAAGGAGCGGACCGCACTGGGCCGGATGGGCCCGATTGGCCGCTGCTCGTCGAGCTCGTTCGCACAGCCACCGATGTGCTCGTCGATGATCTCCTGAAGCGCAGCGATCAAACCCTCGTTCTGGCGTGGCCTGGCGCGTTTGCGCGGTACGGCCTGTCGGGCGCTCTCTTGCGGATCGTCAACGAGGCCGAGCGTGGCGACGCGCCCGCCATCCTGCTCGTCGTTCCGTCGCATGCCGACGGGACCGCCCCTTCGATCAACGGTCGGCTGCCGGTGCCCGCGCCCCTCCCGAGCCAGCGGCTCGTGATGCCCGACGCGTGGTTGGCGAACGCCCACAAAGCTGCGGAGACGACCTGAGTCATGAGCATCGCCAACCTGCCCAAGTTGCTGCAGCCCGCGCTCAAGGCGCTCGAAAAGGATCTGCTCGCCCGCGCCAGGACCGAGCGCGTCGAGGCGGGCCTCAAGCGGGCCTGGGAAGACGAGCAGAAGGCCGGCCAAACGGGGCTCGGCTTCGACCCGTGGCGGCGTGAGCGCGTCACCCAGCTCGCGGTCGCGTGGATCTTGTCTGTGGTTTTCGTGCGGACGCTTGAAGACCGCGGCTACATCGATCCGCGCGTGGCCGGCGCCTCGCTCGATGCTCTGCGCGCGGCGGAAGACCGCGAGACGCTCTTCACCCAGGTGGCCCCCGCGCTCGGGCCGCGCGAGTACCTGCTCGCCGTGTTCCGCGAGCTCTCCAAGCTGCCCGGTGCGCGCGATGTCTTCGATACGAAGCACAACCCGGTCTGGGTGCTCTCACCCTCGAGCGAGGGCGCGAAGGCACTGCTCGACTTCTTCCGCAAGCGGGACGCGAGCGGCGCGCCGGCGTTGGTGTTCACGGGCGCCGACACCCGCGTCCTCGGTGACCTGTACCAGGACCTCTCCGAGGCGGTGCGCAAGCGCTACGCGCTGCTCCAGACGCCGGAGTTCGTCGAAGAGTTCATCCTCGACCAGACGCTCGACCCGGCCATCGCGGAGTTCGGTCTCAAGGACGTGACCCTCATCGACCCGACCTGCGGCTCGGGCCACTTCTTGCTTGGCGCGTTCCGGCGGCTCCTCGGGCGCTGGCAGAAGGAGGCTCCGACCGAGAACATCGCCGACCTCGCGCGCCGCGCGCTCGATCAGGTCTACGGCGTCGACATCAACCCCTACGCCGTGGCCATCGCGCGCTTCCGGCTGGTGCTCGCGCTGCTCGACGCCGTGGGGATCAAGCGGCTGGAGAAGGCGCCGGACCTCAAGCCGAACGTCGTCGTCGCGGACAGCCTGCTGCATCGATTCGACCAGCGTCGGCTCGGCCTCGATCAGCAACTCGACTTCGATGCCGACGCGCAGTGGGGCGATCGACTCTTCCGGCTCGAAGATCGGCGTGCGGTGGAGCGCGTGCTCACGAAGCGCTTTCACGCCGTCGTCGGCAACCCGCCTTACGTCCGCGAGAGCGACACGGCGAAACGGCGCAAGTACCTTGAGATGTACGAGAGCGCTGCCGGCAAGTACACGTTGTCGGCTCCGTTCACGGAGCGGTTTCTCACCTTGGCGGTGCAAGGTGGCTTCGTCGGGCTCATCAACGCCAACGCCTTCACGAAGCGCGACTTCGGTCAAACGCTCATCCAGAAAGTTCTGCCTCGCTTCGAACTGCTGAAGATCGTGAGCACGTCTGGTGCGTACATCCCGGGTCACGGAACCCCAACGCTGATTCTCTTCGCACGGCATCGCCCCCCGGCAGATGGCCCTGCGGTTGCTGTGCTCACCAAGCGAGGGGAGCCTTCTGAGCCTCCGGTGCCGGCGACTGCTCCTGCGTGGACCGAGATTGCGACGCGTCACAACGAGGTCGGATTCGAGGGCGAGTACATCTCCGTTGAGGCCATCCCGCGAAAGGAGCTCGCCAAGCACCCTTGGGTTCTCGTCGGTGGTGGCGCTCGCGCGCTAAAAGAGACACTCGAATCGAGCGCGCGCGGACAGCTCAAAGACGTGACGAAGAACCTCGGTGTGTCCATCAGCATTGGACACGACGATGTCTTCCTGCGCCCGAACAGCTCCCCACAGTCACGGGGTCTTCCGACTCTTCCGATCCTTACCGGGTACGCGTTCACGGGGTCGCGGGAAGGAGCTTGGGTGAAGGGCGACGGTGGAGCGCAGCTACAATGGTGTCTTCGAGGAAGGCGAGCGGTTGACGTTCGTGCTTCTTGAGGGTCGCGAGAACGGTCATGGCCCTTTCGG
>JBKDQC010000518.1:0-3803 GCA_046342295.1 Deltaproteobacteria bacterium | reverse complement strand
TGCGGAGATTCGTCGTCGATGCCTCGACAAGCGGCCTCCGAGCACCTCGCCGCACCGCGAGACCGTGACGTGCCGCACGGCCGCCCTCGGGCACGACGTGCCGCCCGACGTTCTCCGCTGCGCGCTCGGTTGCGTCCGGTCGCTTTCGGTGGGCTACTCGCTCCAGCCAAGAGTAAGCCCATGAGATTCCGCACGGCGCCGAACCGGGACGGCCCTCCGGGTTCGCACCGTCCTCCCTGAACCTCTTCTGCTTCAGCGGAGCACCGCAACGCCTTCCACCAGCACCTGCCGGAGGAACCGGTGTCTCGGGTCGGTCGAGTGCCGCGGGTGCCAGACGAGCAGCGGCGTGGGCATGGGCACCGAGAGCGGCGGCTCGGCGAGGAACAACGAGGGCGCCACCGAGCGCACGAAGGCGCGTGGCAAGGTCGCGATGAGGTCGGTCTGTTCGACGACACGCGCGGCGGCGCCGAAGCTCGGCACCGTGAGCGCGACCCGGCGGCTGAGCCGACGAGACGCCAGGGCGCGGTCCAGCAGGCCCACGTCGTTCTCCCCCAGCGGAGTCGGCAACACGTGGCTCGCCGCCAGCCACGCCTCGAGGGTCCATCGCCGCCGCGTCCTCGACGCGACGGCGAAGCGCTCCTCGTAGAGCGGTCTGGCGACAAAGCGGTCGAGTGAGGGCAGGTCGAGGCTCGGTTCCTTCCTCAGGTCTGGCACCACGGCAGCGTCGACCTCGCCGCTGTCGAGCTGACCGAGCGTCTGCCGGCCCAGCGCGCGGATCCGTACGTCGACGCGGGGGCACGACGTCGCCAGGACCTTCACGAAGGCGGGCAAGACCACGCCGGCCACGTCGTCCCCCATCGCCACCGTGAACACGCCCGTCGACTTGAGAGCCACGAAAGGCGCGGGTGGCGAAAGGACCAGCCCGATGCGCTGCACGAGCTCTTGCACGTCGGGGCGCAGCGCCTTCGCCCGCTCGGTGAGGTGCAGCCGGTTCCCCCGTCGAACCACCAACGGATCCTTGAGCTCGTGGCGCAGCCGCTCGAGGTGCTTCGACATCGCAGGCTGGCCGATGCCGAGCGAACGGGCCGCACCCGTCACGCTCTGGAGTTCGAGTAGACGATGAAGAGAGCGCAGCAGGTTGAAGTCGAGCTCGTCGATGGCCATTCCATGGTGGAATGTATCTGATTCTTCACATCGATTCGTGGAATCGGGTGCAGGACCATAGTCTCCATCGCGAATGGAGACCTGCACATGACCAAGACCATCGTCGTTCTGGGCGCGACCCGAGGCACTGGCTCCCTCGTGACCGAAGCACTCCTGGAGAAAGGCCGACGCGTTCGGGTGGTCGTGCGCGACACCGAGAAGGCGCACCGTCTCTTCGGCGCGCGCGTCGAGATGCGACAGACGGACCTCGCCAGGCCGGGCGGCGCACTCGACGAGGCCCTGTCTGGTGCCGACGGCGTCATCTTCACGGCCGGCGTCCCACCAGGGTTCGCCCGCGAGGCCTCGCTCGAGGCCGTCGACTATGGCGGCCTGGTGGCCACGGTTCGGGCTGCCGAGCGCGCGGGACTTACGGGGCGCTTCGTCTACATGACGACGATGGGCATTCATCGGCAGACATGGCTGACCCGGACTCTGAACGTCGTGAAGTGGAAGCTGCTCGCGTGGCGCCGCGCTGCCGAGGAGGCGCTTCTCGGGAGCAACCTCGACGGTGCGGTGATTCGTGCGGGCCTGCTGACGAACGGCCCCTCGCCCGCCGGGCTCGACCTCGCGCAGGGCGACCGGCCAGTCACGCTCGCACGAACGCTCTCGAGGGCCGACGCCGCCCGGGTCCTCGTCGCGGCGCTCGAGGTTCCTGCTGGCGCACGAGACGTCTCGGTCTTCAGCGCGGCCGGGTCGCCGCCACCCTCTGACGACGCCCTGCGGGCGCTGTTGGGGCGTGGGGCGCGGAGCGCCTGACCTCGGCGACGAAGCCACCTGCGATCGCGGCGCGCGCTGATCGCGAGGCGACGATGAACGCGGCCCCGAAAGACGAGCACCGCCACGCGCCTCTACGTCGGAAATCTCGCGCTGCTCACCACTCACCAGGCCGACGCAGCGTACCGGCACGAATGGGACGTCTTCGGCGTACCAGGCGGGGTCTCGTTCTTCTTGGCCTTCAACCTCGGCGCCGTCGCGCTCGTGGCCGCGGGCCTCGTGCAGGTCGCGCAGGGCGCGCCTTCTGCACGACGCGCGGGCGTGTCGTGCGCGGCGCTCGGCCTCGTCACCGTCGCGCTGCATACGGTCTTCCTCTGGCTCGATCGCACCGCGTTTTGGACGCCGTCGTCCATCGGACTCCTGCTCGGCGTTTTTGTCCTGTCGATCTCACAGTTGCTGCATCTTCCCGGAGCCCCGAAGATCGACATGCCATGACGGACCGGCGGCACATCCTCTTCGCGGCGCACCCGACGGTGGGTCACACCAGCGCTCTGCGCGCGATGTGCGCCGAGCTGCGTGCGCGCGGGCACGCGACGAGCTTCGCCATCGTCCACGCGCGGGTTCCGTTTGCGTCGCTCTGGCCGGAGCCCGTGCGCGCGGCCTCGAACCTGCCTGCTGCGATCGCCGCGGAAGGGGCCGAGGTGCTCGAGCTGGCCGCATCGACGGCGTCGCTCTGGCATGCAGCACGGCTGCCCCGCGCGACGGGTCAGGCCGAGCTGGAGATCGCCCTTGCGCTCTTCATGAGCGGCCTCGAAGCGCAGGCCCGGCAGATCGCCGAATACATCCGGCGCACGGGTGCGGCCGTCGTCGTGGGTGACTACCTGATGCCCGGGGCGTTGCTCGGCGCCCGTCTCGCACAGAGTCCGTTCATCGCGCTCTACCACTCGGCGCTGCCGTTCCCCGCCGAGGGCACGCCGCCGTTCGGGACTGTCCTGCCCGCGTCGGCCCGAGGGGGCGACGCGTGGCGCGAGGCCAAGACGCGGCTCGAGCGGATGTCTGCCGCTTTCGATGCACGCATCGCCCGCGCCGCGAGGAAGCTCGGCCTGGAACCTCCCGGGGACGGCCTGCTGCTGCGCCCGATCTCGCGCGATCTGAATCTCCTCGCGACCGCTCCGGAGTTGGAGCCGGGGCTGCTCCCGCTCGACGGGAAGGTCGTGATGACAGGCCCTTGCTTGGCGAAGGGAGCGGCGCGCGACGACTCGGGGAGCGCAGTCCTCGAGGCGCTGCCTCGTGACCGCCGGATCGTCTACGTGTCCCTCGGCACCGTCTTCAACGGCCAACCTGCCGTGTTCCGTTCGCTGATCGCGGGTGCCACTGCGGCGGGCGCCCACGTCGTCGTCAGCGCAGGCGCCAGCTTCGACGCGTTGGCGGATCTGTATTCGCCGTCGGTGCACATCCATCGACGGGTGCCGCAGGTGCCGCTCCTCGAGCGCGTCGACGCCGTCGTGACGCACGGGGGGAACAACACCGTGCAGGAGTGCCTCGCCGCAGGTCGACCGATGGTGGTGATCCCCTTCGGAGGCGATCAGGTCGCCAACGCGCATCGCGTCGAGCGGCTTGGTGTCGGCGTGCGCATGAACGCCGCGGAACTTTCGGTGGACGCCGTGAGGTCAGCCGTCGAGTCGCTTGCAGACGCACGAATCGTCGCTCGTTCCAAGGATCTCGCGCGTGCGCTCGAGGCCTACTCTTCGAGCGCATCGTGTACGAGGCTGCGGTGCAGGTGTACGGGCGGCCGCCGCGCGCGCTCGCGCACCGAGGCGCGTACAACTGCCGCGCTGTGCGCGGCTACCCGGGGCTCCTCAGCGAGCACGGCCTCGGCAACGCGA
>JBKDQC010000517.1:0-14077 GCA_046342295.1 Deltaproteobacteria bacterium | reverse complement strand
GAGGACGAGCTCCGGCCACGACTCCGCGGAGAGGGGGTAGTGGTGGTTGCACGAGGGGCAGACCTCGTGGTTCTCGGTGAATTCCTCGGCACGAAGCGTGACGCCGCACTCGTCGCAGCGGCGGAACACGCCTTGTCCGATCGTCTTCTTCTCCGAAGCGTCGACGGAGACGCGGTTCTTCGAGAACCAGGCCATGGGGGCGGGTGGATACCACGGCGCGCGGCGCCAGGCTCGCTTGCGCGCCCCGAGCCGGAATGTTCTTTCTCGGGCCCCAACTTCAGGCAGCGCCACCGCGCGATGGTGCGGCTGATCGACGCGGCCGCGATTGCGTTCATACGACGAGGCGGAGGGTCCGCTCGGCGACGCGGAGCTCGACGCGCATGCCCCACCCGAGGACGAGGCGGTCGTCCTCGATGCCGTCCCCGAAGACGACGCCGCCCTCGTTCATCTCGCTCGTGACGACGAGCTGCCTGGCCCCGCCCTCCGCCTCGCCCACGCGGCCGCGCACGAGCGCGGTGCCGGTCGCTGGGCTCGGCCACGCCTCACGCACGAAGAAGGCGAGCGCGCGCTCGGTGGGTGCGGGGAGCAGCTCGGTCGCGCCGGTGCTGCGAGCGATCGAGAGCGACCAGCCGGTCGCGCCCGTGCCCGTCGCGACGATCAACCCCGAGGAGGACTGGCGCTCGGTGCGTCCCTCGAGCGTCACTGCGTAGCGCGCCGACTGGTGGGAGCGGTGACCGAGGTAGATCTCGTTCAGCGCGATCAGGCGCTGCCCGTCGTCGACCTGCGCCTCGACCATCGTGCGCTCCTCGAGCTGCGCGCGGCCTTCGGCGGCACGCGCGATGCGCTCTGCAGAGGCCGCGACCGTATGGCGGACCAGCACGCCAGCGTTGACGCCCGCGAGCGGGTTCACGCCGACGACCTGCTGGCCGTCGAGGTACTTCGCGACGTTCGCGACCAGGCCGTCCTGGCCGACCGCCACCACCACGTCGCCCGGCTCGAAGACGAAGCGCGAGAGCTCGGCCCGCGGCACCCGCGAGCGCCTCCACTTCGTGGGGATCTCGGAGGCGATGTCGGCCAGCGCGGCCTGGTGCGTGTGGTGCCTCGCCTCGGCCTCGTCGATCGACACCTGGCGCGAGGCGAGGAAGAAGCTCGCCTGCGCGCGGGTCCCGTGGCGGCAGAGGAGCTCCTCGTAGTCGGTGGGACGGCTCACGACGACGACGCGCGGGATGGACGCGCGCACCGTCGCTGCTCCGCTGCCTCGTCCCGCGGGCTCGGGCGAGGCCGCCGCGCGGTGGAGCGAGCGGGTCGCGAGCGAGCTCATCGCCCGTGTCCGCTCGGGGCGCTCGGCTCGACCGGGACGCTGCCGGTGGCCTCGAGCACGCGCGTGCCGGCGGTGACGAGGTCGGTGAGCATCGAGCCGAAGGCGTCTCCGCCGAGGTGGAGGTGCTCGATCCTCGTGAGCTTGCCCGCGAGCTCTTTGGCGGCGAGCGCCGCGAGCACGGCTGGAGGGATCTGCCGCGCCATGTCCATGCGCGCACGTTCGGCGTCGACCTTCGCGGTCTCGATCGCGCGGATCGACCCGGCCTGGAGCTCGAGGCGTGCCTTTTCGGACTCGATCTTCGCGGTCTCCACGGCCCGCGTCGCCTCCGCCTGGGTGTGCGCGACGAGCCTCGCGCGCGAAGACTCGCCCTCGGCGGCAATGCGCCTGGACTCGGCCTCCTCGGTCATCTTCCGCTTCTGGTTGGCGCCTTCCTGCGAGATGAGCTGTTCCTCGCGGCGCGCGAGCTCGATGCGGTTCTGGAGCTCGTTCTCGGCGATGGCCCGCTCCTTCTCCACCGCCATCGCGCGCCGTGCGAACGCGGCCTCGTCGGCCTCCTGCTGGATGTGCTCGCGCATGGGCGCCTCGATCGCGCGCTCGAGGTCGTTCGAGGCAAGGACGGAAGCCACGTGGACCGAGGCGATGGCGAGGCCCAGGGGCTCGAGCAGCGCCTCGGTCTCGAAGCGCGCGGAGATCCGGGCGCGCGCCTCGGCGGGGCCTCGCCGGAGCGCATCGCGCAGAGGCAGCTGCGAGGCCCAGATCGCGACCTCCTGCTGGGCGAGCTGTCCGAGCTGGAGCGCGAGCTTGTCGAGCGGCTGCCGCAGGTGGAGGCCGCGCGCGGTGTCGATCGAGAAATCGACTCGCTCCGCGAGCTTCGAGGGGTCGATCACCCGGTAGGTGAGGGACCCCTGCACGCTCAGATCCTGGAAGTCGCTCGAGCGCACGAACGCGGAGAGCGCCACCTCCCGGTCGTCGGTCGGGACCTCCGCGAGGCTCGTGGAGAGCGGGAAGAACCAGCAGGAGAGCCCGCGCCCCGAGCGCACGAGCACGCCGTCGCGGTACACGAGCACGTGAGAGCTGGAGTCGGCGCGCAGGTGACGGAGGAGCCAGTAGGAGCGGATGTCGGCCATGGCGTGTCCCTTCGGGCGCGCCGTGGCGCGCCATCAGACGGCGGATCTGCGACTGAACCGGTAGAGCTCCGCCGGTCGATGGTCGACCTCGCGCTGCAGCTCGCCGGTGGCCTCGAGCTCGCCGCTCGCGAGCATGCGGCGGCGGAACGAGTCCTTGTTGAGAGGCCTCCCGAGCACGGTCTCGTGAACGCGCTGGAGGTCGGCGAGCGTGAAGCGCTCGGGCAGAAGCTGGAAGCCGATGGGGGTGTAGTCGAGCTTCCCGCGGATGCGCTTCACGGCCATGCCGAGAATCTCGGCGTGGTCGAAAGCCAGCGTGAGGGGAGCGCGCGCCTTCCTTCCGGAGGCGTGGACCTCGACCGGGCCCCCGGTCTCGCCCGCCCAGGGCACCTCGATGTGCGCGAGCGTGGTGTCCTTCGCCGCGCCCTCGAGACGGCCTCGATGAACGAGCGCGTAGTAGGCGACGGTCAGGATCCGCGTGCGCGGGTCGCGCTGTACCGATCCGAACGTGTAGAGTTGCTCGAGGTACACGCGGCTGAGCCCCGCCTTCGCGGTGAGCACGCGCGTTGCGGCTGCCTCGAGCGTTTCGTTCATGCGGAGGAAGCCACCCGGCAGGGCGTAACGGCCGCGGAAGGGCGGCTCCGTGCGGCGGAGCAGGAGGGTGACGAGCGTGTCGTCTTTCACCGAGAGGAGCGCGACGTCGACTGTGACGCTCGGTCTCTCGAAAGCGCTCGCGTCGTAGCTCGCGAGGTAGGACGCGTCCTCGTCGGGGGGAGCGGAGGGCAGGCGGCGGGCCACGTGCCGAGCATGTCCGAAGGTCCCTCTTCGATACAAGCTGCCGACAAGGCATATATGCATCGTGCATCGAAGGGGGTCAAGGGGTGCCGCAGTCGCTCGACGGTCGTGCCTGGCTCTTGTCGGACCGGCGCCTGGCTGTGGACGGACAGGCGTACGGCCGGACCGGCGCCTGGCTGTGGACGGACAGGCGCACGGCCGGACAGGCGCCTGGCTCCGGCGATTCTGTGGGTGGCCCGACTGAACCCTTGTCCGTTCCTCGGCGGGCGCGCACGGTCCCCTCATGCCGATCACCCTTCGATCGCTCGTGCCGGCCGACGCCCCGGCCTTCCATCGCCTCGGCCTCGAGGTCGCGCGCACCCTGGGAGGCCTGCCCTCCGACCGTGAAGAGGAGGTCGCGAAGCAGATCGCCGAGCTCTCGCCGGATCGAGGCTTGTTCCTCGGCGCCTTCGACGAGGACGGGCTCGCCGGTGTGCTCACGCTCGAAGGCATGCCGCACGTGCGCCGCAAGCACGTCGCGATGATCTCGATCGGCGTGCGTCCCGAGAAGCAGCGCCGGGGCGTCGGGGATGCGCTCCTCTCCGCAGCCACGGCGGCCGCCGACGACTGGTGGGCGTTCTTCCGGCTGGAGCTCGGCGTGCAAGCCGACAACGTCGCGGCCCTCGGCCTCTACGACAAGCACGGCTTCGTCGTCGAGACGCGGCGCCCCGCGGAGATGCTGCGTGACGGGGCCTTCGTCGACGGGCTCGGCATGGCGCGGATCCGTCCCGGCTTCGTGCTGCCTCCCGAGCGAAGCGCGCCACCTCCGATCCCTCCGCGTGCGCCGCGGCGCGACGTCGTGGTGCGTCCGGTGCGCGTCGCGGACGCCGAGGCGTTCGCGCGTCTTCACGAGATCCCGAGCGTCATGGAGGGGACGTTCCAGATGCCTCACCAGACGCGCGCGTCCTGGGAGCGTCGCCTGTCGGCGCCCATCGCGGACACGCACGTGCTCGTCGCGGAGAGCGGCGGCCGCGTGGTCGGCGCCTCCGGCCTCTTCCCGATCGGTCGCAACCCGCGCTTGCGTCACCAGGCGATGTTCGGCATCTCGGTGGATCCGGAGGCGCAGGGGCAGGGCGTCGGCCGCGCGCTCACGACGGCGCTCCTCGCGCTCGCGGACGACTACCTCGGGCTCGAGCGGGTGGCCCTCGACGTGTACGTCGACAACGCGCGCGCCCGCGCGCTCTACGAGCGCCTCGGCTTCGCGCTCGAGGGCACGCAGCGCATGGCGGCTTTCCGGCGCGGCACCTACGTCGATTCCTTCCGGATGAGCCGCGCGAGACCGCGCGGTGCGGCGTCCGCGGCGGCGGTGCGCTGATCGTCCGCCGACGTGCGGCGGACTTCGGATCGGAGCGTTCACAACCCCTCGGACGTGGCCGACGCGGCAGGGGTCCTTTGCGCGCGGGTGCGGGATCACGCAGTCGCGACGAGCGATCCGGAGGACCTCGCGGCGCTCGACCCCGGGCGGCCCCCCATCGCAGTGTGATGTGCGCCAAGACCATCGCCGCGCAGCGTGCGAGGAAGCGGGTCCGGCGGCGAGGGCGAGATGCTCGAGGCCACGGGCGGCGACATGGGCTCGTGTCTCCGCGGTCGGCTCACCAGGGCGCGCGCGACAACGCCGCCCGCACGAGGCCGCCGCGGTTGTCGGCGGTCGGGGCCAGCGGGACGTCGATCGGGGCGGGGTGCCCTTCGAGGGGCGTGTCGGTGCCGGGATGGAAGCTCACCCCGACGGTGAGCCGAAGCGCGACCTCCGATCCGTCGGCCAGCGCCAAGGCCGTGTCGAACGAGTAGGGCGCGTCACCGGCGCCGGTGGGCTGACCGATCGTCGCGGCGATGCCGTTGTCGCGGAAGATCGCGACGAAGTCGTCGCATGCGCTGAAACATCGTGGTCCGGTGAGCACCGCGGCTTGGAACACGACGCTCGACTCGCTCCGCAGCGTCGCTTCGGACGGGTCGCACGCTCGGCTCTGGCAGTAGAAGGGCCAGGGCTCGGAGCGCTGGGCGTCGGGCATGTCCCGCAGGTATTGCTCGATGCGGGCAGCGGCGCCGTCGATCGGCTCTCCGCTCGCGAGCGCGACGTAGACGTTGGCCTCGCGGATGCGCTCGGGGGCCTCGCGGAAGTAATCGCCGAACACGAAGCTCTTGAGGGGCTGCGCGTATGTCCCCTCCGTGAACGCCCCGAAGAAGACCGGGTCGAAGTCGCCTCCGCGGTTCTCGCGCACGTCGAAGAGGACGCGACGCACGCCCGCCCGGGCGAGGTGGTCGAGCAGCTCGCCCTGGTCGCGCTGGAGGAGCCCGCGCGGCCCGAGGGCGTCCGCGTCGTCGAGCGTGAGCCGGTAGGACAGCTCCGGCAGCTTGCGCTCGAGGCACGCGCGCTCGCGCGGATCGAACGTGTCCGGCGTGTAGAGCGTGTGGTAGCGGACCACCCGGGTCTCGGGGTCGTCGGTCGCGTAGACGCAAGCGCCGAGGCCCTCGAACGTCGGCTCGGCCTCGTAGTCACCGTCGGCGTCGGGGGCGCAGGCAGCGGCGTACGGAGGGCAGGGCAGGGCCTCCTCGACCACGGCTTGCCACGACAGCGCGAAGGTCTGCTCGGTGCCGTCCTCGGCACGAACGAGGAGCGTCGTCCTCGCCCCTGGAGCGGGCGCTGGCTCTCGCCGCGGGTCGCGGATCGCGAGCCAGCGGGCGACGTCTTCGCGCAACCCCTCGGGCGAGCTTCCACCCTCGAACCACGGGCGATGAGAGCGCTCGATCGACCCGATCGGCGTGTCGTCGACCGCGAGCACGAGGCCACCTGCGGGCAGCGGTCCGCCCGCGCGGGCGACGTACCTCGCTTCGGTCCCGTCGTACTCGACGCGGATCGAGACGGGCAGGCGGACGATCGGAGCCTCCGGCGCGAGCGCGTCGGCCACGAGGAACGCGTGCCCGTCGTGCAAGCTGTTCTTCAGCGCGACGAGCGCGTAATAGGCGTCGTCGCGGCTGACCGCGTCTCGGTAGCGACGCTCGACCTCGGTGAGCTCCTCGTCCCAGGTGGTTCCGAGCCGTGCGAGCCCGGCGCTCGAGAGCGACGCGATCGAGGCGATGTGGTCGACGTGTCGTTCGAACGTCGCGGCGCGGTCCTCACCCAGCCAGCGGTCGGCCTCGACCGGGGTCCGCGGCGGTGGTCCTGGCGGCGGGCCCGCGCAGCCGACGGCGAGCGCGCCGAGCGCGGCGCACGCCTGCCTGCGAACGTTCGATGCCGCTTCGAGGGAGCCCATCGGCGCATCATGCCGCGGCGGCGAGCTCCGGGCGCGCCGACCGCGCTCCTTGCGGCCGTGCCGCTCCGAGGAATCCGCCGACGCCGCGCAGGCGGCGGCCGCCGTGGATTGCGCAAGTGCTCGTGATCGATGCTGTTTTCTATCTTCTTCGCCATCGGCCCGTTCCCGTCCCGGTTCGCGTCAGCCGCGGTCAGCGCGCGTCAGCCCCGTGACGAGCATGCGCCGTCAGAGTCCGAGGGTCGCCGCCAGCTCGGCGGTCCCGGAGGAAACGCCATGTCCAAGAAGCTCGTCTCGTTCGTCTTCGTCGTTCTCGCCGTCGGCTGCGGGCAGTCCGGCGCCCGCCCCGCGCGGGAGGCCCTTGCGTGCGGGACCCACGCGGACTGTCCGGCGCTCGAGGCGTGCGAGGTCGAAGACGCGGGATCCGTCTGCCGCGCGCACGGCGACGCCGCCGGCTCGGGCGTCGCGTGTGCGCTCGACACCGACTGCCCCCGGGGCGAGGAGTGCGAGGTGGAGGGAGCCGTTGGGCTCTGCCGCTACCATGGGGGCGACGCCGGCGGGCCCGGGGTCGCCTGCGCTGCCGACGCCGATTGCCCCGCGAGCGAGGAGTGCGAGGTCGAGCACGGCGGCGCGTACTGCCGCCCCCACGGCGGTGGCGATCGGTCGCGCGGCGGCAGCGCAGCGTTCTGCGCGCTCGACAGCGACTGCCCGGCCGGGGAAGAGTGCGAGGCCGAGCACGGGGGCGCGTACTGCCGTCCGCACGGCAGCAGCTCGGGCGACAGCAGCTCGGACGACAGCGGCTCGGACGACAGCGGCTCGGACGACAGCGGCTCGGACGACAGCAGCTCGGATGACAGCGGCTCGGATGACAGCGGCTCGGATGACAGCGGCTCGGACGACAGCGGCTCGGACCACAGCGGCTCGGACCACAGCGGCTCGGACCACAGCGGCTCGGACCACAGCGGTGTCGGCACCCCTTGCGCGACGGACGCGGACTGCGCCGCCGGCGAGGAGTGCGAGATCGAGCACGGGGTGGGCGCGTGCCGCCCGCACGGCGTCTGATCTGCGAGTCCCTTCGCCCGCGCCGCAGGCGCGGTCACATCGACGTGGCCTCGCCTTCTGTTCACGCTTTGGCCCTTCTGCGGAGAGGTTCCCGTGTCTGTCGCCTTCCCTCGTCTCCCATGTGCGTGCTCGGGCCTGTTCTTTCTCGCGGCTTGCGGTGTCCCGACCGCGCCGGAGGTAGGCGGGACTGACGGGGGCGCGGCCGGCGACGTCCCCGCGAGCGCGGTCGATGCGTTCGTCGCCCCCGACGACGCGACCTCTCCGCTCGTCGCACCGGCGCTGCCCTACTACGAGGTCCCTGTCGAGGACCCTGCGCTCGCTCCGCACGCGTTCTTCGCGGTGCCCGACGTGCACTACGTGCGGACCGGCGAGACCGTCACGCTGACCTACGATTTCCCAGCCGATCTGAGCGGCGTGGTCGACCAGACCGTCGAGCTCTCGGGGCCGATCGACGCGGCCGGCAACGCGACGCTGTCCGGCGTGCAAGGGGTGGGGCAGTGCACGGTGTCCTCCGGGGTCGTCCGGTGCGTCGAGAGGTTCTCGGCCTTGCCGCTCGACCCGGTCTCGGCCCGAGCGCAGATCGCGGGCTACGGCGCAGACCCAGCGGTGCGGGCCGCGCGCCTCGCCGTCGTCGATCGCTTTCTCACCGATCCGATCGGCATCGTCGTGTTCGCCCTCGCCGCGGCGAGCGAGCCGTCCGGAGGCGACTGATCCGGGAGGTTGTGCGCCCCGCGCACCGGCGAGGCGTTTCTGGCGCGCGGTGTCATGCTCGGGCGTCATGGCGCGCGTGTCACTCGAGGAGGCCTTCTTTGCGGGTCGGCACCGCGAGGTCGTGGCGCTGGCGTGGGACGGCCCGGGCGCGTCGTGGTCGCTCGCGGAGGCTCCCTACGTGGCGGGTGCCCTCTCGCTGCTCGGGCGCCTCGACGAGTCCGCCGCGTTCGTGAAGGAGCTCCTCCGAGATCCGAGGACCCCGGCGAGCGTCGCGGTCGAGGCACGCTTCTTCGCGCTCGTGGGCCTCTGCCACGCCGGGCGCTACGCGGAGGCGACGTCGCTGGCGGTCGAGAACCTGCGACATCGCGCTTCGAGCGATGCGCGCGCGCGCTTCTTCCTCATGCAAGGGCTCGCCCTGGTCCGATACTTCACGGGTCGCGTGGGGCGCGCGCGGCGCTCCTCGCGGCGTGCGCTCGTCGAGGCGGTGGCCTCGCGGTTCCGCTACGGCCGCCTCCTCGCCATGGACCTCTGGGGCCATGCGCTCGTGCAGCGCGGGGAGGTGCACGCCGGGCTGCGCACCCTGGGCCAGGCTGCAGCGCTCGCCGCGTCCCTCGGCTCGGCCGGGCACCGCACGGCGATCGAGTGTGCCGAGCTCGCCTACCGCAACCGGCACGGGCTCGCCGCGGTCGAGCGGGAGCCCAGCGAGGACCTCGAGGTCGCGCTCCAGCGGGTCGCGGCGATGGCCTTCGACAACCTCTACGCGCTCCGGCGCGCGTGGCTCGAGCTCGCGTTTCGGTCGGCGCTGAGCGGGGAGACCGAGCGCGCCCGCGAGGCGCTCGAGCGCGCCGCGGCGCAGGCCTTGCCGGAGTCCGACCACCGCGCCGCGGCGCGTCTCTCGATGACGCATGCGTTCATCGCGGCGCTCGACCGCACGAAGGACGAAATCGGGCAGGCCCTCCGGCAGGCCGAGGTCGCGCTCGATCGTGCGCACGACGAGATCCTGCGCGTCGAGCTCGCGCTCTGGCGTCACGTGCTGCTCGAGGAGCGAGGCTCACTCCACGAGGCGCGTGGCTTCCACGCCTCGACGGGCGCGTTCGCCGCGAGGGTGCTCGTGGCGGCGCGCGGTGGTGAGCCGCTGGGTCTCCAAGAGCGCCGAGAATCCCCGCTCTGGAGTCTGTTCGCGAGCCCAGACCCACCCCTCTCGCGCGCGCAAGCAGCCGTGCAGCGCGGCTGGTGGGGTCTCGTGCCGATCGTCGCGGGCGCCACGCCGGGGCGTCACCTGTTCTTCTTCGGCGATGCGCTCGTGACCAACGATCGCGGAGCCCTGAGACACGTGGCGAGGCTGCCGGGCCACGGCCGCGACCTCCTCGAGGCGCTCCGTCACGGCGAGCGCAGCAAGGAGACGCTGGTGCAAGACGTCTGGCGCGTCCCTCGCTATGCACCGCAGCTCCACGACGCAGTCGTCCACACCGCGATCGCGCGGTTGCGGCGCGCGCTCGGCGATGCCGCGGAGTGGGTCCGCACGACGCCCCAAGGCTACGCGCTGTCCGAAGACGTGGTGGTGGTCACGATCGAGGGGGCCCCGCCCACCGCGACCGTGCGCCCGCGCGAGCACGCCCCGGAGGGCCAGACGGCTGTCGCGGACGAGGCGCGCGTGCCCTCGCCGTCCGAGGATCTTCAGCGTCGGATCGTGGCGCTTCTCGGGCGAAGACCGACGAGCAGCTCCGAGCTCGCCGCGAGCCTCCGGAGCTCGGAGGCGACCGTGCTGCGTCGCCTGCGCGAGCTGATGGCGCGGGGCGAGGTCGCGCGGGAGGGCAGCGGCAAGAGCACGCGCTACCTGGTGCTCGCCCCCGAGGCGCGAGGTCGGCACGAGCCGAGGTGCGACGCACCCACCGGCGACGAGGATCCGCGGATGCCCCGCGGAGACGGATGAAATAGGCGCTTCGAGCGCAGGGTTTCCGCGCTGTCACGCGTGTCCCGTCCGTCTCGCGCCGGGCGGGCCACGGGCTCTCTCGCCTGTTCTTCCTTCCGGTCCGGCGATCGCGCTCGGTTCTCCTCCGTTCGACCCCTCCCTCCTCCCCACCTGGACTGTCCCCTCCTCGGGGCACCGATCGCGCTCGGGCTGGCGGGACACCGCCGCAGACGACAGAGCCGCGTGGCGCTATTCTCCGCGCCCCTCCCCCCGGTCTCGAGGCCGGGCTGGCTCCCCACGCAGGTCTGACTCCGCATGTACACCGACGTCCGCGCCATCAACGAGCTCGTCCAGCGCGAGAGCGCCTTCACCGACGCGATCCTCCACGAAGTGGGCAAGGTCATCGTCGGCCAGGAGCACATGATCGAGCGAATCCTGATCGGCCTGCTCACAGGCGGGCACGTTCTGCTCGAAGGCGTACCGGGCCTCGCGAAGACCCTCACGGTCAAGACCGTCTGCGAGACCATCGCGGCGAGGTTCTCCCGCATCCAGTTCACGCCCGACATGCTGCCGGCCGACGTGATCGGGACCGTCATCTACAACCAGCAGCGCGGGGAATTCTCGGCCAAGCGCGGCCCGATCTTCGCGAACCTCGTGCTCGCCGACGAGATCAACCGCGCCCCGGCCAAGGTGCAGAGCGCGCTGCTCGAGGCGATGCAGGAGCGACAGGTCACGATCGGCGACACCACCTTCGGGCTCGACGCGCCCTTCATGGTCATGGCGACGCAGAACCCCGTGGAGCAAGAGGGCACCTACCCGCTCCCCGAGGCGCAGGTCGATCGCTTCATGCTCCACGTGCTCGTGGGCTACCCGACGCGCGAGGAAGAGAAGCGCGTCATGGAGCGCATGACGAAGCTCGCGCTCTCCGCGCACGTGAGCAAAGAGCGCGGCGCAAAAGACCTCGCGGTCCAGGCGGTGACGTCCACCGAGCAGGTGCTCAAGGCGCGCGAGACCATCGCGCACGTGATCGTCGACGACAAGATCAACGACTACATCCTCGACGTCGTCGTCGCGACGCGCGATCCGAAGAAGGCCGGCCTCAAGGATCTCGCGGG
Source organism: Deltaproteobacteria bacterium (assembly GCA_046342295.1). Taxonomy (GTDB): domain Bacteria; phylum Myxococcota_A; class Polyangia; order Polyangiales; family Sandaracinaceae; genus JAFLCL01. The sequence continues at coordinate 2,750 of JBKDQC010000517.1, read as the reverse complement.
GATGGTCGCGCACGGTGCCTCCCCGCGCGCATCGATCGCGCTCAACCTCGCGGCGCGCGCGCATGCGTTCGTCCGCCACCGCGGCTACGTCACCCCCGAGGACGTCAAGGCCGTGGGGCCCGACGTGCTGCGTCACCGCATCATCCTCACCTACGAGGCCGAGGCCGAGGAGATCACGAGCGATCAGGTCGTGCGGCGGATCTTCGACAAGGTGGAGGTTCCCTAGCCCGCGGCGGCTCCGGCTCCCTCTGCGGCCCGCGCCGCGCCGTCTCCACGACTCCCCCGTGCTGGCTGACCGTGATTCCCCGAGAAATCATCAAGAAGCTGAAGAAGATCGAGATCCGCACCGCCCGGCTCGCCAACGAGCAGCTCGCGGGCGGCTACCACTCCGTCTTCAAGGGCCGCGGCATGGCCTTCAGCGAGGTGCGCCAGTACCAGCCGGGGGATGACGTCCGCTTCATCGACTGGAACGTCTCGGCCCGCATGAACGAGACGTACGTGAAGGTCTTCACCGAAGAGCGCGAGATGACGGTGATGCTCCTCGTCGATCTCTCCGCTTCCGAGCGGTTCGGCGCCGCCGGGCGGCCCAAGGTGGAGACGGTCGCGGAGGTCTCGGCGCTCCTGGCCTTCAGCGCCATCAAGAACAACGACCGTGTCGGCCTCATCGTCTTCACCGATCGTGTCGAGCGCTTCGTGCCTCCCAAGAAGGGCAAGGGCCACGTGATGCGCGTGGTCACCGAGATCCTCAACGCGCGCCCCGAAGGAAGTGGCACCGATCTGTCGTGCGCGCTCGATCTCCTCGGCGGCGTGCAGCGCCGGCGGGCGGTGTCGTTCCTCGTCTCCGACCTGGTCGCCGAGGGCTACGAGCGCTCGCTGCGCATCGCGGCGGCGCGACACGACCTCATCCCGATCCAGGTGGTCGATCCGCGCGAGGAAGAGCTCCCCGACATCGGTCTGGCCTTCGTCGAGGATCTCGAGAGCGGCGATCTCGTCGAGATCGACACGAGCGACGCGAAGGTGCGCAAGGCCTTCGCCAAGCGCGTCGCGAAGGAGCGCGCCGCGCGCGAGCAGTTCTTCGGCCGTCTCGGCATGGATCATGTCGTCGTGCACACCGATCGCGACTACGTGAAGCCGCTCGGAGACCTCTTCCGCAGGCGCCAGCGCCGCATGAAGGGGTACGGATGAGCGCGCGCGGTCTCCTCGCGCTGTGTCTCGCGCTCGTCGCGGCAGCGCCGCTGTCAGCGCAGCAGCGAGACGTCACGGGCCTCTTCGACGACGCCGGCGCCGCCGCGGGCGAGGCGGAGGCGATCGGCGCGCCCGAGGACGCCGGGGCCACGTTGGGCGCGGCCCCCGAGCCCCCGGGGCCGGGCGAGCCGGCGCTCGCCCCGGAGGATGACGCGCCTGCGCTGCCCGACGGCCACGTGCCCACGCTGACCGTTCGTCTGACGCCCGACAGCGGCCTGATGACGGGCGACGTCGTGCACTACGAGCTGACGGTCGAGGTGCCCGACGGCGACGACGTGAACCTCCCGCGTCAGAGCTACGCGCCGCTCGAGCTCGTCGGTCAAGACCACACCGAGTCCGCTGCGAACGGCCGGCGACGCTTCGTCTACACCCTCGACCTCCTCGCCCTCGCGCCTGGCGAGATCACCATCGCGCCGCTCACCGTGCGGGTCATCACTGCCGATGGCGTCGTGGGGACCGTGCGCACGGAGGCGCAGCGCGTGAGTGTCGGCTCGCTCGTGGCGAACGAGCCCGACGCGCAGCCGCGGCCGCCGACCGAGCCGGTCGTCGTGATGCAGGACGACTACACGCTCGCGTACCTCGCGGGCGCGCTCGGCCTCATGGCCCTCTCCGCGCTCCTCACGTGGCTCTTCCTCCGCTGGTGGCGCGCGCGCCCGAAGGAGCTTCCTCCGCCGCCCCCACCTCGGCCCGCGCAGGAAGTCGCTCTCGAGAAGCTGCGCGCCCTGCGCCGCGAGCTCACCGCGGCGATCGCCGACGGCTCGCAGGCGCGCATCGTCGATGGGGCGTCCGACGCCCTGCGCGAGTACCTCGGCCACCGCTTCGGCTTCAACGGCCTCGAGAGCACGACCGACGAGGTCATCGCGCGGATGCGGCAGCAACGCCTCGTCGGCCTGACGCTCGCCGAGATCACGACGCTGCTCGGGGAATGCGACCTGGTGAAATTTGCGAAAGCGGTGCCCGACCAAGCCGACTGCGAGAAGGTCATCGGCGAGGCCGAGCGCATCGTGCAGCGCACGATGAGCACGCACGTCGTGGCCATCGCTCCGCCGGCGCCCCCGAGCGCACCGACGATGAAGGAGCCGTCGATCGCGAGCCCCTCCGAGGCCCCGCGACCGGACCGTCTCGGGACCCCCGGGAAGCCGGAAGCTCGCCACGAGGACGGGGCCTCGCGAACCGAGGCCTCCGCGCGCGGTGCCGCCGACGCGGCGCGCGTCATCCCTCTCACGAACCCTCCGCCCGCGCAGGCCTCGGAGCCCCTCCGCCCCGCGGGCTCGCTCTCCTTCGCGATCCCCGAGACGCCGGTTCCCCCGCCGGCGCCGCGAGAGAGCGAGCCCGCGCGACTCGTGCCAGCGACGTCCGAGGAGCTGCTCGCGAAGCTCGGGCAGGCTCTGCGTCAAGCGTCCGGCGGCGCCGCGAAGCCTTCGGATGACACCGCGAAGCCTTCGGACGACACCGCGAAGCCTTCGGACGACACCGCGAAGCCTTCGGACGACACCGCGAAGCCT
>JBKDQC010000516.1:0-6386 GCA_046342295.1 Deltaproteobacteria bacterium | reverse complement strand
GGCGCTGGGCCTGCCGGCCGTGCTCAAGACGCGGCGTCTCGGCTACGACGGCAAGGGCCAGCGCGTGCTCCGCTCGGCGGCCGACGTGCCGGGCGCCTTCGAGTCGCGCGGGGCCGTCCCCGCAATCCTGGAGGGCGTCGTGCCCTTCGCGCGCGAGCTCTCGATCCTCGGCGTGCGCGGCCTCGACGGCGCCATCGCGACCTATCCGCTCGTCGAGAACGTGCACCGCAGCGGGATCCTCTTCCGCACCAACGCGCCCGCTCCGGACGTGGGTGAGCGGCTCGCGGCGCGCGCGCGCGATGCGATCACGGCGCTGCTCGTGGAGCTCGATCATGTCGGCGTCCTCGCGCTCGAGCTCTTCGAGCACGACGGCGACCTCCTCGCGAACGAGATCGCGCCGCGCGTCCACAACACCGGTCACTTTTCGATCGAGGGCGCCGAGACCAGCCAGTTCGAGGCCCACATCCGGGCCATCGCGGGAGAGCCGCTCGGGAGCTGCGCGCTCCGCGGCCGCTCGGTGATGATCAACCTCGTGGGCACGGTTCCGCCGCGCGAGCGCCTGCTCGCGATCGAGGGCGCGCACCTCCACCTCTACGGCAAGATGGAGCGGCCGGGCCGCAAGCTCGGGCACGTCACGGTACGCAGCGACGACCCGGGCGCGCTCGCCGCGTCGGTCGAGCGCGTCGTGCACGCCGTCGAAGGGCCCCGCGCCGGGCCGCGCTGACCGCGCGGCGCAGACCGACCATTCGCCCGCGCGGAGCGCGAACATCTGGGCCTTCCCTCCCGCGAACCGGGCGGACGAAGGGGGGTTCCCGGGCGGCTCGTGCCTGTTCTCACAGACGGTGAGGCCCGGGCCCTGATATCGCGCACGCCCGGAGGTTCCGATGAGCCGTCGATGGATGCTGCCGGTGGTGGTGGGCGCAGTCGCGACGTTCGGCTGCACGCGCGAACGGCCAGACGGAGATGGCGTCCCGTTCGGCACGGATGGCGGCGCCGACGCCCGCTTCGCGCTTGGAGACGTTCAGGGCTTCGCGCCGTACGACCCGTTCGATCCGGCGAGCGCGTGCGCCTCGACCGCGATCCCCACCGTGCGCGTGCCGGGCTCGCTGCTCGTGGTCTTCGACCGCAGCTCGAGCATGGACGAGGACGTCAACGGCAACCGCCCGGACGAGCGTGGTTTCGAGGGTGAGAGCAAGTGGGACCTCGCGGAGCGCGCCATCAACGACGAGCTCGCGCGGGTGAGCGACGAGCTCTCCGTGGGTCTTCTCCTCTATCCCTCGAACCGCGAAGACGTCTGCGAGGTCGCGCTCGGACCGGGCGTGCCCCAGGTGCCGATCGCTCCGCTCTCGATCTCGCGGCCCGCGATCAGCGGTGCCCTCGCGAGCGGAACGAGCGGCGGTCAGACCCCGACGTTCGGGGCGCTGCGCGCAGGCTACCGTGTGCTCGACGCGCTCGAGACGGATGGGCCCCGCGGGCTCGTGCTCGTCACCGACGGCGCGGAGAACTGCGAGCGCACCGACGGCGCCGACGTCCTCCGCGACGCGCAGAGCCGGCACGACCGCCTGGGCTACCTGTCCTTCGCCGTGGGTCTCGACAACCGCGACAACTTCCTCAGCACGCTCGCCGTCAACGGCGGAACGCGCGCCACGGAGATCTGCGAGGCCTCGTGCGTGAGCGCGCCGACGCGCTGCTCGACCGACGCGGACTGCCCCGCGGGAGGCAGCTGCGTGCCCTTCGTGGGTCTCTGCAACGAACCGCCGGGCGGGGCCACGCCATGCTGCCACTACGACGTTTCCTCGGGCGGCTTCGACAGCGAGTTCCGGCGTGCGCTCGCCGACATCTCGAGCCGCTTCCTCGAGTCGTGCGTGTTCCGCGTCCCGCGCCCCGCGAACCCGGCGGACTTCACGTCCACGCTCGTGAACGTCGGGGTCACGTTCGAGGGCGAGTCGCGCATCGTGGTGCCGCAGGGCAGCGACCCGACCGAGGACTCCTGGCACTACACCGATACGGACTACGAGAACCTCGAGATCGAGGGCGCGCTGTGCGACCGGCTGCGGTCCGAGAGCGGCACCGTCGAGATCGTGCTCGGCTGCCCGACGATCCTCATCTGATCTGGCCGGAGGGGCCGAGCGGCCCCTCTCCCGCCAAGCGCGGCCCCCTCCCGCTCCATTCGCTGACGCGAATGCTGCGCGCGGGGCCCCAGCCCCGCTTGCACGCGATTTGGCCGGAGGGGCCGAGCGGCCCCTCCCCCGCCAAGCGGGGCGCTCGAAGAACTTCGAACGCACGCCCGGCGCGTGGTGGTGTAGCGTGGACGGGATGCAACCGAGGCTCGGAGGGGCGCTCGTCCTGGCGCTCGCGGTGTGCGCGCTCGCTGCGGCGCCCGGCGCCCGCGCGACGCCGCCGGATCTCTTGGGGTTCGGGGCTCGCTCCCCCGGGCTCGCGATGACCGGCGCGTCCTACATCGACGGCTTCGAGTCGGTCTATCTGAACCCAGCCAATCTCGGCGCGGTGCGGCGTCGCTCCTTCTTCTTCGGCGCGAGCGCGGCGAGCTTCGACCTGACGCTCGACGGACAGCGCGCCCCGCTCGAGCCGGCCCGCGGCACGACCATCGGCTTCACGCTGCCCATCCCCTTCGGCGACATCCTCGAGGACCGACTCACCCTGGGAGGCGGCTTCTACACGCCGACGAACGTGCTCCTCCGGGGCGACGTGCGCTTCGCCGAGGTGCCGCAGTGGGCCGTGCTCGCCCGCGGCCAGTCGCTCGCGCTCTATGTCGCGCTCGGCTTCGACTTCCACGGCATTCTCGACGGCCTCCAGCTCGGGCTCGGCGTCTCGGCGCTCGCGGCGCTCGTGGGCGACCTGCGCGTTCAGCTCGACGAGACCCGCTCGTTCCAGTCCGTGGTCGAGACGCAGCTCATCGCGACGTTCGCCCCCAACGTCGGGATTCGCTTCGAGCAGCCCCCTTCTCTGCGCGCGAGCGCCTCGGCGCCGGCGGCCTTCGGTGTCGGCATGACCTACCGTCACGAGCTCCGCGCGGACATGGACCTCCGGATCGTGGTCGAGGACCTCCCCGTGCCGCTGCCGCTCCTCACGATCGGCGGCATCACGCAGTACGACCCCGCGCAGGTCGTCTTCGAGGGGTATTGGAGGCCGATCCCCGAGCTCCGCGTGGTGGCGAACGTGACGGCGCGCTTCTGGAGCAGCTACCCCGGGCCGAGCTCGGCCACCTCCGAGACGAGCTACCTCGCCCCGGCGGTGCAGTACTCGGACACCCTCAGCCCCCGCCTGGCCGTCGAGGCGAGCCTGCACCGCGGCACCGTCGATCTCGCGATCCGCGGCGGCTACGCGTGGGAGATGTCCCCCGCCCCGCCCGCGCGGCTCGGGGCGCAGCGCAACCCGGACGGCAGCGTGCGCCTCGAGGACGGTTCCCCGGTGAACGTGCCGCTGCGTCTCGTCGACAACGACCGCCACATCGTCACGCTCGGCCTCGGCCTCTCCGCCGCGCTCTCGCCGCGCGAGCGGCTCACCCTCGATGTCTTCGGACAACTGCACGCGCTCACCCCGCGCACGCACCTCGTGGCGCTGCGCTCGAGCGATCCCACCGCGGCGCCGCTCACATCGGCGGGCTTCGTCTTCGTCGGCGGCTGGGCCGCGGGGCTGGAGTTCTGATGCGCGTCGCCAGCCCACCTCTCGCGCTCCGGCGTGCAGTTCTCGGCACCCTCGCCGCGCTCGCGCTGGTGCTCTCGACGAACGCCGCCTCCGCGCAGCCCATGGACACCTACGGGATGGGCTCGCGCTCGGTGGCGATGGCGGGCGCCGTCACCGCCGACGTGCAGGACTTCTCGTCGAACTACTACAACCCCGCGGGGCTCGCGCGGTCGGGCGCGGTGCAGGTCGGGGTCGGCTACTTCGGCGCATTCCACGAGCTCTCGCTGAACGGCCTCGACTCGAACGTCGACCCGGTGCGGGGCCTCGCCGTGGGTCTGGTGGTCCCTGGGGAGCTCGGCGGTGTGCGCTTCGCGTTCGGTCTCGGCGTGCACCTCAATGACGACCACGTCTCACGCACACGCTCTCTGCCGAGCCGCCGCCCCCGGTGGGAGCTCTACGACAACCGCCCGCGACGGACCTTCCTCGCGGCGCACCTCGCGATCCGGCCGGCGGAGTGGCTCACGATCGGCGGGGGAATCTCGTTCCTCTCGTTCGCGAGGAATTCCCTATCGATCCGGGGGGAGCTCGGGATCCTCGGCGCGGACTCTCACCTCGAGCACGAGATCCGCGCGGACCTCACGACCATCCGCTACCCGCAGGTCGGGGTGCAGGTCCAGCCGCTGCCCGAGCTGTCCTTCGGGGCCGTCTACCGCGGGCAATTCGCCCTCGACAACACGCTGCTCGCGGTGGTCGGCTGCGAGACGCCCGGCGACGCGTTCTGCCGTACAGGCCTGGACTTCACGGGCTTCGGCGACCCCTTCCCCGGCTACTTCAGCCTGCTGAGCCAGTCGGTCAACGCGTTCGTGCCGCAGCAGGTCTCGCTCGGCGGCTCGTGGTCTCCGACGCCAGACTTCCGGCTGAACGTCGAGGTCACGTGGGTGAACTGGTCCGCGTACGTGAGCCCCGTGGGCCTCTCGAACATCACGCTCCGGATCGACGTCCCCGAGTCTCTCCGCGAGAGGATCCGCGTCCCGGACTCGATCGTGGGCACGACGCCTCAGCCCGCGCTCTTCGAGGACCGCTTCGTCCCCCGCATCGGCGCCGAGGGCTTGGTCCTGCGCGAGCGCGTGGTCGAGCTGCGCGGTCGCGGCGGCTTCTACTACGAGCACAGTCCGGTGCCCAACCAGCTCTCGCTGACGAACCTCGTGGACACCGACCGCTTCGTCTTCTCGCTCGGCTTCGGGGTGCGCCTCACCGACCTGCGCCCGCTCCTGCCGGGCTTTCTGCAGATGGACTTCCACTTCCAGTACTCGCTCTTGCCCGAGCGCACGATGACCAAGCAGAGCTTGCTCGATCCGACCGGCGACTTCCGCGCCGCGGGGCACATCTTCGCGGGCGGCGCGACCGTCACCGTGGGGTTCGAATGAGCCGCGCCACCCGCTCGGGGGCGATGGCGCTCGCGTGCGCGCTCGCCTCGCTCGCGGCCGCGGGATGCTCGACGCTCGGCAGCAAGGGGAGCTCTCCCGAGGGCCTGCCACACAACGGCACCGGCCCCTACCGCGACCTCGACGACGAGGAGACCGACGTGCGGCCCGCCAACCGAGCGATCGCGATCGGCAGCGCCTCGATCGAGAGCGGGATGGTCGCGGGCGATGGCTCGCTCTTCTACGCGAGCGCCGTGGTGATGGTGCGCCCGTCCCCCGACGCTGGCCGCTCCGACGCTGGCCCCTCCGACGCTGGCCTCTCCGACGCTGGCCCCTCCGACGCCGGCCCGCCCCCAAGCCCACGGTTCGCCGCGCCCGACTGGACCGGACACGGGCCGCGGACGATTTCTCGGAGCGCGCCGCGCCAGGCCGAGGGCCTCTCGTTCACGACCCGCAGCCCGGGCTTCGGGCTCGGGGCCGAGGTCCTCGGAGCGACGCACCCGTGGGAGGGCGGCTACGTGAGCGACCCGTGGGCGCTGGTGCGCGAGGATGGGTCGGTTCTGCTCTACTACGCCGCCGAAGGAGGCATCGGCGTCGCGACCGCCTCCAGCGTCGCCGGCCCGTACGAGGGCAGCACCACCCCGCAGATCGCCGCGCACGAGGGCGTCGTGCCGCGTCGTCCGAGCGTGATCGAGACCCGCCTCCTCGCGGGCGCGAGCCACGCGTTCCTCATGTACTACGAAGACGGTGGCTCGATCGCGGTCGCCGGCTCGAGCGATGGCCTCTCCTTCACGCCCCTCGGCGAGCTCGCGCTGCCAGCCATGCCGGCGCGCGACGAGCGGGACGGCGACGAAGTCGAGGTCGGCGGGCCGGGCGCGATCGTCGTCACGTCGCCAGCCCGGCGAAGCTTCGTGCGTCTCTTCTACGAATCGCGCCGAAGCAACGGCAACACGCTCGTGACGCTCGCAGCCTCTGCCGACGGCGACGCGTTCGAAGCGTTCGGACGTCCCGTGATCGCGGGCAACGACGCGGACAGCCGCAGCCGCCGTTTCCCGAGCCCCGCCGTGATCGACGAGCGAATCTCGCTCCTCTACACGTGGAGCGGAGACTCGCCCGGCGCGAGCGAGGGCACGATCTTCGTGGGCATCGCGCCCGCTGGCGTGCGCCTGGCCCCATCGAGGTGAGCGCAGGTGCTTCGACGGTTTCCCATCGAGACCGACACGAGGACCGCGAAGCCGGAGCGGCACGGTGAGCGTCCGCGGCTCGCCCTCGCGGCGCTCGTCGGCGTCTGGATGCTCGCCGCATGCGACGGAT
>JBKDQC010000515.1:0-13616 GCA_046342295.1 Deltaproteobacteria bacterium | reverse complement strand
CAGCCACAACGTGGCGCCCTCGATCTCGGCGAGGGCGTCGATCGCGTCGTGGTAACGCTTCTTCGAGGCAAGCTGCCCGGCCCCGAGAAAGACGACTGCGCCTTCTTCGGCGTGCTGTCGACGAAACCGCTCCACCCATTCCCGCTTCGAAGAATCGACGGCACCGAGGCGCCCGAGGTCGAGAAAGAAGGGGAGCTCTCGCGCCTTCTCGGGGGGACAGCCCATCCGCTCGAGCGTCTCTCGGCCCGGCCGCCCGGTGCTCCACACTTCGTCGAAGTGGACGAACACGGCCCGGACGAGGACGTCTCGCGCGAGCGCCCGCAGCGCCCCGCGCTGCGCGTGCAGGTTGGGCGTGTCTGTCCAGAAAGCGCGTGGCCGGCGCAAGAGGGGGATCAGCGCGAGGTACGCGGGATCATTCCAGCCCGACATCACCACGGCGTCCGTGCGGCGGATCTCTCGAAGCACGGCGCCCTGGTCCTCGCGCACGTGGAGAACGGGGTAGCGCGCGCTCCCGAGCTCCCAAGGATGCGTCGCGATGGATCGCCGCTGGTAGACGACGGTCAATGCATAGCGCTCGGCGAGCGCCCCGAAGAGGTAGTCGTTGTACGGAGACCTCGCGACGCCCAACCAGAGGAGGCGCCGACGGCGCTCCTGCGCGCCCGCCCTCAAGCGCCGTTCCCTTCCAGCCAGGCCTGGAGCACGAGCAGCGACCAGACCTTGAGCGACACGTCACGCCTTCCGCTGCGCAGCTCTCGAAGCACGTCGGACACGGGCTCGGGCCGCAGCACGCCGCCCCGGCGGATGGCCTCCGGCGCGAGGTAGCGGTCGACGAGGGCAGACAGGTTGCGGGTGATCCACAGACCAATGGGCGGATTGAACCCGAGCTTCGGCCGCTGGAGGATGCGCGGCGGCAGGAGGTCCTTCACCGCGTCGCGAAAGAGCTTCTTCATGGAGAGCAGAGGCATCCGCTGTCGCGCGGGGATCCGGGCGACGCGCTCGACGAGGACGTGATCGCAGTAGGGGACGCGGAGCTCGAGGCCATGCGCCATGCTCATGCGGTCGCCGTACGCGAGGATGTTGTTCGGGAGAAACGAGCGGAGGTCGACGTAGGAGGCGCGCTCGGCGTCCGTGCCGCGCGGGCGCGAGGCGAAGATCTCGGCGAGGTAGTCCTCGGGTGGTGTGGACGCGAGGTGATCGGGGAGCAGCACCGCGCTTCGCTCCTCTGGCTCGAAGTAGCCAATCCAGCGCTGGTAGCGCTGCTCGAGCGGCAGCGTCGTGGTCGTGAGGAACTCTCGCGCTCGCCGGTAGGTGTGGTTTCCCGCGAGCGACACGCGGATCCGCCGAGCGACGGCCTCGGCGACGGCCTCGCGTGCCCTGCGGGGCACCCACCGCGCGCCGCTCGCCAGGGTCACGCCGGCGTAGCGCGGGTAACCGAGGAAGAGCTCGTCGCCGCCATCGCCCGCGAGCGCGACCGTGACGTGCTGACGCGTGAGGCGCGACAGCTCGTACGAGAGGAGCGCCGTCGGGTTGCCGAAAGGCTGATCGAAGTGCTCGAACATCTTCGGGAGGAGCTCCGTCAACTTCGGCGCCACGGCGATCTCGGTGTGTTCCGTCCCGAACCAGGCGGCGACCTCACGCGCGTAGGTGCGCTCGTCGTAGAGCTGCTCTCCCTCACCGAACGTCATGCAGAAGGTGCGGAGCGGCGTCGAGGAGCGCCGCTGCATGAGCCCCACGATCGTGCTCGAGTCGAGCCCTCCCGACAGAAACGCTCCGATGGGGACGTCGGCGATCGCGTGCTGCTCCATCACGGTCTCGAGCTCGGCTCGGATCTCCTCGGCGAGCGCGCGCGGGGCTCGGGGCGATTCGTCGACCTCGGGCACATCCCAGTACCGCGTCTCGCGGCAGGTCCCGTGACGGTCGACGCGCAGCTCGTGCGCGGGCAAGAGCTCGCGGACCCCTTCGTAGGGTGTCTGTGGCCCCGGAACGTAGAGGTAGGTGAGGAACCGGTCGATCGAGCCACGCTCGAGCCGACGCGGAATTCCCATCGCGAAGAGGCCCTTGATCTCCGAAGCGAACGCGACCCCCGACGCGAGACGCGCCACGAACAAGGGCTTGATGCCGAGCCGATCGCGGGCGAGCCAGCACGAACCGTCGCGGCCATCCCACAGCGCGAACGCGAACATCCCGCGGAGCCGGCGCAGAACGTCGTGTCCCCACGCCAGGTATCCCTCGAGGAGCACCTCGGTGTCGGAGGTCGAACGAAACGTCACCCCGAGCGCTTCGAGCTGTGAGCGCAGCTCGCGGAAGTTGTAGATTTCCCCGTTGAACACCAGCGTGACCTCGCCCCGCCGATCGGTCATCGGCTGGGCGCCCCCCGACGACAGATCGAGGATCGCGAGGCGCGTCTGTCCCAGAAAGACGCTGCGCTGTCCGTCGGTGAAAAGCCATGTGCCGTTGCCGTCCGGCCCGCGGTGCCGCAGGGCCTCGCCGGCAGCCGCCGTGGGTGGGGGGGCGCCCCGACCGATCCATCCGACGATGCCGCACATCAGCGTGCCTCCTCGAACACGCCCAGCAGTTCTCGTGCCGTGCTCGGCCAGGCGAACCGCCCGACGCGCGCGAGCGCACGGGAGCGCAACGTGCGTCGCAGCTCGTCGTCGAGAACCGCGCGGACGAGGGCCCGCGCGATGTCGTCGGGGTCGTACGGGTCGAAGTAGGACGCCGCATCCCCGGCGATCTCCGGCATCGGTCCGAGCCGCGAAGCGAACGTTGGCACCCCGCTCGAGAGGCCTTCGACGAGGATGTTGGGGAAATTCTCCACGCTCGAGGGAAACACGAAGGCCTGGGCGCGGGCGTAGAGGCCGGGCAAGTCCTCGTACGGCACGGCGCCGACGAGCTGCACCCGACGCCCGAGCCCGTGGCTCGCGATGCGCTCGCGCACGGCCGCCACGTAGTCCGCCTCGTGCTCGGCCCCGGCGATCACGAGCCCGATGTCGTCCGGCAGCGAAGGCACCGCGCGGGCGAAGCCGTCCACGAGCTCGAGGAAGTTCTTGTAGAAGTAGAACTGCGAGACGGTGAGCACGTAGCGGGCGGGCAGTCCCAGCTTGTCGACGAGGGCCTGCGCTCCGGCCGTGCCGGCGGCCTCCGGCCGGAACGAGCGGTCCCGGCCGAGGTAGATGCAGCGGGATTCGAGGGCGCGCCCTCCGATCCGAGGGAGGATCGAGCGCTGGGCGTAGCGCGAGATGAAGACGATCCGCTTCGCGATGCGCCCCGAGAGGACGCCCAGTTCCCTGAGAAGGAAGAAGCGTCGCTGCTCGTGCACCGGCGCCCGCGCGACGACGCGCGGCTCGAAGGGCGCCATGTTCTGGTACATGAGCACCTGCGGGCGGGGCGAGCCGAAGACGGCGAGGCCCCCCGGCGAGAACACGACGTCTGCCCGCTCGGCGAGCGTGCGAAGCGGAAGCTGCAGTTGCTCCCACACGAGGCGGGAGGCCACCGACTCGCGGGGGCGCGCGACCTCGAAGCGGATGCGTGGATGCCGCGGATCCATCACCGTCGCCGCGTCTTCATGGGCCACGACGACGTACTCGTGCGCCCCACCATCCACCTCGACGAGCGCAGGCAGCAGGTTGCGCAAGACGGTGATCCCGCCACCGAGCCGGGCCGAGGTCGCGTTCACGAGGATCCGCATGGCGCGCGGAGTATAGTGGCCGAATCGACGCTGTCCGTTCGATGCGACGAACGCAGCGGGCCGACCACGCATCGAAGACCCCTCATGACACAGACCGCTGGCACTCCCTCGCGCCGCCGCGCCATCGTCACCGGCATCACCGGACAAGACGGCTCCTACCTCGCCGAGCTGCTCATCGCGAAGGGCTACGAGGTCCACGGCATCATCCGGCGCGCGTCCACGTTCAATACGGGCCGGATCGATCACCTCTACCGCGACCCGCACGACCCCGCCGCGAGGCTGTTCCTGCACCACGGAGATCTGTCGGACGGCTCGGGGCTGCGGCACATCCTCGAGCAGGTGCGACCCGACGAGATCTACAACCTCGGAGCGCAGTCGCACGTGCGCGTGTCTTTCGACGCGCCTGAGTACACCGCGGACGTGACGGGCAGCGGCACGCTACGGCTGCTGCTGGCCTTTCGCGACTACGCGCGCGGCGCGGGCAATTCCGTTCGCTTCTACCAGGCCGGATCGTCGGAGATGTTCGGCGCCGCGGCGCCGCCGCAGTCCGAGAGCACCCCGTTCCATCCGCGCAGCCCTTACGCCGTCGCCAAGGTCGCCGGCCATTGGTACGCGGTGAACTACCGTGAGTCGTATGGTCTCTTCATCGCGAACGGAATCCTCTTCAACCACGAGTCGCCGCGGCGTGGCGAGACCTTCGTCACACGCAAGATCACGCGTGCTGCGACGCGGATCAAACTCGGCCTCCAGGACAAGCTCTACCTCGGAAACCTGGACGCGAAGCGCGATTGGGGCTTCGCGGGCGACTACGTCGAGGCGATGTGGCGCATGCTGCAGGCGGATGCGCCGGACGACTACGTCGTGGCCACGGGCAAGGCCTACTCCGTGCGCGAGTTCCTCGAGGCAACGTTCGCGCGGCTCGACCTCGATTGGCGCGCCCACGTCGAGACGGACGCGCGGTACTTCCGACCCGCCGTGGTCGACCATCTCCTCGGCGACGCCTCGAAAGCGAGGAAGATGCTTGGCTGGAGACCGACCGTGGACTTCGCGAGCCTCGTCTCGATGATGGTGGAGCACGACTTGGAGCTCGCTCGGCGCGAGAAGACGTTGCGCGACGCGGGTTACGAGCCCGATGGCGGTCGCGCGCATGGGTGAGATCCTCCGGCCCGGCCGGCGCATCTTCGTCGCGGGACACCGTGGCCTCGTCGGCTCGGCGATCGTTCGCCGCCACGCGCGGGACGGTCACCAGGCGCTTCTTCTCCGAACGAGGTCCGAGCTCGACCTGACCGATCACGCGTCGGTCGAGCGTTTCTTCGCCGCAGAGAAGCCCGAGGTGGTTTTCCTCGCGGCCTCCAAGGTGGGCGGCATCCTCGCCAACGACCGACAGCCGGCGGACTTCATCCGCGAGAACCTCCTCATCCAGACCCACGTGATCGACGCGGCGCACCGCCACGGCGCTGCGAAGCTCGTCTTCCTGGGCAGTTCGTGCATCTATCCGAAGCACGCACCGCAGCCGATGCGAGAAGAGCATCTGCTCACCGGACCGCTCGAGCCCACGAACTCCGCGTACGCGATCGCCAAGATCGCCGGGATCGAGATGGTGCGCGCGTACCGTCGCCAGCACGGGATGCATGGCATCTGCCTGCAGCCGACGAACCTCTACGGACCGGGCGACAACTTCGACCTGCAGAGCTCGCACGTGCTGCCCGCGCTGATCCGAAAATTCCACGAGGCCAAGCTGGGCAGCGCGGCCCACGTGGTGCTCTGGGGCACGGGCACACCGCGACGCGAGTTCCTCCACGTGGACGATCTGGCCGATGCGTGCGTGCATCTCGTCGAGCGCTACGACGACGCGGAGATCGTCAACGTGGGGACCGGCGAGGACGTGTCGATCCGCGAGCTCGCGGACCTCGTACGCGACGTCGTCGGCTACGCGGGAGACATCGTGCAGGACACGAGCAAGCCCGACGGAACACCGCGCAAGCTCCTCGACGTCGGCAAGCTACACGCGCTCGGATGGCGCGCACGCATCGGTCTACGCGAGGGCATCGAGTCGACCTACCGCTGGTACCGTGACCAACTGTAACGTGCGGTGGGCGCCGTTCTTCGCGCCCGTCTCACGCCGCAGCCCGGAAATGGAAGAGGCCGCACGCGAACTCGGAGCGCGCGATCACGTCGAGATCGGCCGGGTCCACGAGGTCGCCCGCGTCGTCGACGGCCGCGAAGGAGGCGAGCTCGAGCCCCGAGAACGCCGCGACCACCGTGCGCGGCGCGAAGACGCGATGGGCGTTGAAGCAGACGCGCTCACGCCCGACGGGCACGCCAAAGTAGAGGTCGCCTCCGGGTGCGAGCACACGCGCGAGCTCGCGCATCGCCTTGGAGGCGCCCTCCGGGTCCAACGGGTCGCCATAGCGCCCCAGGCCCACGTGCTCGACGACGTGCAAGCATGAGAGAGAGCGCACCGAGCGGTCGGCGAAGGGAAGCGCGACCACGCTGCCGACGCGCGAGCGGAGATTCGGCACGCGAGCCTCGAGCGGTCGGATGTCCACGTAGGTCACGCTCGTGAAGCACGCGCAGTGCGCCACGAATCCGTCGACGCGCGAGCCCACGTCCACGTGATCCTCGACGCGTGAGGCGTGCACCTTGCGCGCGGCCCAGAGATCCTGGTGGAAGTAGTGACCCTTGGCCGTGCCGGCCGACGCGCGTCGATCGAGGAACGCAGGGTAGGTATCGAGCCAGGGCACGGGCTCGCTCGTGCGACTTCGGTAGTCGCGTCGCGAACGAAGGAACCACGGCACCTCGGCGAGCGTCGCGGGCAGCGCGCGGAGATCACTGAAGGGGGCGACCTGCCGCATCACGAAGCGCGCGAGATCCTTGGGAGTGCGAGCCATGCGCCACTCTAACTTCCTCATGCCGCCCGTGCTAAGGCAGGGCCTCTTGATGACGGCGCTCCCCCTTCGGGTCACGAGCCAGAAGCCATGAACTTGATCCGCGAGCTGGTTGGCGTCGGTCAGAACGAGCAGGCGCGCGAAGCCTGGGTCGAGAAGACGCTGGGGGCGCTGCCCCGTGGGTGGAAGATCCTCGACGCGGGCACGGGCACCACGCGCCACCGCAAGTACTGCGCGCACCTCGCGTACACCTCGCGGGACTTCTGCCAGTACGACGGCACCGGTGATGGCCGCGGCCTCCACACGCACTCGGTCGACCACGGTCGCATCGACATCGTCTCGGACATCGCGGCGATCCCCGTGCCCGACGCGTCGTTCGACACCGTGCTCCGCACCGAAGTGCTCGAGCACGTGCCCGACCCGGTGCTCGGAGAGTTCGGACGCATCGTGCGTCCGGGCGGGCGCCTGATCGTCACCGCGCCCTTCGCGTCGCACACGCACATCGCGCCCTACTCCTACGCGACGGGCTTCAGCCGCTACTGGTACGAGCACCACCGCACCCAGAAAGGCTTCCGCGTCGACGAGCTCTCCACCACCGGCGATTGGTACGGCGTGCTCCGGCAGGAGCTCACGCGCTTGCCGAGCATGTCGTGCTCGCGCGTCGCTCGTCTGGCGCTCGAGACCGTCGCCGCAATCGGCGTGCGCGTGCAGCGCCGCCTGTCGCGCGACGCGGGCGCGGCCGACCTCGCATGCTTCCGGCCCCACTGCGTGACCACCCGCACATGACCATCCACCGCCCTTCGCGTCGGGTCCTCGACGGCGCGCACGTCGCGCTCGTGTTCTCGCCGGGGAACGTGTCGATCGACTACGCCGCCTCGCTCGTGCGCGGGCCCGAGCGCGCTCTCCTCGAGCTCGGCGCACGCGTCGACACCTTCACCACCGCGCACTACGCGCGCGACCTCACGCACTTCTACGCCGGCAAGCCGAAGCTCGGCGTGGATCAGCTCTCGGACGACTCGAGCCTGCTCCGCGGCATCTACGCGCTGCTCGACGACGCCCCGCCGGGCGGCTTCGACCTCCTCGTCGGCTACTTATATGATGTGATGCTCACGCCGCGCATGTGCGAGCGCCTCCGCGCCTCGGCACGACGGCTGGTGAACTTCCCGTGGAACCTGCTCGATCAGGAGGACCACTTCCGCGCCGCCCTCGACGTATTCGACGAGACCTGGTGTGCGGAAGAGGGCGCGCTCGAGTCGCTGCAGTCGCGGCACGGCGCGAAGATCCGCTACGTGCCGATGGCCTCCGATCCCTTCCTCTTCAAGCGGCTCGGTGTCCCGCGCGAGCCGCGGGTCCTCTTCACCGGCTCGGCCTACGGCCGCCGCGGTGAACTGCTCTCGCGATTTGCGCGCGAGATCGACCTGACGGTGACGGGCCGCGGACACGACCTCTCGAGCACGGTGCGCGCGATCGCCCGCGAGACGGTTCGCGACAGGCGCGTGGTGAGCCCGCGCGAGGCCATCGCCCGCCTTCGTGCGAGCGTCGAGGAGCGCGCGCCCATTGGTGACGAGGCGTACGTCGCGCTGGCGGCGGAGCACGGGATCTCCGTCGGGTTCAACGACGTGCGGCAGGAGTCCACAGGCAAGACGGTCTACAAGGTGCGCCTGCGCGAGTACGACGCGGCGATGACCGGCCTCTGCCACGTGGCGCGGCGACTGCCGGAGCTCGAGCGGGGCTTCGAGCCGGGGCGCGAGATGCTCCTCTACGACGACGAGTCGGAGGTACCGGAGATCTTGCGGCGCATCCGCCGCGGCGCGGTCGACTGGCGCGACGTCGGCGCACGCGCGCGCGCACGCGCCGAGCGCGATCACACCTGGACGCGCCGGCTCGAGGACGCCCTCACCTGATCCGTCGGGGAGACGGGTCCCGCTCCGCGGGTGTTCGCTCCACGGGACGGACGCTCATTGTGCGAGCGTTCGTTCGACGCGCGTTCGTTCCGAGAGCGGGGCGCGCGATCAGGACCAGCGCGGGAAGTAGCCGATGACGTTGTGGCGGAGCTCGCGCGGCGCGATGGCGCCGGACGCGGCGATGATTCCGTCGAGCTCCGTGAGCGACGGATACGCGGGATCGACGCCGAAGAGGTGCGCATCGTCGACGAGGATTCCGTCGGCGGTCCGCCGCGGCAGCACGAGCGCGAGCTCTTCACGCACAGGGCAGTGCGACTTGCCCGATCCCGTCTCGCCACCGCTGAAGTGTCCGTCGAGCCACAGCACGACGGGCCAGCGGCCAGCGAGCTGCAGCGCCTCCTGGATGGCGGTCCCGCTGTCGCCCAGGAGCAGCGTGATCCCGGATGCACCGCGAAACCTGTGCTGGGCGAGCTCGTGCAGCTTGCGGTCGACCTCGATCGAGATGACGTGCTCGAACTCCGTTCGCATCGCCTCGACCATCGAGCCGAGGTACGTGCCCGTCTCGATGAGGACGCGCGCCCCCGTGCGCTTGCGAGCGTCGCGCAGAAGGCCCTGCTTCAAGAGGTGCGGGCTCGGCCCCTCCGGACCACCCGCCGCCGCCCACGCGAGCAACTCCGCACGCTGGCGCTCGCGCTCGGCCATTGGCTGCAGCGCACCGTAGAAGGGGCTGCGGCGATACGTCGTTCGAAGCAGTGAGCGCAGCTCAGTCACGCGAAACCTCCACACGCTTGTCCCGGAACAGGAGGAAGTAGAGCCCGGCCGCCACGCTCGTCGACGCGGCGGCGATCAGGATCGGCACGATACATTCCCTGCGGTCGTTGGGCGTGAACGCCCAGCGCACCGCGAGTGCGGGAAGGCCGACGACCACCATCGGCCCGAGCACACACGAGAGCGCCCAGCGTGCGAGCGCCCGCCCGCCGAGCTCCCGGATCGCCCACGGGCACGCGAGCGCGAGGATGATCGCGCTCATGATCGCCCAGCCCCACGCGGCCCGTGGCAGCTCGGTGCTGAACGACATCCAGGCGCCGCCCACGGCGAGCGCGAGCAGCGAGGCCGTGATCTGAGGACGAAGCCTCTGCTGCGCGTGCTGGAGGCATTGCGGGATGAAGTGATACGCCGTGAGCAGGTGCCCGAGCGCGAGGGCGAGCACGATCGTGCCAGACTCCTCGGCGAGCTCGGCGTCTCCGGTCCACGCCCAGAGCGTCTCGCGACCGAAGAGCGCCAGGGTGAGGCACGGAGGCGTCGTGACGCACGCCATGACGAGGCTGCCCTCCATCAGCGTGCGCTCCCTCGTCGAGCCGGCCGTGGCCGGAGGCGCCGACGCGAGCAGACGCGGCAGGTACGCCGAGAACACCGGCGTGATGAAGGAGCTGAGGTTCCAGTAGAGCGTCGAGGCGACGGAGAAGCGACCGAAGTCCGAGAGCACCAGCTGGCGCGAAAGCACGAGCCGATCGAGCTGCGAGAGCACGATCTGGATCGTCGACAGGAGCCCGACCGCAGTGCCCGAACCGACCGCCGCCCGGATCAGGCCTGCCTGCACCGCGCCTCGAGCCCACACGGGCACCGTGCGCTCGAGCGCGACGCGCATGAGGAGCGCCTGGAGCAGGGTCACGATGCCCTGACCGAGGGCATAGAGCTCGAGGCACGGCGCGATCCCGTCGAGCAGCGCGAGCACGACGCCGACACGCAGCACCGAGGTGAGCGCCGTCGCGAGGCTCGTCGCGACCTGGTTCTCGAGGCTCTGGACCACGGTCGTGTACATCGAGAGAGGCCACTGTACGCCGAGCGACAGCCCGAGGATCCCGAGGGACAGCGCGACACGCTCCGGGGCGAGCGAGCCGACCTGCAGCCAGTGGTACGCGATGAGCGGAGCTGCGAGCACGGCCCCAACGCTCGTCACCGCACCGAGCGTCCAGTAGGCGCGGCCGAAGGTGCGCACGAGGTTTGGCACCTCGGTCGCTCGCTCGCGCTCGGGCGTGCGTGAGACGCGTCGACCGACGTCCATCGTGAGGCCCGCATCGAGGACCCCGATGACGACCTGAAGGGAGGCGAAGACGCCGACGACACCGAACGACTCTTCCCCCAGCCGCTCGAGGTAGAGGGGCACCGAGACGAAGCCGGCCAGCACCGACGTCACGCGCGCGAGCAGGTTCGCACCGACGTTGATCAGCGGGCGCCCGGCCATCAGGACGCGTCAGGCGCCGGACTCGGCCCCGGTCGGCGAAGAGCCAACTGGGAGCGAGACTTCTGCCAGTCCACGAAGCGAACGTACGTGATGAACGGTAGAAAGAAGATCAGCCCGTTCGCCACGCCGCGGAACACTTGTGCGAAGCCGTAGCCGTAGCCTTGGACGAGCCCTGGAGCCACGCAGCACGCGAGCGCGAACCATCCCCAGTGTCGGCGTGCGAGCACGTCGAGGGCGAGTAGGAATCCGATGGTCACCGCGCTCATGAGGATGAGGCAGAGGTAGCCGCCGTTCCAATAGAACTCGCCGAAGGTGTTGATGCCGCCGCCGTGGATGAAGTAGTCGCCCAATTCCCATGCGGCCTCCCGAGACCGCGTCAGTCCAAGTGGAGCCACCAGCACCGCTGGCTTGACCGTGTACTCGAATGGGCCCCAAATCGAGCGCCACTCGCGCGAGTGCTGGTTGTCGTAGAGCGCGACGCACATGAGCACGTGCGCAGCGCCCTGGGTTCCGTTGGCTGCGCCCTCCAGGCCCTCCTCGGATTCGCTGCTCGAGAGGGACGTCAGACGCCTGAAGGCGATGACCGCAGCGCCGTCGATCCCTTCCGTGGCGATGTACGTCCGCGAGTTGCGCACGAACATCACCACACCACCCAACGAGATCATGAGAAGCGCGGCGGCCGCGATGCCACGCCACGTGGACCTCCTTGTCAGCTGCGGGGCCTCCGAGGCGCGACCCTCCGCGAGGAGCCCTGGAATGAACACCAGGAAACCGACGGTGGTCACGATGCCCGCCGCGATTCCGGTCGTGCCCTTGAGGAAATCCAAGAACAAGATCATCCCGGCGACGAGCCCGAGCGATTGCCCCGCCGACATCTGACCCGCATCCACGCGACGCCTCAGTTCGAACGTCGTCACCGCCCACGCCAGGACGTAGATGCCACCCCCGGCAGACGCACCGTAGAGTGTCTGATCCGCAGAGGCGTACACGGTCTGAAAGAGCGTTCTCGTCGAAAAGAGCAGGAACGCGAAGTAGGCGGCCAGCACCCAGAGCACACCTGTCGGGACCTTCGCGAGCGGCTCTGTGCGTGGGCGGACGTTCAGTCGGACGACCCCCGCAACCAGGAGCATGAAGGTCGGAACGCTCAATACGTCCGCGGCGTCGCGGAGCATCGAAGGCGCGAACAACATCGGCGGCAGATAATGGAAGGCAGGCGGCGGGCCCCGGAGTTCGAGGTTGCGGGCGGCCAGCAAGACCACGATGTGGTTCGCCGAGAAGATGAGTATGTTCGGCCGCCGCTGGACCAACGCGCCGACGACCGCCACGAGCATCAGCATCAGCTGGGTGTCGAAGCTCATGCTGATGTCCGTGGTTGTCTGGCTCGGAGCCAGCGTTCACGGCCTCGCCGGGCGGAATCAGCCGACGTCGTAGCCGGGGAAGAACCAGCCGATCTCGAAGCGGGCCGTCTCCGGGCCATCCGAGCCGTGGGCGGCGTTCTCGCCGATGCTCGCCCCGTAGAGCTTGCGGACGGTGCCCTCGGCGGCCTTCTCCGGATTCGTCGCGCCCATGATGTCGCGCCACTTCGCGATCGCGCCCTCGCCTTCGAGCACCATCACCACGCACGGGCCGCGCGTCATGAACTCCACGAGCTCACCAAAGAACGGACGCTCCTTGTGGACCGCGTAGAAGCCCTCGGCGATCGGCCGGGTCATGTGCATCATGCGGAGGGCCTTGACTCGAAGCCCGCCCTTTTCGGCGAGGTGGATGATCCCGCCGACGTGGCTCTTCTCGACGGCGTCCGGCTTGCAAATCGCGAAGGTCTTCTCGATCGCCATGAACGATGCTCCTCTGGGTATGAAGGGGGCGGGGTCTAGCGCGCTTTGCGCCTGTGACAACCGGGCGTCTGGGCGGCAGGAGGCTACGGGGTGCCGCGGGCGAGGACCAGGAGTGTGTATCCGCCGAGGAGGCGTGCCGCGAGCGGCTCGCTGAGACGCCCAATGGCCCACCGCGGAATGTTGGCGACCGCCCGTCGCCAGGTGGGCTGGTTCCAGAACAGGTCCGCGGCCGGATTCATGAGCCGCCGTGACACCACCTCGAAGCCAGCATCGCGAAGGGTCGCGAGCGCCGACTCCGCCGTGAAGTAATGCAGGTGCCCCACGCTCTTCCGGGCCCCGAGGAAGGAGTTGCGGAGCACGGAGGACACGTGGAGATCGAGCGGGATGTGAAACACGTGGTGTCGCGCGAGGCCCCGACATTTTTCGAGGAAGCCGAGGTAGTCGGGGACATGCTCGAACACGTCGATGCAGAGGAGTAGCTCGATGTCGTTCGGGGCCGACTCGAGGAGATCGCCGCAAACGTACTCGACCGCCCCTCCCGAGCGCCGGGCGAGCTCGATGGCCTGCGGGGAGATGTCGTAACCGACGAAACGGGCATTGGCCCAACGGGCGTCGCGAGACAACTCCGCGATCACCTGACCTGCGCCGCACCCGATCTCCGCAATCTTCTTCGGCGCGAGGCCGTGCTCGGCCATCAGCCTCGCGATGCTCCGCGCCTTCCACGCGGAGTCTTCCGTGTGGTAGCTCGTGTTGCGTTGGGCGTAGCGACCGTCCCGGTAGATGTCCGACACGCCGCGTTCACTTGAGGAGCGACTTCAGCGTCTCGCCCATGTGCGTCGGGGTCGGCGCCATCTTCACGCCAGCCTCAGTCATCGCGGCGATCTTGGCGCTCGCGGTGCCCTTGCCGCCCGAGATGATCGCGCCGGCGTGACCCATGCGCTTGCCCGGAGGCGCCGTGGTGCCCGCGATGAAGCCCGCGACGGGCTTCGTCACGTGCTTCTTGATGTACTCCGCGGCCTTGATTTCCGCCGAGCCGCCGATCTCACCGATGAGGAT
>JBKDQC010000514.1:0-5446 GCA_046342295.1 Deltaproteobacteria bacterium | reverse complement strand
GACTGGCATCGCGCGCACGAAGAGCTCGCGGCCGTGCTCGCCGACATCGACGCCGCACGGGCGCGCTGCAAGAAGCCACGCGAGGACAGGCTGATCGAGAACAGCGCGGGCTTCGTCCTGGCCCTTCGCGCGTGGGTCGCGCTGCCCGGCGACGGCACGTTCGCCGCGCTCCTCTCGGAGGACGCCGGTGGTCGCCGAGGCGGGAAGCAGGGCGACTGGGACACCGACGGCATCCAGAAGTACAAAGAAGCCCTCGATGGCATCAAGCGATGGCGCGCGACGCAGCTCACCCGCGCCCACCGCGACCTCGCGCTCTCCCTCGAGGAGCACGTCCTCACGGCCATCCTGTCGGCGCGTCGCGAGGGCGCCGTCGCATCGTTCGACGACCTGCTCTTCCGCGCCGCGGAGCTGCTCCGTGCTCCCGCTGTGCGCGCGCGCCTCGGCGCGCGCTGGGACGCGCTCCTCGTCGACGAGGTACAGGACACCGACCCGATCCAGGCGGAGGTCGCCATGCTGCTCGCGCGCGCGGCCGAGCACGAGGGGCACTGGACCGGCACCCCGCCACGGCGCGGGGCGCTGTTCGCCGTCGGTGATCCCAAGCAGTCCATCTACCGCTTCCGCCGCGCCGACGTTCAGGTCTGGAAGGATCTCGAGGACGTCATCGGCAAGGACGGCGAGCGCGGCGCGCTCATCCAGAACTTCCGCTCGGTGCCCGGCATCGTCGCGTGGGTGAACCACACGTTCGCGGACATGCCCGGATACGAGCCGCAGGTCGGCTCGCGCACCGCGATCGCGCTCGACCCCGTGGTCGTGATCGATGCCAGTGTGCCGGGCGCGGACGAAGTGACCATCGAGCGCGAGGTGCAGGCGCTCGTGCGGCACATCGTCGATCTGCGCGCTTCGGGCGCGAGGGTCGTCGATCGCGAGAGTGGGCGAGAGCGACCGCTCGCGTGGCGCGACGTGATGGTGCTCCTGCCCCGCTGGACGGAGGGCCGTCGCATCGCCGCGGAGCTCGGGCGCCTCGGCGTCGAGGCGAACGTCGAGGGCGGCGGCGGCTTCTTCGACGATCCCTCGGTGAAGGCTGCGCTCGCGGCCCTTCGCGCGATCGACGAGCCCGCGGACGCCGAATCGACCGTCGCGGCGCTGCGCGCGCTCTTCGGTCTCACCCTCGAGGACCTCGCGCGTCACAAGGCCGCGGAGGGGAGCTTCCGCTGGACGGTGCGTCCGCAGCCCGCGGGACCGGTCGCGGACGCGCTCACCTCGCTGCGAGAAGCCGCGACGCTGCGAACGCGCTCGGGCGTCGGTCGCTCGTGGACGAGCGTGCTCGACGCGCTCTTCGACGCGACGCGTGCGCCCGCCCTCTGGTCGATCCTCCCCGACGGCCCGACGCGCCTCGCGAACCTCGACAAGCTCCGGGCCCTCCTCCGCAAGATCGAGCGCGAGCAGCGCCGCGCCGGCGACGTGCTGTCGCAGCTCACCGAGCTCGAGCGCAAGAACAAGGAGCAGGACCAGTCGCGCCTCGACGTCGACACCGGCGAGGCGGGCGGCGACGCGGTGCGGATCACCTCGATCTTCAAGGCGAAGGGCCTCGAGGCCCCGGTCGTCGTGCTGATGGATGCGCAGCGGAAGGACACCAACCCGAGCCGCGTCACCGAGCGCGCGGACCCCACCACGCTCGCCGCCGCGGGCTCCGCGCACGCGAGCAAGGAGGCGGCCGGGCGCCTCCACGTGAAGATCGGCGGGTCGTTCGCACCGCCGAACTGGGAGGTCACGCGGGACGCCGAGAAGCTCGCGCTCCGAGAGGAACGCGCGCGCTGGATGTACGTCGCGTGCACCCGCGCGCGCGATCAGCTCTTGATGATCGACCATCCGAGGGCGGCGCTCCTCCACGAGTACGTCGAGCGAGGTCTCGTGCGCGGCGTTCCGCACGACGAGACGGTCGAGGTCGCGCCCGACGTGAACGTGCGCTTCCGCCTCTCCGATGCGCTCCCCGACGTGGAGGCCAGCGACGAGGTCTTCCCCGGCCGCGACGCTGCGGTCGCGAGCCTGCTCGCATCCCCCGAGGGCAAGGGCGATCCCGAAGGAGAGCGCCGGGAGCAGACGCTGCGGGCCGCGCGCGGCGCGAGCGCGCGAGGGTGCACCCGCTGGAAGAGCGTCGGCGAGATCGTCAGCGCGCGCCGGCGCGCGGGCGACGACGAGGTCGGCACCGGCGTCGGCGCCACCGGAGGCCACGTCATCCACCGCGCGCTTGCGCGGCTCGACCTCACGCGCCCGACGAGCGAGCTGCTCGAGGCGGCGCCGGGGCTCGTGCGCGCGCTCGCCGACGAAGCGGGCCTGGGCGCCGAGCTCGCGGAGCGATGCGTGGCGATCACCGCGCAGTTGCTCGCGCACCCCGTGCTGGCAGAGGTGCGCGGCGCCCCGGAGCACTGGAAGGAGACGCCCTTCGCGTTCCGAGATCGTGCACGCATCGTCGCGGGCGTCATCGACCTGTGTTTCCCGGAGGACGCCTCGCGCAAGCGCTGGGTCGTCGTCGATTGGAAGTCCGACAGCCCTCCGGAGGGCCACCCGCACCACGCGAAGTACCAGGCGCAGCTCGCGCTCTACGCCCAGGCCCTGATCGCGACCGTCGCCCCCTGCGAGTCGGTGCGCCCCGTCCTCGTCGGTCCCTTCCCCACCCTCTCCGCGGACGAGGCCCCGGCGAAGGAGGCCCGCGACGCAGCGCTGACCGCCGCGGCCGACGCGGTGCGCCCCATGCTCGAGCTTCTCCTCGAGGCCGGCGCCTCGCTGCCGGCCGTAGGCGTCGACGTCGGCCAGCCCGTGATCACCGAGCTCGAGCTCGCGTGGGAAGACCAGAAGGTCGGTCTCGCCCTCGACTGCGCGCCCGAGGACGAAGCGGCCCTTTGCCGCGACGGCTGGACGCTCGTGAGCGCGGCCCGGGCCGACGCTGCGTCCATCGAGCGCGCGGGCGCCGAGCTCGCGCAGCTCCTCGGTGTGCGCGTCGCGGGGGACGAGGGAGGAACGGACGCAGAGCCGGTCGACCTCGCGGAGCCCGAGGCGTGACGACGAGGCTGGCAACCCAAGCGGAACATCGCGATCCTCCTCGGGCGAGGGAGGCGAGCCCCACATGAGCGGCAGGCACCGATGAGCGGCTACGAGATCGCGTTCACCAAGACGTTCTACGCGAGCCTCGACGAGCTCGACGACAGGACGCGGAAGAACGTCCGCGAGGCGATCGACAAAGTGCACGAAGGACACCCTTCGGTGCGCGTGCACAAGCTCGAGGGCCTCCCGTGGGTCGCCTTCGGCGTGAACCAGAACGCGCTCCGTGTGATCTGCCACCGCGACGGACAGACGCTCGTCCTCTGTCACGTCGGCAAGCACGACCCCGCCTACGAGATCTGGGCCCGCAACAACCGCTTCGTCCAGGCGGGCGACCACATCCGGATCGTGCGCAGCGTCGAGACGATCGAGGCCGCCGGGCCTGCGGGCGCCGACGTGTCGCCGGGCCCTCTCGCCTCCGTGCTCGACCCGACGTTCGCGCGGTTCGACGTCCAGCCCCTCGCCGCCCGCATGCTCCGCGCGGTGCCCGACGAAGAGACGCTGGCCGACCTCCTGGTCCACTTCCCAGTGCCGCGCGCCAACGCGCTGTTCGATCTGGCCAGCGACCTCGAGGCCGCCGACGAGCTGGCCGCGCGCTACGCCACCGACAAGACGGCCAGCGCGACCGCTCCAACCCTGGCCGCTGCGCTCGCGAACGAGGCCAACAGCGCGCAGGTCTGGCTCGCATCGCCCGACGACGAGGCCGTGAAGAAGGCCCTCGAAGGCGGCCTCGCGGCATGGCGCGTGTTCCTTCATCCCTCGCAGCGCCGCCTCGTCCGCACCGACGCGAAGGGGCCGCTCAAGGTCGGCGGCGGGCCGGGCACGGGCAAAACCGTCGTCGCGCTTCACCGCGCGCGCTGGCTCGCCGAGTCGGTGTTGACGCCCGAGCTCCTCGGATTCTCCAAGCCCGTCCTCGTCACGACCTTCAACTCGGTGCTCGCGCGACAGCTCGAGCCGATGCTCGACGAGCTGTGCGACGGCGCGCCCGAGCTGCGCGCGCGGATCGTGGTGATGAGCACCACCCGTGTCGCCCAGGAGCTCCTCAAGCAGGCCGGCAAGCCCAACCGCTTCCTCACCGAGCTCGACGAATGCTGGGCAGCGGCCCTGGCGCACGACACGGCCTCACGCGGCCGCCCGTTCTACGAGTCCGAGCGCAGCTCCGTGCTCGCCCGCAACGACGCGTGGACCGAGAAGGCGTATCTCGCGGCCAAGCGGGCAGGCCGCACGAGCCGCCTCGATCGCGTCGCGCGCAGGGAAGTGTGGAAGGTCCTCGCGGCGTTCGAAGAGGCGCTGCTCGCGCAGGGCGGGGGCGACGACATCGCGCTCGCCCGCGAGGCCTCCGCCCTGATCGCGAATGGCACACTCGAGATCCCCTATGCGGCCATCGTCTGCGACGAGTCCCAGGATCTCGGCGCGACGGACCTGCGCCTCCGCGCCGCGCTCGCGCGAGATCCCGCGACGGGCACCCTCCGCCCCAACGCCCTCACCCTCTGCGGCGACGTCTACCAGCGCCTCTATCGGGTCCCCGTGCCGTGGTCGGCCTGCGGCATCGACGTCCGCGGCCGCTCGAAGAACCTGAAGCTCAACTACCGCACGACGGAGGCGATCCGCGCCGCCGCGGTGAGCCTCGTCTCCGGCCAGAGGCCCGAAGACGCCGACGAGACGGACGCCAAGACCCTCGACGGCTACCGCGCCCTCCGCCGCGGCGTCCCGCCCGAAGAGCACACCGTCCCCACCCCCGAGGCCGAGGCCGACTGGATCGCTTCCCTCGCGCAGCCCGCGAAGAAGGGCGAGCCCGCGCGCGGCACCCTCCTCGTGCTCGCCCGCACCAACGACTGGCTCGATCGCCTCGAGAAGCTCCTCGTCGCCCGAGGCCACTCGCCCCGCCGACTCGGCCAGAACGACCTCCCGCGCGACACGGACCCCTTGGTCCTCTGCACGCTTCACCGCGCCAAGGGCCTCGAGGCCCCCCGCGTCATCCTCGCGGGCCGCCAGCTCGTCCCCCTCAAATACCCCGGCGGCGGAGACGCCTCCGACCGCCCGACGTGGGACGCGAAGGAGCTCGCGACCCTGTACGTCGGGATGACCCGGGCAAGAGACTGGTGCGGCGTGAGCATGGTGAAGGCGCCGCCCGTCGCCTCGCCTCGCGGCCCTTCGGGCTGAGCAGATTCCCTGCTCCTGCGGATCGATCCTCGAGGACGGCTCCGCGCCCGTCGTCCTCTCAGAGCATGAGTCACTTGGATGGACTCATGCTCTGACGTTTCTTGCCGGAGGGTCTGGCCGCAGCCCCTCCCTCTCGCCGAGTGAATCGGCGAGAGCCTCCCTCCCGCCGATTCGAGCCCGTGGC
>JBKDQC010000513.1:0-3984 GCA_046342295.1 Deltaproteobacteria bacterium | reverse complement strand
GGCTGCAACCGGAACAGCCGTCATCGCGCCCAAGCGTATATGGCCTGAGACGGGATCAAGCGAGCCGAAACCTCCGTCCCTGAGCCGGGGGCGTGGCGGGCGCAGGGGCGACAGGGACTTCCGCCGGAGCCGCTGGCTCCTGGGCCGCAGGGACCTCCACGGCCGGCTGCTCGGTCAGCGTGAGACCGGCACCGAGGCTCGGACCGTCGCTGCTGCCTGCGCCGAGCTGCAACTGCAGCGGCTCCGGCGGCGCCATCGCCTCGCCGGCCGGCGCCGCTCCCTCGGCCTCCGACCCTGCGGCGCTCTGCTCGGACTCCTCCGCAGCCTCTCGCAGCTCGCGGCGGTTCTCTTCCTCGATCTCGTGCTGTCGCGCGCGCTCCTCGAGGGCAGCGTCGCTCGAGCTCGACATGTACGCGAGCACAGCGGAGAGGACCATGAACAGCGTCGCGCTCGCGGTCGTCGCGCGCGTGAGGACGTTGCCCGCGCCCGCGCCCCCGAACACAGTCTGGCTGCTGCCGCCGAACGCGTTGCCCATCCCGCCTCGACCCTGCTGGAGCAGAACCACGAGGATGAGGAATGCACAGACGACGACGTAGACGGCGGAGATGATCCAGTAGAGCATGCGCGGAATCCTGGGTGCTCGAAGGGTTGTGCGGCTTGGCGGCTCCTTAGTACGGAGGCGCTGAAACGCCAAGCGCATGTGTTGGGCACCGGGCGTCAGGCCGCGCGGACGATCGCGAGGAACTGCGCCGCCTCGAGCGATGCGCCGCCAACGAGCGCGCCGTCGATGTCGGGCTGCGCGAGCAACCCTGCGGCATTGTCGGCCTTGACACTCCCGCCGTAGAGCACGCGGAGCGCTGCCGACACGCCGCCCCCCGCGAGCTCCCCGGCGCGGCCTCGGATCGCGCGATGGACCTCCTGCGCGTCCTCCGCGCGGGCGACACGCCCAGTCCCGATCGCCCATACCGGCTCGTAGGCGATCACGACGCGCTCGGCCCCGACGAGGCCCTGCAGGATGGCGTCGAGTTGTCCGCGCACGACCGCGAGGGTCGCCCCGGCCTCCCGCTCGGCGAGCGTTTCGCCGACGCAGGCGATCGGGACGAGCCCGGCGCGCAGGGCGGCCTCGACCTTCCGCCGGACGGCTGCGTCCGTGTCCCCAAAGAGCTGTCGACGCTCGGAGTGGCCGACGATCACATGGCTGCAACCCACGTCTCGGAGCAGCGGGCCGCTCACCTCGCCGGTGAACGCACCCTTGTCCTCCCAGTGGAGATCCTGGCCAGCCAGCCCGATCGCGCTGCCTCGGAGCGCAGATGCGACGGTCGAGAGCGCCGTGAACACGGGCGCAAGCACCACGTCCACCGCCGCTTCCTCGACGCCAGCTGCGATGGCGCGCGCGAGCGCAGACGAGGCCTCGAGGCCGTTCTGGAGCTTCCAATTCCCAGCGATCAGGGGGCGCCGATCCATGTCCAGCCTTTCTGCCGTCTGCCGGTGGTGAAACGCCGGGCCCTTCACACCGCGAAGAACCCGGCGCGTTGCGGATCAGGTGCGCAGCGCCTCGACCCCAGGGAGCTTGCGTCCCTCGATCAGCTCGAGCGAGGCGCCGCCTCCAGTCGAGACATGCGAGAACCGGGACGCGAGCCCCGCCTCCTGCACGGCCGCGACGCTGTCGCCGCCCCCCACGATCGTGAAGGCCCCCGGCACCTCGCTGAGAGCGCTCGCGATGCCATGGGTCCCCGCGGCGAAAGGCGCCTTCTCGAAGAGGCCCATCGGACCGTTCCAGAAGATGGTCCTCGCGCCCAGGAACGCACGGCTCGCGGCGGCGACCGTCCGGGGCCCGATGTCGAGCGCCATGTCGCCTGGCCCGAGCGCGCCGACGTCGAGCACCCGGCCACTCGCTGCTTCGAGGCTGTCGGCGACGACGACGTCGTCCGGGAGCACCACGGTGATCTTCTTTTCCTCGGCGCGGGCGAGGATGGTGCGCGCGAGCGCGAGCTTGTCCTCCTCGACGAGGCTCTTTCCCATCGCGAAGCCCTTGGCGGCGAGGAAGGTGTTCGCCATCGCGCCACCGATGACGAGCACGTCGACCTTCGCGAGCAGCGCGTCGAGGACGCCGATCTTGTCCGACACCTTGGCCCCGCCGAGCACAGCCACGAAGGGCCGCTCGGGCTCACCCCGGACCCGGCCGAGGGCGGACAGCTCCGCCTCGAGCAAGAGGCCGGCGGCCCGGTCGCGGTGCAGCTTGGCGAGGCCCGCGACCGACGCGTGCGCGCGGTGCGCGGCGCCGAACGCGTCGTTGACATACGCGTCCGAGAGCTTCGCGAGCTCGCGCGCGAAGATCTCGTCGTTCTTCTCTTCCTCGGGGTGGAAGCGGAGGTTCTCGAGGCACGCGATCTGGCCATCGCGCAGGTCACCGACGACCTTCTTCGGGCCGTCTCCGATACAGTCGTCCGCGAGGATCACCTCGAGCCCCATCCGCTCCGCGAGGCAGTGCGCGGCGGGCTCCATCGAGTACTTCGGGTCCGGCCCGCCCTTGGGGCGACCGAGGTGCGAGGCGATCACGATGCGCGCGCCCTTGTCGAGCAGGAGCTGGAGCGTCGGGATCGCCGCACGGATCCGGGTGTCGTCGGTGACGGTCTTGCCCTCGAGCGGAACGTTGAAGTCCACGCGCACGAAGACGCGACGTCCGGACACGTCGAGGTCACGGACGCTCTTGATGCCGTCGAGCATCGTCATGGCGTCACCGCTCCGCGCTGGCGATGTGGTTCGCGAGATCGACCATGCGGTGCGAGAAGCCCCACTCGTTGTCGTACCAGCTCTGGACCTCCACGAGATCCCCGCCAACGACGGCGGTTTGCGCGGCGTCGACGATCGAGCTGCGCGGATCCCCGATGAAGTCCGACGAGACCAGCGGCGCCTTCTCGAAACCGAGGATGCCGGCGAGCGCGCCGTTCGAGGCCGCCTCGAGCGCGGCGTTCACCTCGGCGACCGTGGTCTGCTTGCTCACGACGGCCGTCATGCAGGTCAGCGAGACGTTCGGGGTAGGAACCCGGATCGAGGTGCCATCGAGCTTGCCCTTGAGCTCCGGGAGCACGAGGCCGATGGCCTTCGCGGCGCCCGTCGTGGACGGGATCATCGACATCGCCGCCGCGCGCGCGCGGCGCAAGTCCTTGTGCGGCAGGTCGAGGATGTTCTGGTCGTTCGTGTACGAGTGCACCGTGACCATGTGACCCTTCACGATCCCGAACGCCTCGTTCACGACCTTCGCGATCGGCGCGAGGCAGTTGGTCGTGCAGGACGCGTTCGAGACGATGAAGTGCTTGCTGGGGTCGTAGCTCGCGTGGTTGATGCCCACGCAGAAGGTTCCGTCGATGTCCTTCTCGCCCGGGGCGCTGATGATCACGCGCTTGGCGCCGGCCGCGCGGTGCTTCTCGCCGCCTGCCTTGTCCCGGAATTTCCCGGTGCACTCGAGCACCACGTCGATGCCGAGGTCCTTCCAGGGCAGCTCCCCAGGGTCCTTCTTCGCGAAGATCGGGATGCGCTTGCCATCGACGACGATGGCGCCTTCGGCCGCCTCGACCGTGAACGAGGTGGTCCGGTGCACCGAGTCGTACTTGAGGAGGTGCGCGAGCGTGCTCGCGTCGGTGAGGTCGTTGATCGCTGCGATCTCGAGGCCCTGCTTCTTCGCCTCGAAGACCACCCGCGTCACGCATCTCCCGATGCGGCCGAAGCCGTTGATCGCAATCCGAGCCATCGTCGTCTCCTCGTAGGTGCCGGCGGGTCGCCGGCGGAAGGCGCGGAATCTAGTCAGACGCTCCGCGGACGACAAGGACCGCCACGCGGGCGGCCACCGCTCCAGCGCCGACATCGAAGAAAACTCCTCCGCCGGAGCGAAATCGGCATAGGGGCCCGAGGCAATCCCCCGGGACCCCTGCCACACCACCGGACGAGCGGGTCCGCATCCGGCGGTTCGGAGTGTTGAGGTCA
>JBKDQC010000512.1:0-1199 GCA_046342295.1 Deltaproteobacteria bacterium | reverse complement strand
GGAGCCTGTGTTTTCGGAGCCTGTGTTTTCGGAGCCTGTGTTTTCGGAGCCTGTGTTTTCCGACTCTGGGCCCGAGCCCTTCGAGCCCGTGCGGGGGGGTCCGGACGCGTCGCCGAGGGTTGATGCGGAGACGGCTCAGCCTCCCGAGACCCCCGACGGTCCCTCGGATGCCGCGGTCGGGCTCCGGGGTGGGCCGCCGCATTCGCCACCGGGTCCGGTACCGACCCGCGCCGACAGAGGCGCGCAGGCTGCGCGCCGCACGGTGCGCTCGCGCAAGCCGCGCCGCGAGGTCTTTCCGCTGCTCGGACGTCAGCTTCCGGCGCTCACCGCCCGCGCGGAGTTGCTCGAGGCGAGCGCGAGAGCGCAGACAGTCTCGGCGCCGTCGAAGGCGCGCGCGCTTCTCGCCGCCGCCGAGCTCCGGCTACAGACGGGCGAGCTCGATGCCGTCGAGAGCCTCGTCGCCCGGGCGCACGAGCTCGACGCGAGCAGCGTCGCTGTGGTCCGGATGGGGCGCGCCGTGGCGGCCGCGAAGCGCGATTCGCGTGCGGTCGCGCACTGGCTCGATCACGAAGCGTCGCTCGTCGAGGCCGACGCTCCGGGTGAGGCGGGGGCGTTGTACGCGGCGGCAGCCGACGCGTGGGCTCGTGCAGGCGATGCCGCCCGCGCGGCCGCTGCGGCCCGCGCTGCCTTCGAGCGCAGCCCGACGCTGCTCACCTCGCTCGTCGCGCTCGCCTTCGCCCCTGGTGAGCCCTCGGTCCGAGAGGCCTACGGCGCGCTCCGGACCGCGAGCGCCGGGCCCCTCGCCGCCGACATCGTGAGCAACGCCGCTGCGTGCGCGCTCGAGCGGGGCGGCGCCGCGCCCGAGGACGCCCTTCACGAGCCCGCCGTCGCGCTCCGAGCGCTGCCGACCCTTGCGCTTCCGGAGCGACTCGCCGCGTTCGAGTCTCTCACGGCGTCGCTCGACGACGATCTGGCGGAGGCTGCGCGCCTGCTCGAGATCTCGGAGCGCGTCGCGGCTGGAGAGACGAGCGAAGCTCTCGACGATGCGGTGCGCCGTCTCGGGCGCGAGGGGCATCGCCCCTCGCTCGTCGCGAGCTCTCTCGAGGCTGCCGTCCGGGATGGCTCGCCGGACGAGGCGACGCTGTCCGAGCGCCTCGCGGGCTCGACCCACGGTGAGGAGCGCGCAGCGCTCCTCGGTC
>JBKDQC010000511.1:0-1719 GCA_046342295.1 Deltaproteobacteria bacterium | reverse complement strand
ACGGGGTCCCGCGCGCGAGAAGCGTCCTCGACCACCACGAGGATCGACGCGCCGGCGCGCACGACGCTCCCGACGCGAAGAGGCGTCGAGCCCTCCGTGGCGTGGCCGTCGACGAAGGTCCCGTTGCGGCTGCCGGCGTCGGTGAGCGCCCACGCCTCCCCGCTCCACGCGACGACGAAGTGCCGGCGCGAGAGGGACTCGTCCTCGAGCACGAGCGAAGCGTCCTGACCGCGCCCGACCGTCACCGTGCCCCGCAGCGCGACCGAGCGGCGCGCCGGTGCTCCCCCGACGACGACCGCGAGCAGCGCGGGCGTGCGTCGCTCCTCGGCGGGCAGGTCACGACGCAGCGTCTTGGTGGGCTCCACGGCGCCCATCGTAAACAGAAACCCGGACACCGGGTGTCGAGCGGCGATCCACCGTACGTACGTCCGTACGGGCCGCGTCGAAGGCGCGGCGCCCGTAGGCCTCGGCGTCTCCATGTTTCGGCCGCAATCTCCTCGGTCCGGGCTCTGGGCGATCTGGCATGCGGGCTGCTCACGAGGCGGCCCATGACCCTGACTCGTACCCTCTGCTCCGGGCTGTTCGCGCTCGCTCTCTTCGTCGGTGCCGCCTCGAGCGCCCACGCGCAGAACATCCCCGCCGCGCCGAGCGAACAGCCGCTGCCGGCGCTCTACATCACCGGCTCCATCACCACCTTCGCGTCGTGGCTCTTGGCTGCCGGCTTCGGCTCCTTCCGGGCCGAGGCGGACCAGGACCTCGACGCGCTCGGGCTCCTGCTCGTCCCCGTCGTCGGCCCGTTCCTACAGCTCGCCCGCGAAGACCACCTGGCCGACCAGATCTTCGTCGGCGCGCTCGGGGTGCTCGAGCTCGTCGGGCTGACCCTCTGCATCGTGTCGAATTTCGTCACGCGACCGGTGCGGCCACGGCACGTCGCCTTCGACGGCCGCTCGCTCGCGCTGCGCTTCTGAGGCCACCTCCGACAACCCCCTCACGACGCTGGAGATCCCATGTCGACTCGCAACACTGCCCGCTGGCTCGCGACGGGCCTCCTGACACTCGCCGCATGCCGCGGCGTCTCCGCTCCGGCGCCTGGCGAGCCGCAGAGCCCGACGCCCGGCTCGCCCCCGCCCGGCCCCTCGAACGCCTGCCCGAACACGCTCGGCATCCCCGACGGCTATCCGCCGCTCGGCGGAGACTGCGGCGCGCATGTCTGGACGGCGGGCGGGCCGGTGTCCTGGCCAACGGAGTCGATCGATCTCCGCGGGCTCGTCTCGGAAGACTGGATCCCCTCGACCGACCGACGCGGCGTGCGGCGACAACCCGGGGAGGCGA
Source organism: Deltaproteobacteria bacterium (assembly GCA_046342295.1). Classification (GTDB taxonomy): domain Bacteria; phylum Myxococcota_A; class Polyangia; order Polyangiales; family Sandaracinaceae; genus JAFLCL01. Next base: position 387 of record JBKDQC010000511.1, on the reverse strand, counting down.
CGGTCTTCGACCTCGGATACGCGAGCGATGAAGATGCCTTCGCCTATCTGGGGATCCTCGTGCCATCGCTGGAGGTGGGCCGCTACGTGGGCGCCGACGGCGCCGCCGTGCGCCAGCGGCTCGGCGGAGCCGTCTCGGGCCGCGACAGCGATGTCGAGGGCGGAGCGGTGGACGTCGAGATCATCGGGCGCACGGGCGAGGTGATCTGGGGCCGCTTCCTCGCGCGGCTCTGCGGGCTCGACGAGGGATGCCAGACGATGAACGGGCGCTTCTCGGCGCGGATCGACGGCAGCCCGAGCGAGGTTCCGTTCGGCTTCGGAGGAGGCCCTTACGAGGACTCGGTCGGGTTCTGCTGGAGCGACGGCTCGGAGTGTCGGCTCTCGCCCG
>JBKDQC010000510.1:0-3615 GCA_046342295.1 Deltaproteobacteria bacterium | reverse complement strand
TCGATGCGGGTGCCACGGGCTCGAATCGGCGGGAGGGAGGCTCTCGCCGATTCACTCGGCGAGAGGGAGGGGCTGCGGCCAGACCCTCCGGCAAGAAACGTCAGAGCATGAGTCAATCCAAGTGACTCATGCTCTGAGCGCCTCACGCTACGCCGGCTCAGCCCACCCAGCGGCGTCTGACGATCCACTCGATCCCGAACGCGACGAGCAGACCGACGACCCACAGCGCGCTCGCGAAGGGGCGCCGCCGTACCACCTCTCGTACCCGCGAGCGCGAAGCGTCGAAGCTCTCGAGCGCCCCGACGTCGTCGAGGGTCGCGAAGCGTCCTCCCGTTCGCTCGGCGAGCGTGCGCAGTACCGACTCGTCCGCCCGCGGGTCGGCGAGCTCCTCGCCGCCGAGCTCGACGACGAAGACCTCCTCGGCCAGACGGCGCGCGAGCTCGGCCGCGGCGCCGGGGGCCTGCGCCCTCGAGAGCCTTCCGTCGCGGGCGTCGAGCCGCTCGGCGACGACGCGGTAGCCTCCAGCCTCGGCCGGCGCAGCGAGCTCTGCCGAGAGATGACCCGCGGCGTCCGTCCGCGCCTCGACGGAGCGCACTTCGCCGCCTCGCGCATCGAGCGTGCGGATCCGGATCCGTTCGTCGGCGAAGGGCTGGTAGCCGACGTCGCGCAGCGTTGCCTCGACACGCACGCTCGCCCCGGGACCGTAGCGCTCGCGGTCGGTCGAGACACGTGAGGGCTCGAGCAGCGGGTCGCGCGCGAGCCAGCGGAGCGCGGTATCCCAGAAGCGCTCGTACGCCGAGGCGTCTCCAGTCGCGCCGCCCGTGGTGATTCCCCACCGCCAGCTCGTGTCGGTCATCAGCGCCAGGACCCGGCCGCGTCCGAAGCTCCCGGCCGCGAGCACCGGCAGAGGTCGGCCGTCGTCGTCGCGCGCGCTCGGGTGCTCGAGCACGCGCTGGCTGTCGTTCTGTAGGCGGGCGACGACGTTGAGGCCCTCGAGCGGCGCGAGCTCCTGCCACGCGAGCTCGTTCGCGCGCGGATCGGACGCGAGCTGTGCGAGGGGGTGGAAGCGGGCCGCGTCGGAGATGCGCGGCTGGAACGCGTCGGTGCGGAGGGCGCGGCTCTCGGGCGTTCTGGAGGGCAGGACCTCGACGGGCAGCACGTCGCCGACGGGCGTCTCGGCGTAGCCCGCTCGTGAGAACGAGAGCGGCCCACCGATCATCGCGAAGGAGCCTCCCCGCTCCACGTACTCGCGGATACGCGGGAGGTAGACCTCCATCTGGTAGGGCGCGTAATCGAAATTCTGGAAGATCACGACGTCGAAGCTGCCGAGGTGCTCGTTGAAGAGCTCGTCCGTCGGGAACGGAATCAAGGCGAGATCGTCGGAGTCGGCCATCGTCATGTCGGCCGTGTTCCTGAGGATGAAGAACGAGATCAGATCGGTCGTCGCGTCTCGCTTGAGGAACGAGCGTAGGAAGCGCTGATCCCAGCTCGGCCGACCGGCGACGAGCAGCGCGCGCAGGTCGTCTCGCTGCACGCGCACGAGGAGCGCCCGCTCGTCGTTCTCGGCGACCGCGTCGCTCGGCATGTGCGGCAGCGCGAGCCGGTAGAGCGCGCGTCCGGTCGCGGGAGGCGTCACCTCGAGCTCGACCTCCGCCGCGCCGTCCTCCGGCAGCTCCACGCGGAGCTCGCGTGTGAGCGTGTCGTTCTCGTAGAGCGCGAGCGCCACCACGTGGGCGGGCTGGCCGTGGGAGCGGAGCTCGGCGCGGATGCGCACCGGGCGACGCACGAAGCCGACCCGGTCGTACTCGACGTGTGCGATCGCGTCGTCCACGAGGGGCTCGCGGTCACCGACGAACACAGCGTGCACGCGGAGCCCGGTCTGCTCCACGCGCTCGAGCGCCCCGCCGGCGAGGTCGGCCCCATCCGAGACCACGACGACGGCCGTCGCGTCGACCGCGGCTTCCTCGAGCGCGTCACCGAGGCGCGTGTCGTCCTCCATCGCAAGAAAGCTCGCCTCGGCCTCGTCGAAGCTGCGCGGTTGGCTCGACCGACCGAACGCGACGAGCGGCACGCCCTGCGCCGAGGCTTCTTCGCGCCAACGCGGCACGAGCGAGCGCGCGCGCGCGATGCGAGAGCCCTGCGGATCGCGGTCGCCTCCGACGCGCATGGAACGCGAGACGTCGAGGAGCACCGCGAGGCGTCCTGGCTCGTCGTCGGTTCGTTCCTCGATCCACGTCGGCTGCACCGCGACGAGCCAGGCACCGAGCGCTGTGAGCACGCGCAGCGCGACGAGCGCGACGCGCCGGGGCGCCGCCGTGCTCGCGACCGATCGCATCGAGAGCACGACGCCTGCGAAGAGCGCGAGCGCGAGCGCGAGCGCGGAGAGCGCGCCCCCCGGGACGTCGAGCGACACCGCGTCCATCACTCGCCTACGTCGGGGGCACGTCCGCTGCTGCGTCTCCGCATGATGAAGGGCGCATGGACCTGATCGTCCTTGTAGTCGAGGCAGAGCGCGTAGAGCACGACGTTCACCCCGAGGCGGATCGCGCGCTCGCGCTGCAGGTCTCCACCCGGCTCCACCGGGTGGGTCCAGTTGCCGTACACGTCGCGCGACCATGCGCCGCCGAGGTCGTGCGCGCTGAGGATCACGGCTGCGCGCTCGTCGATCACGATGGCGTCGAGGTGATCGGGCCCCGCGACGCGTCCCTCGGGACGATCGAGCAGGTAGAACGATCGGAACACCGTGTGCGCGCTCGGTAGCGGAGCGATCGGGTGGTCGGGAAGCGCCCGGGCGAGATCGCGGCGGACCGAGCCCCAGAACCCCTCCGGCTCGCGGCTCGCGGACGCATCGTCGACCAGCACCATGCCGCCGAGGGTGACGAAGCGCCGCAGGCCCACGACCTCGGGCTCCGAGAGCGGCGGGAACGCGACGTCGCCGGCCCAGTAGAGGAATGGCGTGGCGAAGATCGATGGATCGTCGAGGCGTACCTCGCTCGGTTCGAGGCGCGCGTCGATCGAGGTCCTCTTGCGCAGCTCCCACGCCAGACGCCGGGGCGCGGTCTCGCGGGGGCGGTGATGCCCGCCGTCGTAGCGGACGACGCGGACGTCGATCTCACCGTCTTCTCCGATCGCCCGAGCCCAGCCCGGCGCGAGCGAAGTCACTGTGAGCGCGCACGCGAGGGTGAGCGCCGTCCGGACGAGCCACGAGCGTTGGCGAGACACGGCGCGAACATAGCGCGTTCCGATCTCGGCGGGCGCGCTCGCGCGGCTCGTCCGCGGCGCGTGGGTTCGATACGCTCGCCCCTGATGTCCCGTGTTTCGTCTTTCGCCCTGCTCGCCGCCGCTCTCGCGTGCTGCGCTGGTGTCTCGAGCGGCTGCAGCGGCGCCTCCGAGGAGCCGCGTGAGAGGCCGCGCGCCGAGGGGAGCGGCTCTGGGCCCGCGCTGCCGCACCTCACCGCCCGTCCCGCCCCGGAGGGGGAGGAGCCGCCCGCGCGCCAGCCGACCGTCCCCCACGCGCGTATGTCGGTGGCCGCCGACGCGAGCACGGTGTCGCTGCGTCGCGCCGGGATGGCGATCGGCTCCGGCGGGATCGCGAAGGGGTACGCGCTCGACCGC
>JBKDQC010000509.1:0-1828 GCA_046342295.1 Deltaproteobacteria bacterium | reverse complement strand
GTATCCTCCGCGCGTGGATCGTGTGCTCTTCGAGTCGGCGAGCGCCGCGCGGCGTGTGGATGCGGCGCTGGCTGTGGTGCGTGCGGCGCTCGATCGGCGAGAGACGGTCACCGTGATCGCACCCACCCGCGAGGCGGGCCGGGAGCTCGTCCGGCGTGTCGCGTCGGAGCGTGGCTCCGCAGCCGCGATCGAGCCCACGACGCTCGCGGAGCTGGCGCTGCGGCTCGCACGCTCCTCGTTGCTGCGCCGGGGCGAGAGCGCGCTCGAGGGCGCGGGCCTCGATGCGGTGGTGGCGCACGCGATCGCGACGGCGCCCACGCTCGGCCGCTACGAGGCGGTTCGTGAGCTCCCCGGCACCGCGCGTGCGATCGCGAGCACGCTCGAAGAGCTCATGCTCGCCGAGGCGCACGCGAGGGTCGCACCTCGAACCGGCCCCGCCGACACGCGTCGTGGACGATCTCGGGGCTTCGTCACGCTCCGACCACCGAGCCGCGACCAGGCGGCGCGCACGAGTGGCGGTGGTCGAATCAGGAACGCCACATCCGAGGATCCCGTTGGCAGAACGCCACCGAAACGGAGAACCTCACCGCGGATCGAGGGAGAGATGGGAATCTTCGAGCTGCTCGGCCTCGTCGCGCTCGTCGCCGTCGGAGTCGGCGTCGTGGCGTTGGTGTTCTTTCCGAAGCAGGTGGACGCGCTGTCGCGGCGTTCGCTGCGGGCGAAGCACATGCGCGCGTGGGAAGCGGCGGCGCGGCGGCTCGGGCTCCGCCGGACCGCGGAAGAGCTTCGCGGCGAGGTCGAAGGCGCGGCCGTGCGTGTCTCGCTCGTCTCGGAGAGCACGTGGTGGCGAGGGTTCGTGCACGTCGCGGCACCGGAAGGGATCGCGCTCCGACGCGGAAAGGGGCGCGCGGGGCTGCTTCCGTACCTGGAGGCCCTGGCCGTTCTCGAGGGGGATCTCGTGCGCTGGTGCGAGGTCGTGACGCCGAACGTGGAGCGCTCGCTCGTCTCGCTCTGCATGGGGCGCGACGTGACGCTCGCGGGCGGCGCGCTCTCGGTGAGCACGACCGTCTCCGAGCTCGACGCGGATGCGCTCGTCGCGTTGATCCGGAAGACGACGGAGCTCTCGCGTCGCCTCCACGACGTCCCGAAAGACCCCGCCGACCTCGTGGCGCGCGTCTGCCAGATGCCGCTGGAGACGCGGAGCGCGATGCTCGCCGCGTTGTGGAACGCGCGCGAGGAGCTTCGCGCGGCGATCCTCGCTCGGGCGGAGGGCGACCCGTACGATCGGCTCGCCGTGGCGATCGCGCGCCGAGACTCGACGCTCGCCTCGGCGCTCGCCGACACCCTCCCCGCGTCGTGGCTCGTCGACGCGGTCGACATCCTCCGCAGGCGCAACCCGAACGCCGCCTACCTCGCCGCCGGCGAGCTCGACCACCTCGATCGCCTCGTCGACGACGAGGCCGCGCGTGGCCTCTCGCGTCACGGCCGCGCCGACGGCCCCCCGGCACGAGAGCCGCTGGTCGTGACGCTCACCCACTCGGCGGCGATCCTGAACGAGTCGCTCGAGACGCCGCGCGTGCGCGACGCGGCGAAGCGCGCGCTCGGTGCGCTGCTCGCGGTCCCGGAGGGCTGACACCGCTGCACGCCTCGACGCCTTCGACGCGACCTTCCCGCCGCGAGAAGGTGTGGCCGACGAGCCAAGAGCTCTTCGCGATGGTCGCCCGTACGCACGCGAGTCGATCGGACGCACGCGAGTCGATCGGACGCACGCGAGTCGATCGGACGCACGCGAGTCGATCGGACGCACGCGAGTCGATCGGACGCACGC